>DATHRW010000254.1:0-2436 GCA_035464955.1 Gemmatimonadales bacterium
CCCATTACCCATCCAGTGCTCTACCCCCCGAGGGATACATCCGACGCGCTACCCAAATAGCTTTCGCGGAGAACCAGCTATCTCCAGGTTTGATTGGCCTTTCACCCCTAGGCACAGCTCATCCCGATCCTTTTCAACGGATGTGGGTTCGGCCCTCCAGTGCGTGTTACCGCACCTTCAGCCTGGCCATGCCTAGATCACCTGGTTTCGGGTCTGATCCCCGTAACTGATGCGCCCTGTTCAGACTCGCTTTCGCTGCGCCTACACCTCTCGGCTTAAGCTTGCTACGGAGACCAAGTCGCTGACCCATTATACAAAAGGTACGCGGTCACCGCTCCGAAGAACGGCTCCCACTGTTTGTAGGCGCACGGCTTCAGGATCTGTTTCACTCCCCTCGTCGGGGTGCTTTTCACCTTTCCCTCACGGTACTGGTTCGCTATCGGTCGGCAAGGAGTACTTAGGCTTGGAGGGTGGTCCCCCCATGTTCAGACAGGATTTCACGTGCCCCGCCCTACTCTGACGGCAGCCTCCTTTTGCGTCTACGGGGCTATCACCCGCTCCGGCCCGGCTTTCCAGCCGGTTCGACTTTAGGAGACCACTCGGCCTGGTCCGCGTTCGCTCGCCGCTACTAACGGAGTCTCGGTTGATGTCCTTTCCTCCGGGTACTGAGATGTTTCAGTTCCCCGGGTTCGCTCTTAAAACCCTATGTGTTCAGGTCTCAAGTACCTGTTCCGGCGATCTGTCCTTTGCCTGCCACGCTCCGTGCAACCAAAGACGGGCGCAAACCCGTCCTCAAGTAGCGCGAAGCGCGATAGGTCAAACAACAAACCACCGTCAGGTGGGTTGCCCCATTCGGAGATCCCGGGATCAAAGGGTGCTCTCGCCTCCCCCGGGCTTATCGCAGAGTGCCACGTCCTTCATCGCCTCTTGCCGCCTAGGCATCCACCAGACGCCCTTATTGCGCTTGATCCGGTCCGGAAGACGAAGGATCGGCCGGCATGACAGCCAGCCTCTCCGCCCATGGACCCGTCTCAGCGCCGGTCACGGGCCACACCCCCGAGAGGGCACGACCCGACCGGCGTCGGTCAGTGCGTTAGACTTGGAAAGACTGTTTCTGAGTGTCCTACCGCTCGCTTCGCTCGCTGCTTGAGGACGGATCCTCGCACAGCTCGCAACGCGCGACGGACGCCGCCACGGCCGCACTGGCCGCGACGCCCAAAAACGTCTCGTGTTCTCTCTCTTCACGATGTCAAAGACCTCAGCGGGGAAGCCCCGCCAAAAGGTCCAAACGAATATGGATGGTGCGAAGTAGGCTCGCTCGGCCAACGCGCTCAAGCAGCGAGCAACGCGAGCGAGAGCGCTCTCAAAAACAAACCAGCGCGCGCAGCGCGCTGGTGGGTCGAGGAGGACTTGAACCTCCGACCTCACGCTTATCAGGCGTGCGCTCTAACCACCTGAGCTACCGACCCGCACGGCGCCCGGCGAAGCCGGCAAACGCGCCGGTGGCGCGTTTGAGCCGCAGCGCCGCGTGGCCCCGCCACGCGGTCCCGAACCCTTGGCCGGGACCAGGACGTCGGCACGCTCCTGCTTCCCGCGATGCCACCGGGCTCGGCCCTCCGGCCAAGGCCTTCGGGCATCCGATCCCTTCAGGCGCGCCACTGGCGCCCCTGATCGCCGCTCCGCGGCGACCGGGCTCCGATGGTGGAGCCAGCCGGGATCGAACCGGCGACCCCCTGCTTGCAAAGCAGGTGCTCTCCCAGCTGAGCTATGGCCCCCAAGGATCGGCATGTCGCGGCTCTCGGCCGGCGCATCGCGAGCGAAGGGATATGAGGGTGGTCCGATCCGGTGCCCGGCATCGCTGCCGGGACTTTGCCCAAGTAGGTCCGGGAAGACCCCCGCGGGATGCGGGTCGTCTCGTCCTGGACCGTCCTTAGAAAGGAGGTGATCCAGCCGCAGGTTCCCCTACGGCTACCTTGTTACGACTTCACCCCAGTCGCTGAGCCTACCGTGGCCGGCTGCCCCCTGCGAACAGGTTGGCGCACCGTCTTCGGGCAGACCCAACTCCCATGGTGTGACGGGCGGTGTGTACAAGGCCCGGGAACGTATTCACCGCGTCATGCTGATACGCGATTACTAGCGATTCCAACTTCATGCCGGCGAGTTGCAGCCGGCAATCCGAACTGAGACGGTTTTTGGGGATTAACCCATTGTCACCGCCATTGTAGCACGTGTGTAGCCCACCCCGTAAGGGCCATGAGGACTTGACGTCATCCCCACCTTCCTCCGGCTTATCACCGGCGGTTCCCCCAGAGTGCCCGGCCGAACCGATGGCAACTGAGGGCGAGGGTTGCGCTCGTTGCGGGACTTAACCCAACATCTCACGACACGAGCTGACGACAGCCATGCAGCACCTGTGCGGCGTCCAGCCGAACTGAA
>DATHRW010000255.1:0-7881 GCA_035464955.1 Gemmatimonadales bacterium
ACGCCGAAACTGGCTCGGCTCCCGAAGCCGCGGATCGAAATGCGCTCGTCCAGCGCGAAGTTGTAGCGATTGGCGACGGAAACGCCGGGTATCTCGGGTAAGGCCTCGTCCAGTGTGACGGTCGAGTGGCCACGGGACAGGGCATCGCGGTCCAGCCGCGCCACCGCCAGCGGAGCCCGAGCGATGCGCTCGGGCGCCCGGGTGACGGTGAGGTCGGGAAGCGTGATAGCGGAATCGGACTGCACGGAATCGGGCGCCTGGGGCTCCTGTGCCGCGAGGGGCAAGGCGGCGAGGCAAGCGGCGATCGCAAGCCAGACCAGAGCCCATCGGCGGACGCTCTGTCCTTGAATACCGATCCACCCAGCCATACCTTCCCCTGCCGTATGATGACGGTCTTTCGAGTTCACGCGCGATTTCCCTGCTCAGGAAGCGATTCTCTCATGCGGACCAAGTATGCAGCACACGACCACAGCTGACGAGCCCGGCGTTGGGGAGGGCTGGACGCGCTTGGCCGCGTTGGTGGCCGAACAGGTGCCGGTGGCCGAGATGGACGGGCTCTGGGTGTTCCGGCCGATGATGCACGAGGGTCGTCAATGGGGTACGGCGGTCTTCACCCGGGTCGACGGCGACCGCCGTAGAATCTACACCGCACGCTACATGCACCAACTCAAGGGCAAGGAGCGCGGTACCTATTCGGCCGATATCACGGAGGTCGGGTCCGGCGTGGTCGAGACCCTGGACGATATCCTCGCCTTGGCCGAACACCGTCTCGAGGAGGAGCCACCGGTCCGCATTCCGATCGAGCGCTGGTTCCCACCCAACGACGATGGCCCTGTCGACACCGACTGAGCGCGTGACCCTGCGCGCGCGTGCCCTTGTTCCCGCGAGCGGTCGCCTTGACGGCTCACCGGTGCTGAAAGCAGCGTCCGCGTGAACGAGCCCGGCAACCTCGGTATCGTCGTGGCGTTTGTCGCGGGGCTGTTGAGTTTCCTGTCGCCCTGCGTGCTGCCCCTGGTCCCGTCGTACCTCGGCTTCATCACCGGCCTCAGCCTGAACGAGATGACCTCCCGGCGGCGAATCGCCCTGATCCACTCGCTGCTCTTCGTCAGCGGATTCTCGCTCGTCTTCATCCTGCTCGGCATGGGCGCCACCGCCTTGGGCCGCGCGCTCAACTACCACCAAGTCTGGCTGCAGCGGGTGGGCGGCGTGCTCATCATCCTGTTCGGGATCTATCTCCTGGGCATCTTCCGCCTGGGCTTCCTCGAGCGCGAGAGTCGCCTCCACATCGAGCAGAAGCCGCTCGGGTACTTCGGAACGTTGCTGGTGGGCATGGCGTTTGCCGCGGGGTGGACACCCTGCATCGGTCCGATCCTCGGCGGAATCCTCACCCTGGCAGGGACCCAGGCCGACCTGAGCCGTGGCACTCTGCTCCTGGCCGTCTACTCGGCGGGGCTGGCACTGCCGTTCTTGGTCGCCGCCTGGGCGGTCGAGGCGTTTCTCGATTGGTTCCAACGATTCCGGAAGTACCTGCCGTGGGTGCAACGCGCGAGCGGCGTCCTGCTGATCATCGTGGGTGTGCTGCTCGTGTCGGGCGAGTTTACCCGCCTGGCCGGCTGGCTCCAAGGTTTGACGCCGGAGTTCTTGAGGGAACAGCTCTAGCAAGGGAGTAGGGAGTAGGGAGTAGTCGGTAGGGAGTAGTGCAAGGACGTGTTCTTCCTATCCGGCTTTGTACCCCCAACTTCCTACTCCCTACTCCCTACTCCCTACTCCCTGCCTCTTCCAGCTCCTCCTCCAGCTGCTGCTTGCGGAGCAGGCTCCAGTAGCGTCCGCCGCGGGCAATCAAGTCTTCGTGCCTTCCTTGCTCGACGATCGAGCCCCTTTCCAGCACCAAGATCCAGTCCGCTTCGCGCACAGCGGCGAGCCGGTGTGACACGATGATGCTGGTCCGTTCCGCCAAGGCGCCGCGCAAGGCCGTCAGGATCTTCGCCTCGGTGTGAGCATCGACGGCGCTCAGCGCATCGTCGAGGACGAAGACCGGCGGGTCGATCGCGAGGGCACGGGCGATGGCGGTGCGCTGTTTCTGCCCGCCGGACAGATTGACGCCCCGCTCGCCGAGCATCGTGTCGAGCCCGTCGCGCAGACCCGCAATCGTTTCATCGAGTTGGGCTGTCTCGGTCACGTCGGTGAGGCGGCTCGCGTCGTCGGTGCCCATGAGGATGTTCTCGCGAAGCGTTTGGCTGAAGAGAAACGTTTCCTGGGGTACGAATCCGATTGCGCCATGCAGGTCCTGGAGCGCGAGATCGCGGACTTCGACGCCGTCCAGCAGGATCTTTCCCTTGTCGGGGTCGTAGGTGCGCACCAGCAGATCGACTAACGTCGACTTGCCGGCGCCGGTTTGGCCGACGATGGCGAGCGAGCGGCCAGCCGGCACGTGGAACGAGATGTCTTGCAGCACCCAGCCGCGTTCATGGGCGTTGGGATAGCGAAACCACACCCCGTCGAAGGTGATGGCGCGCCCGCCGCGTGCAGGGGCCAGCGGCACCGGGTTGGGCGGGGAGACGATGGCCGGTTGCTGCTGAAAAAGGACGTTGATGCGGCCCATGGACGCGGCACCGCGCTGCACCAGGTTCACCACCCACCCGAGTGCAATGAGCGGCCAGATGAGCATGGCGAGGTACACGTCGAAGGCGATGAAGGACGCCACCGTCACGCTGCCGCCGATGACCAGCCGCCCGCCAACTGCCAGCACCACCACGGCGCTCACGCCGCCGAGGAAGGTGAATAGCGGCCGGAATGCCCCCTGGACCGATGCCAGGGCCATGTTGCGCCCCACATACTCCTCATTCAGCCGCCCCAAGTGTGCGATCTCGGCCGCCTCCTGCCGATAGGCCCGAACGACCCGCACTCCGGTCAAATTTTCCCGGATATGGTCGGTCAGGGTGGCGAACTGGGACTGGACCTTCATGCTGCGGTCGTGAATCAGCCGGCCGAGCACGATCATTGCAACGGGCAGGACGGCCAGGGGGAGGATGGCCAGCAGGGTGAGCTGGGGGCTGATCGCGATCATCCGCGGCCCGATGAGCGCACCCCGGGTGATGGTATCGACCAGGTACATCATGGCGGGGCCGATGACCATGCGGACAGCGAGGAGATCGTTGGTTGTGCGGGCCATCACATCGCCCGTGGCAAACCGGTCGCTAAACTCACTGGATAGGCGCTGGAGATGTTCGAAGAGGGCGTTTCGAATGCGGTATTCGACTTTCCGGCTGCCGCTATTGAGCAGCTCCCGCATGCCGTACCGGGCAACGCCTCCCAGCAGTGCGACAGCGATCAGGAGCAGGCCCGCTCGGCGGACCTCGGCGAACGGATTGCCCTGTTCCAGCGCATCGATCCCCATTTCTAGGTATTTTGGACCTAGTGTGAGGAAGTAGTTGGAGACCAGGACGAGCGCGAGTCCCCCGGCGAAGGTCCACCGGTAGGGACGGAGGTAGGGAAGGACAGTTCGTAATTCGCGCATGGCACTGGATACGTGGGCTTAGGCCCAGTGATTATACACGCACTGTATGGAGGAAAGCATGATGAAACGAATGCTGCTCATGGCGGCGCTCATCGCCGTGGCGGCGTGCGGCCGAGCCGACAAGGACAGCGACATGGCGCTCGCCGATAGCCTGAGCCGGGATCTGGAGCTGGCTCCGGTCGATACCACTGCCCAGTTGGCTGATGTCCCGACCGAAACTCCCGCCGCCCAGCCGGCCGCGGCGCCGAAGCGGAAGGCCGTCACCCCGACGCCCACTGCCGCGCCGCCACCGGCCCCGACGCGCTCAGCCGCCACCATTCCGGCCGGCGCAGTCGTCAACGCCACGGCGATCGACACCCTCACGTCCCGGACCCATAAGCCCGGCTACGTGTTCGTGGCTCGGACATCGAACGATCTCAAGGACGAGCGAGGCCGAATCGTGGTGCCGGCAGGCGCCGAGATCAGCTTCACGGTCAAGGCCATCGCCCCGTCGGAAAACAAGGGAGATACTGCCGGCGTGTTGGTGCTCGAGCCGACGCAACTGATGGTGGACGGCCGAGCCTACACGGTACGTGGAAGCGTCGACTACGTGGAGAAGTATCTCAAGGGTCGGGGCGTCCAGGCGGGTGACGTCGCCAAGGTCGGCGCGGGTACGGCCATCGGGGCCGTGGCCGGACGCATCATCGGGGGCAAGAAGGGCACCGTCATCGGTGGCGCCGTCGGCGCCGCGGCGGGCACCGCCCGCGCACTCGAGACCTACGACCGCGACGTGGTGGTGCCGCCCGGCGCGGCAATCACCGTGACCCTGAGTTCGGACGTGGTGTTGAACTAGGGAGGGGGGAGTAGGGAGTAGGGAGTAGGATGTATCAGCGACGGAGGGCTGGGGCCAGGTCGGACCCAGCCCTCCTGCTATCCTACCCCCTACACCCCACTCCCTACTCCCTACTCCCGTCAGTATCCCGCTCCCCCTCCTCCCAGCCTCGGATCACTCACCCCTTGCCATCCCAGCTCTGTCCGGATGATCGCTTCCACGTCTCCGGAGTAGCCTTGGAGGTTTACTGCGTGGCCCATCCGCTCGAGCGCGGCGATTGTGCCCAACGTGAACCCGTTCCGCTCGACCCGGATGGAGTCTGGCAGGCCCTGATGGTGGATACGTGGCGCCGTGACCGCGTCCGACAGGGACATCCCGTGATCGATTACGTTCGAGATCACATGATACACCATGGTAATGATGCGGGGGCCGCCGGGTGTGCCCACCACCATGAATAGCTCGCCGGCGGGATCGAGCACGATGCTCGGCGTCATGGCGGACAGCATTCGCTTACCCGGCATGATCGCGTTGGCTTCGCCCTGGACCAGACCGAACATGTTGGGCCGGCCTGGAGCCGTCGCGAAGTCGTCCATCTCGTCGTTCAAGAGGAATCCCGCTCCTGTGACGGTGACGGCGCTGCCGTAGCTGTTGTTGAGCGTCGTGGTACAGCTGACGGCGTTGCCGTCGGCATCGACCACCGAATAGTGCGTGGTACTCTCGCCCGTTCGAAGCGACGGATCGAACTTCCCCGTGGGCGTTGCGCGACGGGGCGCAATCTCGGCACGCAGCGCCGCCGCATAGGATTTCGAGAGGAGACGCTCGAGCGGCATCTCGACGAAATCCGGATCGCCCAAATACGTATTCCGATCGGTGAATGCCCGACGCATCGCCTCCGCTTCGAGGTGAATCAGCTCCGGAGATCCGAACGGGGGCAGCCGCTCATAGCCCTCGAGGATGTTGAGGATCTGGCCCAGCGTCACCCCGCCCGAGGAGGCCGGCGGCATGGAGTAGATGGTATGGCCGCGATAGGTGATCCTGATCGGCTCTCGCCAGATGGCGCGGTAGGCGGCGAGATCTTCGTGGGTGATGAGGCCGCCCCCGCGCCGCATTTCGTCGACGATCAGATCCGCTACCCGTCCCAGGTAAAAGCCGTTGTGGCCGCGCGCGCGGATGTCCTCCAGCGTGCGGGCCAGGTCCGGCTGCCGGAACTTCATCCCTCGAGGCGGTGCGCGGCCATCGGGCAGGAACGCCAGTCGCGAGCTGGGAAACAAGAACAGCCGTTCCCGGTTGGAGTCGATCGAATGGCTACGGAAGCTGTCGATCTCGAACCCGCCGGCCGCGAGTTCGATGGCCGGTGCGATCACCTGGTCGAACGGCAACTGCCCATAGGTGCGGTGCGCTTCCATCATGCCGGCCACCGAGCCGGGTACTCCCGCCGCCAGATGGCCGGTAATGCTCAGGTCCGTCGGATCGCCGTCCTGATCGAGGTACATGTCCCGTGTGGCCGCGAGCGGGGCGGCCTCACGATAGTCGAGCGCCCGCACCGTCCCGTCGGCCATCCGAATCACCATGAACCCTCCGCCGCCCAGGTTGCCGGCCGAGGGATGCACCACCGCCAGCGCGAGGCCCACGGCCACGGCGGCATCCACCGCGTTGCCGCCTGCGGCGAGAATGTCGCGGCCCACAGCACTCGCGATCGGGCTGCCCGACACCACCATAGCCCGGGGCGCGTTTGTGACCCGGGCCGCCCCCGTCAGGGGCCACCCACGATCGACTCCGGTCGAGAGCGGCGCGGCACAGGCGGTCGCGAGGGCGAGTACCAAAGAGATACGAGCCATCGAAGGAAGGTGCACGGCGCTCTCCGCCTGGGGTACGGGGTTCGGTCGTATGGGAATGCCGGAGGTTGATCCTGGCGTCCAACGCCGTCTAATTTAGCCCACCTTCACGGAGATGGCCTCTCCTCATCAACTGTGACAGAAGCCAACCACGACCCGCGACTGACCGAGCGCCGGAATCCTCGCACGCCTGGGATCGATTCCGCGTCCCCGCTCGAGATCGTCGATCTGATTGCCGCCGAGGACGCCACCGTCCCAGGCATCGTCGCGGCGGCGCGCCGAGAACTGGCGCGGGCCATCGAGTCGATCGAGACGTCATTCCGCAGTGGCGGCCGGCTCATCTACCTCGGCGCGGGCACCAGCGGGAGGCTCGGCGTGCTCGATGCCGCGGAGTGTCCGCCGACGTTCGGGACCGACCCTGCGATGGTGCTGGGAGTGATTGCCGGCGGCCCACCGGCTCTGGTGCGATCGGCCGAAGGGGCTGAGGACGATACCGCGGCCGGCCGAGTGGCCATGGATGAGCGCCAGGTGTCCGCCCGGGACACGGTGGTTGGGATCGCGGCCAGCGGCACGACGCCCTATGTGGGCGCTGGCCTCGCGCGTGCCAAGGAACGTGGCGCGACGACCATCCTCGTCACGTCGAGCGACGCTCCTGATGCCGTCACGCGGACCTGCGATCTCGTCATCCCGATTCCGGTCGGCCCGGAAGTGATAACAGGCTCTACCCGGATGAAGGCGGGCACGGCGACCAAGCTGGTGCTCAACACGCTGAGCACCGGTGCCATGATTCGTCTGGGCAAGGTCTATGGCAACCTGATGGTCGACCTCCAGGCCTGGAGTGGCAAGCTGATCGATCGCGGCGAGCGCATCGTTATGGAGACGACCGGAGTGGATCGGGCCGCCGCGCGGCAGGCGATCGAGGCCGCCGGGGGGAGCGTCAAGACGGCGATTGTTATGGTGCGGCTCGAAGTGGCCCGGGACGAGGCCGAGAGCGTGCTGGCCTCGCACGGTGGGCAGCTCCGGCCGCTGTTGGGCGATCCGCCTCCCGTACGACCGCCGGCCTCGCAATGACCACCGATCCCGTGCTGGCCGTCGGACTCATGTCGGGTACATCGTTGGACGGCGTCGATGCCGCCCTGGTCAGGATCGCCGATACCACCGATGTGTCACTCGTGAACTTCAGAAGCCACCCATACGATGATGGCGCCCGGGCTTCGCTCGAACGCGCCTTTTGCCAGGCCACGGCGCGCGAGCTGGCACACCTCCACGTGCACACGGCGGAATGGGCGGCCGACGCCGTCGAGGCCCTGCTCGCTGACAGCGGGCGGACCGGGGCGGAACTCGGCTTCATCGCGTTTCACGGCCAAACCATTTGGCACGAGCCGCCCGCGGTCAGCTGGCAGCTCGGCGAGCCCGCGGTGCTGGCGGAGCGGTTAGGCACGACCGTGGTGCACAACTTCCGCGCGCGCGATGTTGCCGCCGGCGGTGAGGGTGCGCCCTTGGTGCCTGTCGCGGACGTGCTCCTATTCGGCAGCGACACCCACTCGCGCGTGTTGCTGAATATCGGGGGTATGGCCAATCTGACGTTCGTTCCACGCCGGGGAATGACCGAGGGCGCGTTCGCATTCGACACCGGCCCTGGGATGGCGGTGATCGACGCCGCCTCACGGCTGGTGGACCCGAGCCTGCCCTACGACCGAGACGCTGTTCTGGCCACA
>DATHRW010000256.1:0-24903 GCA_035464955.1 Gemmatimonadales bacterium
GGTCTGGTGACCGTCAACGAGCGTTTCGCGCTGTTCTTCCCCGAGAAGCGGCCCTTCTTTCTCGAGGGGATCGAGTTGTTCTCCACCCCAAACCAACTTGTGTATACCCGCCGAGTGGCGAACCCCGTTGTCGGCGCAAAATTTACCGGAAAGCTCGGAGGTCTCGGGTTGGCCCACCTGACCGCCCTCGACGAGACAGCAGGGGACGACGCCCTGTTCAACATCACCCGGATCCAGAGAGACATGGGCGCCAACTCCCTGGCCGGACTCACCGTGACCAACCGCGATCAGGGCCGCGACTACAACCGTGTAGTGGCCGGCGACGCCCGCATCGTCTTCGGTAAGCTCTACTTCGTGGATGGGCAACTCGGGGCGTCGTGGACCGGCGACGGATCGAGCTCGCGCTCGGCGGCCCTGTGGCGGGCGACCTTCGATCGAACGGGTCGGTCCTGGGGTTTCAACTACCAACTGACCGGCATCGGTGAAGACTTCGACAGCCGAGCCGGTTTCGTTCCACGTGCCAATATCGTCACGGCCCACGCCTTCAATCGGCTCACGTTCTATGGCGGGCGTGGAGCGTTGATCGAGAACTTCACGACGTTCTTCGGCCCGACCCGACTCTGGACATACACGGCCTTCGGATCGGAGACCCCGATCGAAGGAGAGGAATCCGTCACTTTCAATGTTCAGCTTCGCGGAGGCTGGTTCGTGAGGGCCAACGTCGCCCGCCGGTTTCAGCGATTTGATGCTGCCGCGTATGCCGATGTCCAGGTCGATCGGGGTGGCGGCGTGCTGGAGTCTTTTCAACCCCCGGACGAGCTTACCAATCAGTTCGGGACATCTTTGTCGATCACCAGCCCAACCTACCAAAGCTTCGATGCATCGTTCAGCTGGTCGTACGGAGAAGTTCCCATCTTCGACGAAGCCTCCGAGGGCCGGGAGACTCGGCTCAGCAGCAGCGTGCGGATCCGTCCGACCGGATCGATCAGGATCGAGGGGAGCACGCGGGTCGCCTGGATTCGGCGGGCACGGGATGGATCGGAGTTTGCGCGAACCATTCTGCCGCGGCTCAAAATCGAGTATCAACCGTCGAGGGCCCTCTTCTTCCGTTTCATCGGGGAATACCGGTCCGAGCGCCGAGCCGCCCTGCTCGATCCCCAAACGGGCGACCCGCTGGTCGAGAATGGTGCAGCGATTCCACGCAGCGATCCCAACACCCTGCGCATGGATTGGCTGGCTTCCTATGAACCCACGCCCGGGACGGTGATCTTCCTGGGATATGGAGCCATTCTCGCGACCCCGAAGACATTCGACTTCACGGATCTGAGCCGGGAGCTCGACGGTGTGTTCATCAAGCTGGCCTATCAATTCCGCCGGTAGCGAGATGAATACGCACGGCGGAGCCCGCCCGGCGCGCGTGTGACGCCGGATCTCAGGAGATGGGCGGCCCCGCTATGCAGTACGGTGGCGCTCCTCGTCGCCCGGGTCGTCTCGGTTCCGGCTATTGCGGATCCCACCGGCGCACCCCTGCCGAGAGGGCTAGCGCTCTCGACCCCTTGGCCCCATGTGGTGGCCGCCCCGCTCTTCACGCTCTGGGACGGGATGTCCATGCTCAGCATGAGCAGGCTCGAAAGCTGCGTGCTGGGAATGGCCGGCCTCTATGTGCTGTGGAGGGTGATCCGTTGGTGGCAACACCGGCGCGTCATGCGTGAACTTGGCTACGCGGCGCTCGCTCTGGTGGGGTTCGCGCTGTTCATCGTGGCGGGGGCCATCTGGTACCGCCCCATGGTTTCCCTGACCGGAGTTCCCGGCGGGATGGTCGCTGTCGATTTTCATTCACACAGCAACGCGTCGCACGATGTCAAAGGGATCATGCAAAACTGGGATGTCCAAGCGGTTCGCCGTTGGCACGCCCGGGCGGGGTTCGACGCCTTCTTCCTGACCGACCACAATACCCAGAACACAGACTCCCGGCAGTTTCCGCCAGGAGCGCCCTACGTCTGTCCCGGCATCGAGGTCAGCGCATGGCGCGCCCATGTCGTCCTGCTCGGCACCAGCGAAGTCGTCGATCGCGGGCCCTACGCCCAATCACTCGACGGCGTGCTCGCGCTGCTCCGCGATGCATCAGTCAAATTCGGGAGCATCTCCATCGCCTCGATTCCCGAATACGAGCGGAATCACTGGGACAACCTCGAATCTTGGGTGGCCGCGGGGCTCGGCGGATTCGAGATCGTAAACGCCTCGCCCAAGGCGAATGAACTCGCTCGTCCGCGGCGCGACTCGGTGATCGCGCTCGCACGCCGCACCGACCGCATCGTGGTCGGCGTGAGCGACCAACACGGATGGGGCGCGACGAGCATGGTGTGGAACCTAGTATCGGTGTCCGATGGATCAGCCCGGAGTGGCGACCCTTGCGCCGCGATCCTCGGTCGCCTGACCAACTCGGGATTCCGCGCGGTGCAGGTCGTGGACCGCCATCGCCTGCGGGCCGACTCGGCCTGGCCCGCCTGGCTCACCGCAATCGGCCTCGTGTGGGAGACCTGGCGCGCTATGAGTTGGCCCCTCGTGGTGGGCTGGCTCGCGTGGATTTGGCTCGGGGCCGCCCTGGCCGTCCGCTTCGGCCGCGGCCGAAGCCTTGTGCCGACCCAGGGAGAGAGTCCAGAATTGGCGGTATGAAACGATCTCACATCGTGGGCACCGGGTTTTCCGTGCCCGACCGCGTCGTCACCAACGACGACCTCACGCAATGGATGGATACCTCGGACGAATGGATTCGGGCGCGAACCGGCATCGAGGAGCGGCGCTGGGTCGAGGAAGGACAGACCAGCACCGCCCTTGCGCTCCAGGCCTCGGAGCGTGCGCTTGCATCGGCCGGATTGGCGGGCGACGACTTGGATGCGATCGTGTTTGCCACATCCACGCCCGACCATTTCTGCCCGGGCGGCGGGGTCCTGCTCCAGCACGCACTGGGCATCGGGACGGTCCCCGCCATCGACATCAGGACCCAATGCAGCGGATTCGTCTACGCGCTCGCCGTGGCGGACGCATGGATCCGGACAGGTTTGTTCCGCCACATCCTCGTTGTCGGCGTCGAGATTCAATCGACCGGGATGGACCTGACGACGGCCGGAAGAGACACCGCCGTGATCTTCGCCGATGGGGCCGGAGCCGCCGTCCTCGGCGAATCCCCGGATCCCGAGCGAGGCCTGCTGGCGTTCGACCTGCACGGCGAAGGCGAATACGCTCAGAAACTCTGGGTGGACAGCCCTGGTTCGCAGTACCATCCCCGCATCGCCAAGGACCATCTCGACCACGGCCGGCACCTGCTCCAAATGGAGGGCCGGGAAGTCTTTCGCCACGCCGTGACGCGAATGCCGGAATCGACCGAGGCGGTCCTAGCCAAAGCCGGCCTCTCCCTGGTTGACCTGAACCTGCTGATCCCGCACCAGGCCAACTTGCGGATTTCAGAGGCCATGCAAAAGAAGCTCGGCCTCCGGGACGACCAGGTCTACAACAACATCATGCGATATGGCAACACCACCGCCGCCACCATTCCCATCGCGCTGAATGAGTGCCTCCAAGGCGGCAGAATCACCCCCGGCATGATCGTGGTGCTGACGGCGTTTGGTTCGGGGTTTCTTTGGGGAAGCGTGGCCATTCGCTGGTAGATCGGCGGGTTGAATCTTTCCTGGCGTTCGTTTCGTACTGCAACACACTGATCTCCCATACCAGAGGAGCCTGGAATGTCGGTGTTCATCAGCCTCATCGCGATCGCGGCGATTGGCATAGTCAGCTTCACGCTCGCGCGAAACTATGTGAAGCGGCGGCTCCGGTTCGTCGATGCGATCTATTCGCCGCTCGCCCCTGTGGTGGCGGCCGTCATCGGAGGGCTGCTCACGTGGCCCCTCGCCATCCTTCCTTTCATTACAACGGGGATGGCGGCCATCTTCGGCATCGGCTCGGGGCTGGGCACGGCGAGTGCCGTGAAAGCCTTGAAACGCGGCGAGGCGTGACCACTCCCGAGCGGGCTTTCACGCACGCGTCGTGCTCGATATCTTGGGGCCCATGACGACAATCGACTGCGTCCGGTGTGGCAACACTGGAAGTCGTGTTGCGTTCCGGCCGTTTCAGAACGACCTCGGGCGCCGAGTCTATGAGGAGATCTGCGCCACTTGCTGGGCGGAGTGGCTCAAGCATCAGCAGGCTCTGATCAACCACTATGCCCTCAATGTCCAGGAGCCTCAGGCGAAGGAATTCCTCTACCGGAACCTGGACGAGTATCTGTTCGGCACCACGAGTGCTCCCTAACCCAACTCGGTTGAGTGGCAGTGCCCGCCACGCGAAGCCCCCTCCGAACTCCAGGCTCGGAGGGGGCTTTACCGTTGTGACGTATCGCCCACGGCTCTACCGCCGCATGGCCTCGAGCGACCCGGTGATGGTGAGCCGGCGTTGCTTCCGCATGATGGTCAATGGGATCGGCTCCTTGGCATCGTAACTCTGCAGGATGCGGAGCAGGTGTGACGGATTGGTCGGCCTCCGATCGCCAACGGCAAGCACCACATCGCCTCCCTTGAGATTGAGCTTCGACCCGGCTGGCACGCTGATGACCAGCACGCCGTCGGATGTGCCGAAGTATTCCGCCAGTCCTGGATTCAGCGGAGCCAGTTCGAACTCGAAAAGTGGAGGGAAAAACGCCATGTCCGCGCGACCCTGAAGCCCGCGCAGTGTCTCCAGCCGAGGCAGGAAGCCACGCAGACCATTGATGGAATCGACCCGCACATTGAACGTGTCCGTGCCGAACACGTACCCCTGGGCACCGTCTGGGGTCCGCCAGGTTCGTACGTAGAACGGTGGCGCCGCGGTCACGATGTCGGCGCGCTTGGTGTCGGCGCCGCGCCGGAAGACGACGCGAACGGTGTCGCCTGGATCGAAGCGGGCTGCGAGCTCGATCAGACGCAAGCCTGGGGGGGACGCATTCGGGGTTCGTCTCGTTGCCGCGACACTCTCGAGCAAGGACTCCCCAGCCAGGGAAGTGATGATGTCGCCGGTGTGAAGACCGGCGTGGTCGGCCGGTCCGTTGGGTGATACCGAATGGATCAGCGCCCCGATCGAGTCGGAATCGCTCGCCCGGGTGTTGACAGTCAGACCAAGGTAGGCTCGGCGAAACTCGAGAAACTGGACGTACTGACGCACGACCGAATCGATTTCCACTGCATCCGGCCGGGCGCGCTCCAGGCGCCGTACGTCATCGCGCTCCTGGCCGGTGAGCGGGCTGGCCATGATCACGGATAGAGCGACTGCCCACAGTGCCCGGCTCATCACCCCGACCAACCCCTCCCTATCACAGCCCGACATTGCTGGCCCGAGTCAGGTGCACGTTGACCAGTGCATCCATCAGTCCTACTCGCTGGCGCCATAGCTCGAGTAATGCCCGATCCCCTTCGGGGGCCGGGGCCATTTGTGTCATTTGGAGCTCTTGGTCGAGCGCCGAGATGCGGTCCTCGAGCTCGGCGGCCACCCGAGCCGTGTAGCCGTCGGTCACCCGTCGCTCGGGAGCATACTGCGTCAGCGCCTGCTCCAGGAGACGCGACTCGAGCATGGCAGCCTCGAGTTCGGCTTGAGCGTTCGGCGATGATGACGGTGGCATGGGCAAGGCCGGCCGGAGTAGCAGCACCAGGGCAATAGATGCCGCGAGCGCCAAGCCGCCCACCCCACCCCATGCATAGCGTCGGCGACGGGCCTTCACGAGTCGCGAGCGAACTGCCGGCCAACTATCGCGCGGCGGGGTGAGCGTCGGCAGCGCCTTGAGTTGCGCCACCCGTTGATGCAACCGCTCCAGCTCGGCCTGGCACTGGGGGCATTGGGCGAGGTGATCACGGGCCGCTGCGCCCCCGGGCTCGGTCAGCCCGTCGCGCAACTCCAGCAGTTGGTCCATGCTCAGGTGCGTCATACGGCGACCTCCTCACCCAGCCAGCGCCGCAGCCGCTCATGGGCGCGCGCGAGTTGGGACTTCGAAAAACTCGTGGTCTTCCCCATCATCTCGCCGATCTCAGCATGCGTGTATCCCTCGACGTCGTGCAACCAGACGACCGCCCGTGATACGTCGGACAGACGCTCCAGCGCCGCTTCGAGGTCCATGCGCAAGAGTTCGTCTTCGCGACGGCGCGGCGTCACGTTCTCATGCAGTTCTTCCGTCTCACGGTATCGATTCCGGCGAAGCCGCATGAGGGACTTGCTCGCTGCGATGGCACGGATCCAACCCCACAAACTTCCTTCGCCCCGGTACTTCCGAATGCTGCGGGCCACCTCCAGAAACGTTTCCTGCGACACATCCTCGGCGTCCTCGACGGAGCGACAGACCCGGCGAGCCAAGTTGTAGACCGGTCTCTCGAACGCGCGATACAGGGCCTCGATAGCCGCCTGGTCTCCCCGGCGGGCTCGAGATACGACCTGCTCGGCGTCGGCCAACGGAAACGGATCCAAAGCCAGTGCCTTTGTCATTGCTGCATTAAAAGATGCCGAGCCGTGCCGGAGGGTTGCAGTTTGGCCATGCCCCCGCCAATCGCCACAGCGGTTGTCCGGGACGAGTACCAGGCCAGTGGCCCCGGGTCGCGAGCAGCTAACACAATGAAATATAGCTTGTTACGCTCATTCGAGTCGCATCGTGCGGCGCAGGCCCGGCACCACCGCCGCGGCGCGTTAGATTGGGCGCATGACCGAGCAGCAGGCACCCACGCTGGCTCCCGGCCTTTGGCTCAAACACCTGCGAGACGAGGCGGACGCGGCCTTCCTCTACACCGAGCTCAGCCGGCAAGCGGCGGATCCCAAGCGCGCCGCGCTGTATCAGCGGCTGGCCGACGTGGAACAGCGCCACGTCCAAACCTGGCAGCGGCTGTTGCTGGCGGAGGGCCATCCCGTGCCAGACATCCAGCCGAGTGCCCGCGCCCGGTTCATGGTCTGGCTGGCCCGGCTGTTCGGCACCAGGTGGCTGATCCCCATGCTGCTCGAAGAAGAGGGCCGAGAGGTCAAGAGCTATCTCCAGCTCTACAGCGATGCTCCGGAAGGAGCCACCGCCGCGACCGCCTTACGGTTGGCAAAGGAATCGAAGGAGCATGCCGAGACCCTTGCCACCATTACGGGCGGCGTAGGAGAACCCTGGCACAAGACGCACGCCGGCGGGTTCCTCCGCAACGTCGTGTACGGCTTCAATGACGGCCTGACGGCTAACTTCGGCCTGGTTGCCGGCATGATTGGCGCGCAGGGCGGCCTGCACGTCAGTCACACCGTGGTCTTGGCCGGTGTCGCCGGCACGGTCGCCAATGCCCTGTCGATGGGGTCCTCGGGGTATCTCGCCGCGAAAAGCGAGCGGGAAGTCTTCGAGCACGAGATCGCCATGGAACGCGAGGAGATCCTCGTCATGCCCGATCTCGAGCGAGAGGAACTGAGCCTGCTCTACCAGGCCAAGGGCATTCCAGAGGCCCAGGCGTCGGAACTAGCTGAGCAGGTCATGCGCGATCCCGACCGGGCCTTGGCGGAGAAGGTGCGGGAGGAACTCCAGATCGGTGCGAGCACCGCGACACCGCTCAAGGAGGCCTGGCTCACGGGAACTGCGACCGCCCTCGGGTCGCTGATTCCTGTGCTGCCCCTCCTCATCAGCGACTCGGCCGCGGCGGTCTGGTTTTCCTTTGCAATCGCGATGGCCTCGCACTTCGGCGTCGGCGCCGCGCGCAGCATCTTCACCGGCCGCGGCGTGATTCGGAGCGGGATGGACATGTTCTTGGTGGGCCTGGGTGTGGCCGCCGTCGGATACTTGGTCGGCGACTGGTTGGTGACCCTGCTCTGATCCTCAGCCAACCACCAAGTTGATGAGACGATTGGGCACATAGATTCGCTTCCGGATCGTCTTCCCCTCGAGGTGGCGCGCGGTCTTGTCGTCGGCCATGGCCGCGGCCAGCACCACGCCCTCGTCGGCCTCGCGCCGGACCCGCACTGTGGAGCGCGTCCGGCCGTTCACCTGCACCACGACCTCGATGTTGTCCTCGACCAACAGCGCGGCATCCCATGTTGGCCACGAGGCAAAGAAGATCGAGCGGTCGTGCCCGAGCCGCTCCCAACACTCCTCCGCGAAATGTGGCGCGAACGGGGCCAGCATCACCAGCATGTCCTCAATGATGCGCCGCTCGTGACATTGCACCTCGCGCATCGTGTTGAGCAATTCCATGAGCGCGGCGATCGCGGTGTTGTATTTCAATTCCTCGATGTCGCCGGTGATTTTCTGCTTGGTCTGATGCCACTTGACCATCACCGTGTGCTTGACCTCACCGACCGCGTCTTCCGTCACGCAGCGCTCAACGAGGCCCCACACCTTATCGAGAAACCGACGGGGTCCACTGATTCCGGCATCGCGGAAGTCGCCTCCTTCCTGGAACGGCCCTAGCGACATCAGGTACATCCGAAACGTGTCCGCTCCCCAGCGCGCAATGTATTCGTCGGGTATGACGACGTTGCCGCGCGACTTGGACATCTTGGCCCCGTCCTTCACAATGAGCCCGTGGGCTCGGAACTTGAGGAACGGTTCGTCGAAGTCTAGATGGCCCAGTTCGTGGAGCACCATGGCGAGGAACCGGGCGTAGAGCAGGTGAAGCACGGCGTGCTCGTTCCCACCGATATACGTGGTGACCGGGCACCATTTCTGCGTCCGCGTCCGATCGAACGGCCGATCATCGAACTCTGTGCTTGGGTAGCGCAGGTAGTACCAGCCTGAATCGAGAAACGTATCGGAGACGTCCGTTTCCCGCCGGGCGCGCTGTCCGCAGCTCGGGCATGGAACGAAGAACCACTCCTCGTTCCGAGCGAGCGGTGACGTGCCGCTGTCGTCAGGTCGGAAGTCTTCGAGCGGTGGCAGTAAGACAGGCAGATCCTCTTCCGGAACGGGCACCGTGCCGCACGCGTCACAGTAGATCACCGGAATTGGCGGTCCCCAGTACCGCTGTCGAGAGATGCACCAATCGTACAGTCGGTATTGCACCTGGCCGTGCCCCGTGCCGCTCTGTTCCAACCACTGAATGATGTCGCGGAGCGCTACCGACGCCGGCCGACCGGTGAACTGCCCCGATGCGAGGAGCCGATCATTCTCGTCGATGACCCGCACCACCGATAGGTCGTAGGTCTCAGCGAACTCGAGGTCGCGCTCGTCATGGGCCGGCACCGCCATGATGGCACCGGTGCCGTATTCCATGAGGACGTAGTCCGCGATCCAGATCGGGATGTCGGCGCCGGTGGCCGGATTGACGGCGTACCCGCCCGTGAACACGCCCGTCTTGTCGCGTTCACCCACGCGCCGGGAAACGATGTCCTTGGCCGACGCGGCACGGATGTAGCTCTGGACAGCTTGCCGCTGGTCGTCGGACGTTACCGACGCAACCAGGGGATGCTCCGGCGCGAGGACCATGAAGGTGGCGCCAAAAATGGTGTCGGGTCGGGTGGTGAATACGGCGAGGACGTCATCGCGTCCCACGAGCCGGAACCGGATCTCCGCGCCTTCGGACCGACCGATCCAGTTGCGTTGGGCCGCGGCGGTGCTCTCCGACCAGTCCATTTTGGCTGGGTCGTCGAGGTGGCCCAGCAGTTGTTCGACATACTCGGTGATCCGGAAATACCACTGCTCGAGGGTCCGTTGCTCGACCCGCACATCAGGATGTCGTTCGCAATACCCGTCGATGACCTGCTCGTTGGCTAGAACCGTCTTGCATTCCGGGCACCAATTGACCGCACCGAGTTTCTTATACGCTTTGCCGGCCTTGTACAGCTGGAGAAAGATCCACTGAGTCCATTTGTAGTAGGCCGGGTCGGTGGTCGAGACCTCGTGTCGCCAGTCGAACATGCCTCCCATCCGCCGGAGTTGGCGTCGGAAGGTGGCGATGTTTTGGGGAATGAGCTGGGCCGGATGCGTGCCTACTTTGATCGCGTAGTTCTCACTGTGAATTCCGAACGCGTCGAACCCGATGGGTTCGAACACGTCGAACCCCTGCAAGCGCTTGAAGCGCCCGTAGACGTCGCTCCCCGTGAAGGCGAACATGTTGCCGACATGGAGCCCCTCGGCCGAGGGGTAGGGATACATCATGAGGTTATAGAATGGGCGCGCGGCACGGTCGAGATCGGGCTCATTGACGTGCTCCGCCGCCCACCGCGCCTGCCACTTGGCCTCCACAGCCTCCGGATCGTACACCGCGGCTGCCGGTGCAGGCGGGCGTTTGCTTGCGCGGTCACGCGGCTTCGTCCCCATTGACTCTCCCATGCTCCCTGGTGGAAGTGTGAAATGTACCCGCGGGTTGGGGACTGACCAAGGCGGTTCGCCCGCCTTGCCGCCCCAAACCACCTCCCCTAGTTTTGCCTCACCCGCCGATGCTCACCCCGCATCCGGAAGCCCATTGAGCGATCTCAGCACGCATCTGACGCACCGCATCCATGCCATGGGCATGGCGGCCATCATCTTCCTCGGCGTCCTGGTCGCCACGGTCATTTCGACCGGCGAGGCCCGCTATGTGCGGCGGCGGACCGACGCGAGGCTCGAAGCGCTCGCGAGCCGCGGGGCCGCACTCCTCAACCAGGCCCTGGCTGAACGGCGCCGTGAGCTCGACCTACTGGCCAGTATGCCGGTCGTACGGTCGGCCGCGACTGCCGCCGCCAGCCAGAGCCGACGGCTCGGCCTCGCGCAGCTTCCCGCCACCGTGCTTGACGCACGTTATGCCGAGGCCGGTATCCTTGGAAGCACACCGGCGCTCGCCACGTTCCTACGGGAGTGGGTAGCCCGGAGCCCCTTTCAGGATGTCCTGCTCGCCGAGGCCCACGGCCTCACCGTGATGTCCACCACACCGGCCGGCACGGTCTATCATGCCCGAGAACCGTGGTGGCGAGCCGTGACCACGGCCGGATACTTCCTGGCCACCGGGCCGAACGATGTGCGGGCGCGAGCGACATTGCGCCTGGCGGTTCCTGTTCCGAGCCCCGACGACTCCGCGACGATCAGCGGGGCGCTCCTCGGCACCCTTCCACTCGACTTCCTCACCGAGTTCCTGCCCACCGAGCGCACCGAGACGGGCTTGGCCGAACTCGCGCTGGTGCACGGTCCCGACTCACTCGTGTGGAGCAGCAATCCGGGGGCGTCACTCGGACGCCCAGTTGCGGGCCTCCCGCTCGAGACGGCCCGGCCGGGCCTGCGTCTCGCCACCACCGGCGACGGCCAGCGTCTCGCGGTAATTCCGTTGGCGTATGGGGACTGGAGCATCGTAGCGCGCACCGCCGCGCCGGATGCCTTGGTGAGCGCCCGCGGCAGCCGGGTCTGGATCACGGCGGGATTCATCATCGTCTTTGGTGTCACCATTCTATTCCTCGTCAGCCGCTGGATCGAGCAGCGTCTCCTGACCCCCCTCGTGCTAGCGGAAGACGTCGCCGCCCGCGTCGCTGAAGGCCATCTCAACGAATCGCTCGCGAGGCTGAACCAGGAGGGCCCGAAGGCCGACCGGCTCATCGCGGGCATTGCGACCATGGTTGAGGCCCTGCACTCCCTGGTGGGAGCAATTCAAGCGGCATCGAGTGAAGCAGCCGCTATGGCCGAAGAGATTTCAGCCTCGACCGAAGAGATGACAACATCGACGCACCAAGTGGCCAGCACCACCAGCGACTTGACCAATCGAGCCACGCACCATGCCTCCCTGGTGCGGGCCGCGTCCAGCGACGCGACACGCATTCTGGGCATTGCCGAGGAACTCGACGTGGGATCGTCGGAGGCGGCCGACCGGAATGCCGCCCTTGCCGAACTCGCGCGCTCGCACAAGGAACGACTCGACAGGAGTACGGTCGAACTTGAGCGCCTGTCCAAGGACATCGTGGAGGGAACGGTCGAGGCTGAGGCGCTCGCCGAAGCGTCCGGGGAAATCGAGAAGTTCGTGGCCCAAACGAAAGCCATTGCCAAGCAGACTCACATGTTGGCCTTGAACGCCGCCATTGAAGCGGCACGGGCCGGCGAGGAGGGGCGCGGCTTCAGCGTGGTGGCCGACGAGATCCGCAAGCTGGCGAACCAGGCGGCCCAGGCCGCGACGTCCACGGCGACGACCGTGCACGGGGTGCTCGACCGGGTGCACTCGGCTCGGGAGCGTTTGCTGCAACTCGGCGCGGGCGGGGGCAGGGCACGCGAGGCCGCCGACGAAGCGGCCAGCGGCCTCCGGCGGGTGGCCGAGGAGGCCGCCATCAACAACAGCTGGACCCAGGCTATTTCCCAATCGTCCGCGGACGTTCGGGCGTTGGTCGCCGGGATCGTCGACCGGATGGTCGAGATCTCGAGCGGCACCGACGATGTCGCGGTGGCCGCCCAGGAAATTGCGGCAGCAGCGCAGCAGCTGAACACGTCCACTGAGGAGGTGTCGGCCTCGGCGGCGCGCCTTGCCGAAGCGGCCGACCAGCTCACCGCAGCGGTCGGTGGGTTTACCTTGAGGCCGTCGGGAACCGGGGCTCGGGAGCCTCTCGCCGAGTAGTCACTGCGCGGGTACGAGGCGCGAGAGTTGGCTCAACAGCGCCTCGAGGTGTGTGATCTGCAGGTCGCCCATGTGCCCAATCCGAAGCAACAGGTCGGCGTCGCCAGCGAGGCCGGTTCCGATGATCCACCCTCGTTGCTTCATGCCCTCCACGATGGTCCTCGCGGACTGTCCTGTCGGCATCGCGAGGGCCGACACTGTCCAGGACCGACACCCGTCAGGTGAGAGGAACCGGAGAGCCGGGTGAGCATCGACCCAGGTTTCGACGCGCCGCTGCATGGCTGCGTGCCGTTCCCAGCGCGCCTCGACTCCGCCTTCGGCCTCGATGCGCTCTAATTGGGCATCCAGCGCGAAGAACATGGGCACCGCAGGAGTTTGCGTCGGTTGATTGCTGCGCACCGCTTCCTCATGCAACGACAGGTCGAGGTACCACCCGGTCACGGTTAGGGTCCGCGCGCGCTCCAACATGCGTTCCGACGCGACCGCAAGTGCGATTCCCGGTGGAAGCGCCAGCGCCTTTTGGGATCCGGTGAAGACGAAGTCGAGCCCCCACGCGTCCGTCTCGACGGGAGAGCCGCCGATCGAGGTGACGGCATCGACGAGGATCACGACGTCGGGGGCAGACCGGACGACTTGGGCCAATTCGGCGAGCGGGGCCAGGGCTCCGGTGGACGTCTCCGAATGCACGACGGCGACCGCGTCCGCTCCGCTCTTCGCGAGACCATGGGCCAGCTGCTCGGGTGAGATGACATGGCCTGCCGCAATCGGGATGGTCGTGACGGTCTTGCCACAGCGTGCCGCCACCGCCGCAAATCGCTTTCCGAAATAGCCGCTCTCGACTACGAGGACGTGCTCGCGCACTCCCGACCGGATGGCCGCCTCCATGAAGCCGGTTGCCGAGTGGGTACCGACGTAGACTGGTCGACGGGTCCGGAAGAGTGCCCGGAGGCGAGGTTGTATCCGTTGGAGCAGCGCGGCCATTTCGGGACCGCGATGGGAAAAGATCGGTCGGCCCAAGGCCCGGGTGACCTCGGGGTGGACATCCACCGGGCCGGGTAGAAACGAGCGGCCGAATGTCATCGCGCCGTGGGCACGGCTATGGCGTCTCGGTGAGATACGACTCGAGAATGTCGTTCTCGAGGATGTCTGTCGACGTAATCAGCCGCACGCCCTCGTCGCCCCACTCCCGCATGAGATGCTCGGCCACGTGGGCATGAATCGCTTTCGCGGCGTCGGTCACGAAGTAGAGGCGGGTCTGAGGACGGTGGCGCAGGAGGCCCTCGATCGCATACTTGTTGCACACGTCCAAGGCCACGCCATACAGCACGATGACTTCGGGGTCCAGGACCCGCAACACCGTGTCGACGCTGGCGTTTGTGAATACGTCAAACCAATGCTTCAGGAACAGAACGTCGCCGCGGTGCCGGCTGACTTCCTCGGCCAAACGATCGACGTCCACGGGGTCCGGCTGGATGACCATCGGGTCGATGAGCGTCGTCTCGGAAACCTTCCGTTGTCCCGGTGTCCCGCGCATGCAATGCTCCGGAAATGTCTCATGAAAATCCGGCGTGGCACTGAGCTCTTTGTGGCCCGGGACATGGTCGTCGGCGCTGGCGACGATTCGGATGCCGCGGTCGTGGGCAAAGTCGGTCAGCCGTTTGAGCACCGGCATGATCTCCTCTGCGCCTGGCACGTAGAGCTTCCCGGTGGGGGTCATGAAATCGACTTGGGTATCGACATCCCAGAATATCAGACGCTTCATGGTCCAGAGCCTCGGGGTGAGAGCGTAGCGGACGCCATCGGTCTTATGTGACCGGCTCCAGGCGGGGGTTCGGCCGGTATTCGCGGCCTACCTTGGCGCATGGCACGCCATCTTTGAGCACGACATCCGCGGTGAAATCGTAGCGGCCCTGGAACAGTGAGGATCCGACGCCATAGGCATCGACCGGAACGCCATGGGATTCGAATTCTTGAATCTTCTCGACGTCGAAGCCGCCGGAAACGACAATCCTAACGTTCGGAAATCCCGCGCGGTCCAGTGCGCTGCGGACATTCCACACGAGCTGCGGGCACACGCCGGTGGGCTTGAAGCGCCCCATCTGCGGAATCACGGAGCGATCAACCAACTTCTCACTGGTATCCAACCGCACGCCGTACAGCCGATCGCCCATGGCCCGCGCAGCCTTGAGCGAGGTCTCGACGCAGTCATTCTCGAAATCGACCAGGGTCACCACCTGCACGTCTGGCGGACAGTACTCCGCAAACTTCTGCGTGGCCAGGACCGTGTCGCCATCATACGTGGCGATGAGGGCGTGGGGCACCGTCCCAATGCCTTCGCTGCCCCACCAGGACGCTTGGGCGTCAGTGGAAACCCCGATCGCGCCAGCGACATGCGCCGCGTAGCCGTCACCGGTTTGAACCAACCAGTGATCGTGCCGGGCCGGGAAGAACATGATTTGCTTCGGGGCGGCGGCTTCGACCACGCGCCGCGTATTGGTCCCGACCCTGGTGCGGCGTGACAGGACGCCAAGATAGAGCGTTTCGAGGTGCGCGAAGGCGTCGTACGGGCCCTCGACGAGGAGCACGGTTTCCCAGGGCTCGACTTCGTCCCCGTCGTACAGCGCCTGCACGGTCAACTCCTGCCAATCTGCGGAGCACAGTTTGAGAATTGCGATCGCCTCGTCGATCCCGCCGAGAAAGGCGTGCGTCTTGCCGAACACCTGCATGGTCACCCGGGGCCGATAGTGATCTGCCAAGAGAACATCCCGGGTGCGGACGAAGTACTTGTCAGAGTAGTAGCCCGACCGCATGCGCTCGACAGGCAGGTGAAAGATGCTGGGGTCTAGACGTTGACGACGCGGCATGACAGGTGTTCTCCGACGGGAAGGCCGTTACCGGCCGAAATGGGCTGCCTTCAGGGCGGCCAGCACGCTTCGCATTTGGCGGATGCGCCGAGAATGAGGATACCGATCGATCAGCCGGCGAAGCTCGGCCATGGCTCGACCGGGGTCGTGGAGACTGAATTCATGGATGTCCGCCAGGGCAAGACCGATACGGATATCGTCGCCAGCCGAGATTCGGGTGCCGAGTTCCTCACGCAACCGGTTCAGTTCGAGGACGGCCCCATCGGCGGTCCCGAGCGGGCCGGTCAAGAGGGCTGCCCGGCGGAGCGTCGCCGCGACTCGGTCGCGTCGCTCGCGGGCCCGCTCCCGATAGGCCTCGGCGGCCGCCTCGTACTGGCCGCGGGCAACCATGGTCTCGATAGCCGAGTACCCTCCGCTGGCTCGCATCAGCCCGACGCTGCTAAAGGCCTCGGCCGCAAAATCGATCACGGGCTCGAGCACCCCGCTGATCAGGGCCGTGACGAAGCCGTATAAGGCCCACAGCGCCCCCGCCAGCAGGAGCGCGCGAGGGGCGACCCCGGTGACGGCAAACAGTACTGCCACGGCGGTACCAGCCAGGAGCAGGGTCCCGACCACGACACGAAGGAACCGCAGCGGGTCGTGGCCGACTTGGTACTGCTCGGCAGCCGTGCGCAGGAGTTTGGAGGTCCGCAAGCTGGCAAGTTAGGAACGCCGCGCCGGGGCGGCAAGTTGACACCTTGCAGGCAGGCGCCTTAAATCCCTCACGCCTGAGCACCTGAACCACTGCCTGGAGAGCGTGCCGTGATCGAGCCTGTGACCCGTCGTGCCTTTCTCGCCGTGACCGGCGGTGCGGTCGGCGCCGCGACTATCCACCCGTCTTTGCGAGGCGGCCTCGCAGCCCCGGCGATACACCTGCGCGGAGCCGCCCGGCCCGTTGCGATCAGCTCTGCTAACAGCCTCGCACCGGTGTCGCGGGCTCTCGCACTGATGCTCGAAGGATCGGATACCCTCGATGCGGCGGTCGAGGGGGTGAAGATCCAGGAACTCGATCCGGAGGACGCCTCGGTCGGGTTTGGCGGCCTCCCAAACGAGCAGGGCGTGGTGCAGCTGGATGCATCATGCATCCACGGGCCGACCCGGCGCGCTGGCGCCGTCGGTGCACTCGAAAATATCAAAACGCCAAGCGAGGTTGCGAAGTTAGTCCTCAAATACACCGACCACATCATGCTGGTCGGCGAAGGGGCCAAGCGGTTCGCGCTGTCGTACGGATTCAAAGAGGAAGATCTTCTGACTCCGAGCTCGCGCGAGCGATGGCTCCGCTGGCGTGCCAACCGGGGCAAGGATGACGACTGGCTCGATGTGCCGGACGACGAGCACATGGTGCGGCCCACGGGCACGATCAATCTCAACGTCATCAACGCGGCGGGCGACATTTCTTCGGTCACCACCACCAGCGGATTGTCCTGGAAGATTCCCGGCCGGGTCGGCGACTCGCCCATCATCGGCGCCGGCCAGTACACTGACAACAATGTCGGTGCGGCCGGCTCGACCGGCCGGGGGGAATCGAACATCATGGTGTGCGGGGCATTCCTCACGGTGGAGCACATGCGGCGCGGCATGACGCCGGCCGACGCCTGCCTCGAAACCCTGCGCCGCGTGATAGCCATGACCCCGGCACGCCTGATCCTTCCGGATGGGCGACCTGCTTTCGATCTCAAATTTTACGCCGTGAATAAGCTGGGCCACTTCGGCGCAGGCTCCTTGTACCCCGGCCGATTCGCCGTTCATGATGGGCGCGAGGCAACCTTTCGAGATGCCGCCCATCTCTACGAGCGAGCCGGCTAGTGCGCCGTTCGATTCTCTTTGCCGCGCTCGTCCTCCTGGGGGTCGGTGCACCCCTCCGAGGCCAGAGCTGGGGGGCCAGCTATTTCCCGTACGTTACGAGCCGCTCGAGCGAATTCCCGGTCTTCGCATTCCGGTATCTCTATGCGAAACCAGCCGAATGGGACGCTCCCTACGTCGCTGCCGGCGATCTCCGAGCGGAGGTGGGTGTGGGCGTACGGGGGGGGTGGCTGGCAGGGGTGCGGTTCCGAGCACCGGGGCTTTGGGACGGGTGGCGTCTGCAGGCCGAGGTCTCGGCCGCCCGCGCACCCCGCCAACACTACTTCGGACTCGGCAACGCGACGGTGGTCGACGACCAACTCGCAAACAGCGAGGAATTCTTCTACCGCGTCAAGCGTGCACGCTACCGGGCCAGCGTCGAGGTCACTCGCCGCCTGGCCGGCCGGTTGCATCTTGCCGCCAGCCCAACGCTCTCGTTCGTCAGGTATTCCGCGCATCCGGGAACCTCGGCATTCGCCAACGACTTCGGGCCGGAGCTCGACGACACCGACGCCACGCTGCGTGCCAGTTTGATCTACGATAGCCGAGACACCGACTACAACACCCACCGCGGAGTACTGCTCGAAGTGGGCGGAGCGGTCGGCAGCGGGGGCGATGGCTACACGCGCCTCTATACGAACTTGCGGGGCTGGCTCACACTCCGAGAGGGCACGGTCGTGGCCGGCCGTGTGGTTGCGGCCGGCATGGGCGGCACTCCGCCGCTCGACGCCCGCTTCAATCTGGAAATGTGGGAGAAGCAGGTTCGGGCCTACGGCGGTGATCAATCCAACCGTGGGACGTCCGACGGCCGCTATCTCGGAACGGACGCCCTATTTGTCAACGCGGAGGTACGCCACGACCTGCTCAACCTGGGCAACTATGGGGCCGTGACCCTGCTGGCCTATTTCGACGCGGGCCGGGTGTTCGAGCGCGAATCGTTCCGCCTCACAACCGAGGACTTCCACGTGGGCGTCGGCGGTGGCCTCGCCGTTCGTATCCTCCGGTCGAACATCGTCACGTTCAACTTCGGTGATGGCCCGGAAGGCTTCGAGTTCGAGTTCGGCAGCGGATGGATGTTCTAGCCTGCCGAGCGTCGTACCGGCTGGGCGGACACAGGTAACTGGGCTGCTTCCAGCACCTCCCTGAGAATCGTCCGCCCACGGTCTTTCGCATACCACCGCCGTACCTGCGGATACAACTCCCCCTTCGGTACAACCGACCGCCGCTCCACCACAAAGCGTTGGAGCTCGCGCGGCCGCGGGCCCCAATGCCCGAGTTCCTCGAAGTCGGGGCCCAACGCGATGACAATGGGAATCGACCGCGACCCGTCCGTCAGATACGCATCCATCACCGCGGGGTGTTCGTCCCGGCGCAGGATCTTGAGGTCGAGACCCGCGGTCTGATGGACCCACTTGGCGATGACGGGCACCGCGTTGGATGCGTCGCCGCACCAGTCCTCGGCGATGACCAGGAACCTCCGCGTGGTCCCGGCCGGAATGGCCTTGCTGGCCGACTCGGGGACTTCCGCCACCCGGTAGACGCCACTCCATAAGCCGCGGTGCTGCGCCGCCCCGGCGACGAAATCTTCATACGTGAGCGCTGCGTCCCAGAGGGCTCTGAAATCGAGTTCAGTCATGATGAACAAGGAACACCAATCGACCCGTTAGAGTTCCTGAAGAGCGATGCCGCGTTCCGCAAGCTCCGCGACGTATCCGTCGAACGGCACTGCGTCGTCCGGCATGCGGACGCCCCGGGCCGTGATCCGGCCGTCGACCTGCATTTGGCCCGTGATCGAGAGCGAATATCCTGTCGTCCGCATCATCGCGCTGATCCCGCGTTCGGCATCGTAGAAGTCGACGAGCCGCCACCGGAATGTGCACGGCACGCCGTTCTTGGTCCCGGTCACCTCCACCCGGAGGGCCACGAGATCGCGTCCTTCAGGTCTCCGAAGCTTGGGGCCCACGGCTGCGACGAACACATCTCGTGGCACGACCTGCTGGCCCTTGACCTCGATAGGTTCGAGAGCGAGGAGTCCCAGCTCCCGAATGGGCCTCATGACGGCCACATGCCCGGGGTACCGCAGGGTCTTGTACTCCATGGTGTCGATCTTGCCCTCGTACTGCCACGGCATGGTACTGATGCCCCCGGCCGTGTGAAATGCCTCGAGCCTCTGGATCGGTGCCGGGAATTCCACGTGCTCCAGCTCACTCAAGGAATCCACCTGCACCCGCCGTCCCCCGCGCAAGACGAAGGACGGGGTGGTGTAATAGTCGAGGGCGCCCTCGAGCGAATAAACGATTTGATAGTTCAGGGGAGGCTCGGGATGCTGGGGCAATCCCCCAACGTAGATCTTCACGCTTTGCGTCCTGGTAAGACGCCGGATTCCCTCGGCGGCCACAATATTGATCATGCCTGGCGCGAGCCCGCAGTCGGGAATCACGGAAAGGTTCCTGTCACGCGCCGCCGCATCGAGTTGCTGCTGCTCGAACACGATCTCGGTATTGCCACCGAGATCTGCGAAGTGACACCCTGCCTCGATTGCGAGCTTTGCCATGGTGCCGTTGAAGTAGTACGGCAAGGCGCACATGACGCTGTCGTGCCGTTCCATGAGACTTCGCACGGCGGCGTGGTCGGTCACATCCAAGGGCACCGGACAGAGTCGCGGGTCGGCACGGCTGGCGAGGAAGCTCCGGATTCGATCGGGTTTCAAGTCGGCCAGGGTCACCACTCGCACAGCGGGATTGTTCAGCAGGTCGTAGGCGCAGGCCGATCCCTGCAGGCCGGCCCCAAGCACCAGCATGTTCATAACGATGCCTTATGGTCGAAGTGAAAAGCCACCGAATGTACTGAGACCCGCTCCACGCTTCAACTCACTGACCAGCGATACGCCCCGGCCCTCCGCTGAAATAGGTCGGCATCCTGGGATGCGGCGGTGCAGATGTGAGCACGACTCGACGGACGCTGCCTGGCCCCAAGGGACGAACTTCGAGGTCACCCTGTCTGACATAACCAATCGAATCCGAGCCCCACCGCACGGGGTCGTATCCACCGGTTACCAGCAGCGTCTCCGTGCCTGCGCGCGGATGCACGCAGAGGGCTGACTCGGTGCCCTCCCAGAGACACGCACGCACTTCCGCAAAGGCCGGTGACCCGACGTAGACTCGGAATGCCGAGTCTGCATCCGCCATGGATGACGGCGGAACGGCGACCGCAGCTGCCTCCGCTGGAGGCGGTTCCAGGAGGTACACGCCGACATTGGTGGCCACATAGAGCGCCGCGCCGTCGAGGCTCCACCCGATGTGGTGGACCAACTCGTCGGTGGACGCGCGAAAGAGGGTGCGCTCGGCGCCGTTCAGGAGGTTCAACACGACGACCCGGTAATCAGCCGAGTCGGCCGCCCGGCGGCTTCGGAGAAACGCGACCATGGTGCCGTCGGGGGCCAGCAGCGGCAACGTCTCGTGCAGGCGGGTAAAGGTGACCGGATGGACTGCTCCGCCGGCCGCGGCAACGGCAAAGAGGTCTCCGGCACCCTCCTCGCCGTCGCCGACGAAGATGACAAAGGGTTCGGCGCCAACCGCGATACGATTCTGGAGTGGCGAGAACGAGACGCGGCAGCCGAGCGTTCCAAAGCTCAGGATGGCGATCAGCCCGCCGACACGGCTACTGCGCATCCACCGACCGGCGCCAGTTGGGTCTTGCAGGGAGACCGTCAGCGGAAGCGCTCAGTCTCGAGCGGGGCTGGCATACACCCCGTCGAGCGCGGTCGAGGGATCGGGCAGCTCGGCCCGGCTGGCCAACGCCCGCTCCACTGCCAGATCGACCTCTCCGATCACCGAATCCTCCACGGCCTGCAACCGGGAATCGGGCACACCGGAACGTCTCAGGTACTCCTCGTAGAGGCCTATGGGGTCGCGCTTCCCCCAATATGCAAACAAGTCGGGAGGAAACGTCTCCCGCGCCTCACGCTCGTCGTGCGTCGCGTGGCCTCCCATTCGAAAGGTCTCGGCCTGCAGCAGCACGGGGCCGCCGCTCTTCCGGCACCGGTCGACGGCCAGCTGGGTCGCGGCGTACGCGTCGAGAACGTTGTTGCCATCGAACCCCCAGCCCGCCATGCCGTAGGCGGTGGGCCACTCCGTGAAGTCGGGTGCTACGTGGTGTTGGCTCAACCGTGTGCCGAGGGCCACCTGGTTGTTCTGAATGATGAACACGACCGGGAGCTTGGCGACGGCGGCGAAATTCAGGCCTTCATGGACCACGCCGGCCTTGGTGGTGCCGTCACCAATCCAGTTGAGCACCACAGCCTTCGCGTGCCGCATTCGGGTGGCCAAGGCCACGCCGGCGGCGACCGGCACCATTGTCCCAACCGGCGATACGGGTTGCAGCACGTGGTGTTCCACGGACCCGACGTGGAGATCGCGTCCTCCCGACGGGGAATCTGCGCTCGCCAGGTAGGCCCGCAGCATGTCGTCGAGGGCCATACCCATGTCGCAACAGGCCGCGGCGTTTCGAATCATCGGCACCGCGTAATCCATCTCGGGCGAGAGGGCAAAGACGGGTCCGACGGTGGACGCTTCCTCGCCGGTGCCCAGCCACGCTTTGGAGATCACGCCCTGGCGCACCCAGCGTGAGAGGGCAATGTCCTGGAGCCGAGCCCTGACCAGGCGCCGGTAGAGCTCGAGGAAGTCGTCCCGGTCGAGTTCGGCAATCAGCCGCTGCCGGTCCGGGTCTTGGGCGACAGTCGCTTCGAAGGCGTCAACCAGATCGGGCTCGGCTATCCAGCTCACGTACTCCGGAGGCTCGAAGGCGGAGTAGCGTTTCACGAACTTGATCTCGGCACCGCGCCGCTCCCCTCGAGGGCCGTGAGAAAGGCGGCCATGCTGGGATAGCGATCGGTGGGATCCGTGGCTAGGGTCGTTCGGATGACCGCCTCCAGGGCGGGTGGGAACGCTGGCTTGATCGACCGGATGTCGCGGGGAGCCTTGGTGAGACGCGCGATCATCTGGTCCTGGGGTGTGCGGCCCTGGAACGGCAACTCGCCGGTGAAGAGCTCGAAGGCGAGCACGCCGAGTGCATAGAGATCACTTCTCTCATCGAGTGCTTCGCCACGCACTTGCTCGGGGCTCATGAATTCCGGCGTCCCAAGTATGATCCCCGTCGCGGTGAGTTTTTGCAGTTCGGCCGTGGCAGCCATGTGCTTCGCCAGGCCGAAGTCCATGACCACGCCGCGTTCCCCGGCGGGCCGCTCCGGCGCCGCCACCAGCATGACATTCTCGGGCTTGAGATCTCGGTGGAGGATATGCACTCGATGGGCGTGTGCCAGACCATGCGCGACATCGACGAGCAACGACACGCCGGTCGAGAGATCAAATGCCCCTCGGGTATTGAGGGCCTCGGCCAGGCTTCGACCTTTGAGAAACGGCATGACGAGGAAGAGAAAGCCTTCCACCGTCTCGCCGACAAACAGAATAGGGCAGACGTTGGGGTGATCGAGCTGCATGGCGAGCTGCGCTTCGCGACGTAGCCGCTCGACGGCCTTCTCGTCGTCTGCCAACTGGGGAGCCAGCACCTTGAGTGCGCACACGGCGCCGGTGTCGCGCTCCCGAGCCTGGTATACGATGGCCATCCCGCCTTCACCGACTCGCTGGATGATTTCGAACCGATCGACCAGCACCTGTCCCATGAGAGTTCGTGCCTGGCTCGCCCGCGTCGCGGCCGCGGCTTGCCCCCCGCCTGCGGGGCGCGGTGTGCCACGGGCGGCGGCGCTTCGTCGGGCGGGCATCTCGACCAGCGGCGAGCCGTCGCGCGGGCAAAACCGTGCGGGCGGTGAGTACGTTGTCTGACAACGAGGGCAGCGTCGCACGCCTAGTCCCGATAGCAGTTGCGGCCTTCACGCTTGGCCCGATACAGATTCTGATCTGCAAGGTGCAGAAATGATACCTCATCCGGAGCGCTGGCGTTGGGGAAGGTCGCTCCACCGATGCTCACGGTCAAGCGAATTGGAGAGGCCCCATCGCCGAACGTGCGGCCGCCCACATCGCGGAGGATGCGTTCGGCAAAAATCCGGGCTCCGGTGGCCCCCGTTTCAGGAAGTAGGACGACAAACTCCTCTCCACCGTAGCGGGCGACGAGGTCCATGGCCCGTTGTTCGCGCTGCAGCATGGACGCGAATTGTCGGAGGACCCGGTCCCCGACCAAATGGCCATACGTGTCGTTCACTTCCTTGAAGTTGTCGATGTCGATCATCAAGCACGCAAGTACGGTGCTGAAGCGATTGGCTCGATCCATCTCCACAGCGAGCCGGTCCGTGAGCGCTCGGCGATTGTAGGTTTCGGTTAGCGGGTCCAGTTCCGCGAGCCGCTGCATCTCTTCCCTGCTGGCAACCGCCGCCTCGACGTCGTGCGCCTTCTCCAGGGCCGACACTGCAGCCGTGATGACCTGTTGCGCGAATCGCGCGTCGGCCTCGTTGAGGGGAGGATCCTGCGCCGTGGTGCGAAGGAAGAAGACCCCGGCCACTTGTCCCCGCAATGAGAAGGGGATCGAAACGACCGATTTCGTCGGGACGATCATGCCGTCGGCCTCCCACTCGGCACGGATGCCATGATAGAGCGGATCGGTCGTGACATCCTGCACCAGGACCATGGCTTGGCGATCGAGGGTCTCCAGAATCTCGGGGTAGCGTTTGAGATCGACCTCGAGGCTGCGCAGGTTCGGGTTTTCATTAGCCGCCGCGACCGTGCCGGTGGAGTCCGACGGGCCCGCCAAGATAATGGAGCATTTTGAGATGTTGAGCCCACGGGCCACCCGCCTGACCAGGATCTGGTAGATCTCCGCGGAGCTGATGCTCATGGTGACTTCGCGTAGGATGTCCATCATCGCTTCGCGGGATCGCGCCTCGGCGCGGGCCTGGTCCAACTCCCGACTGGAACGCAGGTGTGCTTTCACCCGCGCCAAGAGTTCCCGAATCCGAATCGGCTTGGGGATGAAATCGGCGGCGCCCAATCCGAGCGTGGTGATCGTGGCCTCCTCCAGAGGCATGGAGGAGATCATGAGCACCGGCAAGTGTTTGAGCTGCGGGTGCGTTTTGATGCCCTCCAACAGACTGAGCCCGTCGCTCTCCGGCATGAGGATATCCAGCAACAGCAGGTCGTAGTGGCCAGCAAGAAGCCGCTCGATCAAGTGCAGGCCGCTCGAGATGGTCTCGACCTCATAGCCGCTGTCCTTCAGAACCCATGAGAGCGTTCGGTTCAGCGTCTCATCGTCGTCGACGATGAGGATCTTCGGGGCCAGAGTCATCCGTCCACCAATTGCTGGAAGAGCGTGGGGTCGATGTTGCCGCCGCTCACGATTGCAACCGTCGGGCCGTGGGCTCGGACCGCACCCGTGAGGAGCGCTGCCGTAGTGGCCGCGCCGGACGGTTCCGCCCGAACGCCGCATTCCCGCCAGAGAAACCGGACGGCGCTGGCGATCTGGTCATCGCCAACCTGGATGGTCTGATGCACCACCGGCCGGATGATCGGGAAGGTCAGGCTGCCGATTGCGAGAGGAAGCAGGCCATCTGCGACACTCTCGGCCCGCTCGAGTGACACCGGCCTCCCGGCGGCCATGGCGGCGGAGAGTTTGGCCGC
>DATHRW010000257.1:0-7501 GCA_035464955.1 Gemmatimonadales bacterium
CACCGCCTCCAGCACCCGTGCCATCTCCTCCGGAGGGGCGAAGGCCCCCGGCTCGGCACCGGGCGCCGAAGGGGCAGATGCACCACCGGCTGAGACAGGGGAGACCGCGCGGGCGGACGTCCGAGGTTCCTTCCCACCGCGACCGCCGCCACCCCACCGCACCCCCAGCCGGACACCCAGTTCGACCCCGGAATGCGAGCCCGGCGTGAGGTTCCGATAGCGACCTTCCAATGCCGCGGTGAGAAAAGGTAGCGGGAAGACCTCGTAGCCCAGCCCGGCCGACCAACTGGCCCAGAGATCGTCCGCTTCGCCCGTACCGAGGCCGCCGGTAAGTCCAGCTACGGCATAGGGCCCGGCCACACCACCTCGAAACAACGTGAGGTCTGCTCCCAGGCCCCAGAGCCGCTGGTCCAGCTGGTCCCGGTCGCGGAACAGGGCCCCGAGCAATCCGTATCCCAACGGCCCCGTGAGCGTGCCGGACAGGACCAGGCGATAGCTCGACCAGTCGGGATCCTCGAGCAGTCGGGCGGCCTCGAACGCAATGCCCTGTGCTCGCGCCACTCCGGACCACATGACGAGAGCGGCGGCCAGGGCGAGGAGTCGAAGGCGGTGCATTCCCGTTACTCGACTCGCCGTGGCTCACCAGTCCGGAGGTTTACCTCGTAGGTGTTCCCGGGGCGGCAGTTGAGCCAGATATGGGCGCGCACGGTCGAGTCATTCAGCAGGACGGGAGTCTCCCCGGTGTAGAGGAGCGGCACGGGAGTGCGCTGCCCGTCCCGTCGGATTTCCATCACCCGCTCGATGCACGGGGCGCCGTCCGCGCCCGTTCCCACCCGCGAATCGGTGAACCACACTTCGATCCCCTGCGAAGTGCGGACGGCCAGGCTGTCAGCCAGCTCATTGGGTTGGTCCTGGGATTCTGCGGACTCGATACCTGGGCGTCCCCGCGGCGGCCCGCAGGACAATCCCAGCGCCATCGCGCCGCATAACGTGAACCGCACCAGCCTGCTGGAAGACCGCAATTCACTCCTCCCCGATCAGGTCCGACGTGTCAGGTGTCGCATCTTCGGCGACGTGAAGCACGCGCTGGAGTTCCGGCGATCGCCTGAGCAGGCGGAGCCACAAGATGAGTCCGCCGAAGCCAACAGCCGCCGCCATGAGCACGGTCAGGACGATTCCGAATCTCGGATTGTGGACGGGGGTGGTCAGGAAGGCGCCGAGCATCCCCCCAATGTGGGCGCCCGCCCACGCCACAAATGGGGTCAGCAACCAGCCGAGGATCCGGGCAACGAGGCGCAGCAGGCGCATGGCCTACGCGCGCCGCCGCCCGATCGCTGAAAAGAGCGCGGCGAGCGCGAGTCCGGGAAGGAAGGCGATGGCAAAGGTCGGGAGCGACCACTGGGCACCGGGAAAGCCGACCAACACCGCCACGACACCCACGATCATGGTCAGACCCAGGGCGGAGATCATCAGGCCGACGATCGAGGGTTGCCGGCCCTTGACACTTTGATTGGCCAGCACCGTCGCCCCCATCCAGGACAAGAAGGTGCCCGCCATCCACCACACCGGGTGGTACCACCAATTGCTGCCGCCGCCGATCTCGAGCCATCGATTGGAATACGTACCGATCCACTGCAGCACGGCGACGTCCGCGATCATGAAGACGACGGTGGCCCCGAGGCCGATGCCGGCTGCGCCTGCGATGCCTTCGGTGTGTCGGGCCTTGGTCCAAATACCAGGTAGGGCGCTGGTCGCGGTGAGGCCGACCAGGACGATGAGAGCGAGGAGCGCGGTTTCGGCCGAGCCATCGAGAAACCGCGACACCAGCGAGAACGCGAGCACCAGGATCGCCTGGACAACGCCCAGTTTGATGGACCCGCGGAGAATCAAGGGAACGTCGGTCTGGTCGAAGTTCCGTTCGTATTCCACCGCTCCACTCATGCCGGCTCCTGGAGAGAAGTGCCGAAGTATAGTGCCCACGCCGAGGGCGGGCCAAGCTGTCTCAGCGTGGCGTGTGGCGCCGACATCGCCTACCACACCAGCCCGAGAAACGATGCCGCGATACGGAGCCCAATCAGGGTGAGGGCCGGCTCCACCGACTCGATGTTCTGGGTCAGCGGCGCCACGGTACGTGCAATGCCCCCCGTGGCCACGACCTTCGGGCTACACGAGCCTGGCCACTCGGCGCGAATGCGTACGATCATGCCGTCGACTGCGTCGGCTGCGCCGAACAACACACCGGCCTGAATGCAGTCTTCCGTGCGCCGCCCGATGACCATCGTGGGCGGCTCGAGTTCGGTGGCCGGCAGCTTCGCGGCCTGGCGCGTCAGCTGATCGGCCGATGTCCGGAGGCCTGGCATGATGGCGCCGCCGATAAAACGGCCGTCGCACACACAATCGAACGTGGTCGCCGTCCCGAAATCGACCACAACGGCATCGCGCCCGAGGCGCTCGACGGCCGCCAGGGCGTTGACGATTCGGTCCGCCCCCACGCTGAGGGGCTCATCGACGTCGAGCTCGAGCGGGAGCTTCGACCGCGGCGTCACTGAGACCACCTGGGCGCCCGTGGTCAGCTCGAGTCCTTCCACCACACTTCGGGTAACCCCCGGCGCCACCGAGGCCAGGCACACGGCCTTGATCTCGTTGGGCGAATGGCCGGAGTGAATCAGGAACCCACCGAAGGCGGCTCCCCACTCGTCGGGCGTGCGATCGGGCCCCGTGGTCATGCGCCATTGGCGCAGCAACCGGGTCCCGGAAAAGAGACCGGCCGTGATCTCCGTGTTGCCGCTATCGACGGTGAGCAGCATGGCGAGAATTCTAGGATCTCCCCGGCCCGGGCGTAAGCGGCGCCGCTCGAGAAACCGGTCGAGCGCCCGATGGTTCGACCGCCACCGACCCGCTCGAGACCGACACGATCGCGCCTCGAGGGTCGGTCACCAGAAGAGCGCCGGAGGGATCGATGCCCGACCCGACACCACCGGACACGGGGTCCTGAATCCGTCTGCCACAAAGCCAGTCGCGCCGTTCGAGCCGCGCCAAGTCGGCCGGTGACAACTCACGCGCGAGCGGCAGGCGGCAGAGCGCCGTCACTACCGGCAGAGCCAGATCGTCGGGCGCCAGCTTTCGCGGGCCCGGATAGTTCTTCACTGCACCGGCATCGGGAACCGTTACGGGCGGGTCGTTCGCGACATTGATCCCGACGCCGATCGCAGCCCACGCCGCCCGCTCGCCATGCCACCGGATCTCGCACAAGATCCCACCGATCTTGGCGGTGCCGATCATGAGGTCGTTGGGCCACTTGAGCATGACCTCCGGCACTCCGGCCGCTTCGAGCGCCTCGGCCACGGCCAGGCCAGCGCTCAGACTCAGCACCAGCGGAGGCGCGGATTCCGCCGTGGGGCGCCTGAGCACGCTGAGCCAGAGCCCACCCACGGGTGATTGCCAACGCCGGCCCCGGCTGCCGCGCCCGGCCGTCTGTTCGCCTGCAACGACCGCGGTTCCGTCCGGCGCTCCCTCTTCCGCCAACCGGTGGATTTCGTCCTGCGTGGAGGCCACGCGCTGGAGGTTGATCAGCCGAGGCATCAGTGACCCAGCACGACAAACCAGATGAGCGTGAATGCGCCCGCGGCCAGACAATACGGGGCGAAGCGATGGAACACACCGCGCCGAAGGAGCGCGACCAGGAACCGGATCGCGAGGATGCCGGACACGAGCGCGCCCAGGAACGCCCACACATGACCGGGTCCGATCGTGCCGAGGTCCGCCCCGGCCCCGGCCAGCTCCAGGACCCCACTGCCCGCAATCGCGATGACAGAGAGCAGGAACGAGAACTCGGCGGCCTCGTACGGACCGACCCGGCCCCAGAGTGCCGCACTGATGGTGCTCCCCGACCGCGAGATTCCCGGCAGGATGGCGACGGCCTGGGCAAGCCCGATCACCAGCGCATCGAGCGGGCGCACCGACGCACGGGTCGCGCGGGCCCGCACCCACCGCGTGCTCCACAACACCAGTGCCGTGACGAGGAAACTCACCCCGACGAGGCTATACGAGTGGAAATAGCGCTCGAAGAAATCGTGGAATACGAACCCGACGATTGCAGCCGGGACCGACCCCAGCGCCAACAACCCGGCAAAGCTCCAACTCGATCGATCGCCCCGCGCCATTCCACTCAGCACATTCACGACCCTGCCCCGGTACACGATCACAACGGACGCCAGTGTCGCCACATGCAACAGCACCTCGAACGCGACCCCGGGTGAGTGATAGCCGAGCAGTCCTTCGGCGACCACCAGGTGACCGGAGCTGGAAATCGGAAGGAATTCCGACAGGCCTTGGACCAGTCCGAGCAGGAGCCCTTCCCACCAAGACAACGTCATCCGAGCGCGTCGTGGTACAGGGCCTCGTACATCGGCACGATGGTCTCGGCGGAGTAGTGGCCGGCTTTGGCGATCGCGGCGTCGCGCATGGCCTGATAGCGGGCAGGATCTCGCAGCAGTTCAACGGCTCGGCGTCCCATTGCCTCCACCGATCCGACCGGCTCGAGGATCCCATTCTCCGCGTCATCGATGAGCTCGGGTAATCCACCCGCCCGGGTGCTCACCACTGGCGCGCCGCACGCCATCGCTTCGAGTGCCGCGAGCCCGAACGATTCCGATTGGGACGGGAGCAGGAAGAGATCACTCGCCTGGAGCAGGCTGATGACCGACTCGAGCCGCCCGAGGAATCGCACGTCCTGCTCCACACCGAGCGCCCGGGCTTCCCCTTCGGCCAGTTCCCGGTCCGGCCCATCCCCGATCATGATCATGGTGGCCTTCATGTAGCGGTGGATGCGCGCGAAGACTCGGATGACGTCCTTGACCCGTTTGACCTCGCGGAAATTCGAGGCATGGCAGATGATCTTGTGGTCCGGAGGGGCTAATCCCTCCCGCGCCGACGACTCATTGGGGCGATACTCGGTGAGGTTGACGAAGTTGGGGATGACGCGGAGGTCGCACTGGACACAGCCGAACGCGCGATTGGTTTCATCCTTGAGGTACTCGGACACCGCGCTGACACGATCCGATTGCTCGATCGAAAATTTGGTGATGGCGTAGAAGCTCGACTCCTGGCCCACCAGGGTGATATCGGTCCCGTGCAGTGTCGTGATGACCTTGACGGGTACCTGGTCAGCCAACATCTCCCGCGCCAAATACGCCGTGGTGGCGTGGGGAATGGCATAGTGTACGTGGAGTACATCGAGTTTTTCCCGCAGGACCACCTCGTGCTGCTTCGACGCGAGCGCCAAGGTGTAGGGGAAGTATTCGAACAGTGGATAGCGATTGATTCGCGTCTCGACCTCGTGCAGGTAGACCCGTTCGACATAGCCGCGGAGCCTGAAGGGCGAGGCGTAGGTAATGAAATGGACCTCATGGCCCCGTTGCGCCAGCTCGAGACCGAGTTCGGTGGCAACGGCGCCGGAGCCGCCGTAGGTCGGATAGCAGGTTATCCCAATGCGCATGGTCGTCGTCGTGTTTGGGTGACCGGCGGCGCGTCGATCAGCGCTGCTCAGCGTGGGTCCACGCGTGGATGATCTGGTCGGCAACCGCCGCCGGCGAGGGAGTCGCGTCCAGCACGAGCACTTCTCCCGCCAGCTGGTGCCTGAACCAAGTCTCCTGGCGCTTGGCATATTGCCGGGTGTTGGTAGCCACCGCCTCGGCAACGCTCTCACGGCTGCGGTGCCCGTGAAGATACTCAACCGCTTCCCGGATCCCGATGGCGTCGAGCCCGGGCGCCTTGGGCGAGAGTCCCTCGGCCAGCACCGCCGCCACTTCTTGAATGAGACCGCGCTCGACCATCTCGTGGGCCCGCCGCTCGATCCGCTGATGAAGCACCTGTCGCGGCACCGTGAGCACCACATACCAGGGATCGATCGCACCCCGGGTCTTGGCCGCGCGCTGCCAGAAGCTGAGCGGCCGTCCGGTCAGGAGCGCGATCTCGACCCCACGGCTCGCGCGCTGACGTCCACCACCCGAAAAGGTCGGGTCGAACCGGCTCGCGAATCGCACCAGCTCGCGGCTGTCGAGCGTCGCGGCCCAGGTGGCAACAGCCCTGCGGCGCGCGGCATCGAGCGGCGGCTCGAGGAACAGACCGTCCGCAAGAGCGCGAATGTACAGTCCGGTTCCGCCGACCACCACCGGCATCCGGCCCCGAGCCCTGATCTCCTTGATCCACCGCGCCGCATCCGCGGCAAACCGGCCCGCGCTGTAGCGCTGGCCCGGGTCGACTTGATTCAAGCCATGGTGGACCACGGCGGCGCGCTGTTTGGGCGTGGGCTTGGCGGTCCCGATATCGAGCCGCCGGTAGATCTGGCGCGAGTCGGCCGAGATGCTCTCGAGCGGCCATGATGCCGCGAGCGCCAACGCCACCGCGGACTTCCCCACTGCCGTGGGGCCAACGATCACGGGGACCCTAGCGCCGGCCAAACCGACGCTCCAACTCCTCTTTGGGTAATTGCACGATGGTCGAGCGGCCGTGCACGTCGTGCGGCGGGAGCTCGGTCTCGAACAGCCGAAGGAGCAGCTGACGCATCTCCCCCTCACCCAAGGACTGCCCCGCTTTGACCGCAGCCCGGCACGCGTAGGTGGCGGCGAATCGCTCCAGCTGGTTGGCCCACCCGCCGAATCGGCCGCGCGCAAGGTCTGCTACCATCTCCCGGAAACACTCGAGCGCGTCGAATCGGGGATGAGGCGCGGGAGTGGCGGTGATGATCACGCTCCGCCCACCGAACGCCTCGACCTCGAACCCGATCCGGGCCAAATGGTCGCGATGCACGTCCACGACCTCGAGTTCTTCGTCGGTCAGCTCCACCGTGATGGGAAGCAGGAGCCGCTGGGAGCTGGAATCGCTCCCGCTGAGGTGAGCCATGACGCTCTCATAGAGCACCCGTTCGTGGGCGGAGTGTTGATCGACAATCACCATCCCATCGTGCGCTTCGTAGCAGATGTAGGTATCGAATAGCTGAAGGAGCGGGACCCCGAATCCGCCCTGCCCCGTCTGATCGCCGGCCGGCCCCGGCTCGCTTGATGAAGCGCCATCGCCCGTCGGCGCAAAGAGGCTCGCAGCATCCTCACCTCCCGCGCTCGCCATGCCCGGCATGGGCCGCCAGCTCCCGACCCGTGCTGCCGCCGCCGGCTCGCCGAGCGCCACGTGAACGGCCTCTTCGACGGCACGCTCTGCGCCGTACCGATCGCGGAAGCGGACCTCACGCTTAGCGGGGTGCACGTTGACATCGACTTCCTGGGGATCGGTAACGATCGACAAGCAAAGCGACGGCCGGTCTCCCGGATGGATGGCCGCGCGATATCCGGCCTCCGCCGCCCGGATGAGGAAGGCATCCTTGAATGGCCGCCCATTGATGAGCAGGAGCGTTCGTCTGCCGCTCGGGTTCGCTTCGGCCGGACGCTGCGCGAAGCCCTCGACCTTGAAACGTACCACGGCGTGCGCCAATGGAATGAGCGTGCCG
>DATHRW010000258.1:0-21667 GCA_035464955.1 Gemmatimonadales bacterium
ATCTGGACCGGCCTGGCATCCGGGTCCGCCGCGTACCGTCGCCCGAGGGGGAGAAGGCCAACGTTCTGGTCTTCGTGGGTCCCGAGACGGACCCCGAGCGGCGCGACGGCCTCGTACTCTCCGGCCACATGGATGTCGTCCCGGCCGACCCGACCGAGTGGGACACGGATCCGTTCCGCCTGACCGAGCGCGGGGATGCCTATGTGGCGCGCGGGGCCTGTGACATGAAGGGGTTTCTAGCACTCGCCATCAATCGTGCCGCCCAGGCGGCGCACGCGCAGCTTCGCCAGCCGCTGGTCTTGTTGCTGACCTATGACGAAGAGGTCGGGACGGTCGGCGCCAAGCACTTCGTCCAATCCCGGCATGATCGCTCCAGCCTGCCGAGGCACGCCATTGTCGGCGAGCCCACGTCACTCAGCGCGGTGCGGATACACAAGGGGCATCTGGAGTTCCGGCTCGAGTTCCGCGGCACGAGCGCGCACAGTGGCTACCCGCATCTGGGCACCAACGCGATCGAACCGGCCGGCCGCGCGATCGTGGCGCTGGCCGCGCTCGGCGACCATCTGCGGAATGAGCGGCCTGACGCCGGGCGGCATTTTCCGGAGGTGCCACATCTCACCCTCAACATCGGCCGGATTGCCGGAGGGGTGGCGGTGAATGTCGTGCCGGACCGGTGTGCGATCGCGTTCGACGTCCGTGTCCTGCCCGGGACAGACGTCTCCGCGATTCGAAATCGGCTCGAGCTCGTCCTGTCGGAGGCATTGGACGCCACGCCGTTTGCACTCGAGTGCACCAATGAGAGCCCGGCACTGCTGCTCGACGCCCAGGCCGAGATCTTCCAAGCGGTAGAACGACTGGCACAGGGCAACGGCCCCGACAGCGTGTCGTACGCCACCGATGCCGGCTGGTTGCAGCATGCGGGCCTCGAGTGCGTGGTGTTCGGGCCGGGTGACATCGCCGTGGCCCACAAACCAAATGAATCCCTCCCCGTACGGGAGTTCATTGCCGCTTCGGGGATTTTGGACCGCCTCATTCACCAGTTCTGCCGCGGGGGCCGGTGACCTCGGAATGATCAGAACCACTTCCCGCGCCGTCGTATTCATGGTGGCCATCGTGCCCTGGGCCGCCCCGCGGTTGGCAGCCCAACGGCTCGTTTGGCGGAACGAATTCACGTTCTACGGCGACAACACGGAGTTCTTCACGCCATTCCGCGAGGGGGAGACCCTCCTCGGCGGACAATTCAAGAGCTTCCTACGGTTCAAGACCAGCGAACATACTGAGGTGCTCGCAGGAGTGTTCGGCGATCAGCGGAGCGGCAGCGATGAGTTCCTCGATCCGGTGAAGCCGCTCCTCTCCTTCCGATATCGGACAAAGCATTCGGTCGGCGTGCTGGGAACCCTCGAGACGGTGGACCGGCATGGGTTCCTGGAGCCGCTCCAGGTGACCACGCTCGAGATCACTCGGCCGGTCGAGTACGGCCTCCAGTGGGTCGAGCGGCGGGAGCGCCTGGACGCCGAGGCGTTCATCAACTGGCAAGTGCTCAATACCAGAGCGAGCCGGGAGATCTTCGACTACGGGTTGGTGCTTCGCGTGCGGCCGCTCCCCTTCTTGGCGCTCGAATACCAGGGGCACGGGAAACATCGCGGCGGCCAGCTGTTCAGTGCCGGAGTCCAGGTCACCAACAATTTTGCGGGAGGGCCAGGGCTTCGGCTCACCGCCGCTCTCCCGGTGGTCCGGGAGGGACGTCTCGCGCTGTTTCGGCTGTGGAGCAGCGGGATCTTCGCAACCGACCCACTGCCCGGCCGACCGGACAAGGGTCATGGAACCTACCTGAAGGCTTCGGTCACGCCTCCATTGGGGGAGTTCTTCACCGTTCTCTGGTGGGGCCGCGATTTCTTGTCGGAGGAAGGCGACAACAATTACAACTCAGTCGGGGTCGATCCGACCTTCTACCGGTCGAAGCGGCGCTACACCGAGATCGGCTTCGTCCGCCGAATGACCATCGATGAGGCCGTGCATTTTCGAGTGGAGTTGCGGTTCCACAAGATCGACGATGACACGAGCAAGGCCATCTCCGGAACGAACTGGGAATACTCCTACCGGATCATGGTCCAGGCGCCTTTTGAGATCTCGATCCTGCGTGGCAACTGAGCCGTGCATCCCGACCGCCCATGCTGAGTCTCGCTGAACGTCTCGCCGGAGCGGTTTGCGCTCGCTACGCCGTTGAGCGCGAGCTGGGCAGCGGCGGCATGGCTACCGTGTTTTTGGCACGAGACCTGAAGCACCACCGTCGCGTTGCCATCAAGGTTCTTCTTCCTGAACTTTCGGTCGTGGTCGGCAGTGAACGGTTCTTGAGCGAGATCCGTGTCACAGCCAGCCTCCAACATCCCAACATTCTGCCGCTCTTCGACTCGGGGGAGGCCGACGGGCTGCTGTATTACGTCATGCCCGTGATCCCAGGAGAGTCGCTCCGAGAACGCCTGGAGCGCGAGAAGCAGCTCGGGGTCGAGGAGGCGATTCGGATCACGACGGCGGTGGCGTCCGCCCTCGACTACGCCCACCGGCAGAATGTGATTCATCGCGATATTAAGCCCGCTAACGTTCTCCTGCATGACAAACAGGTGTTTGTCACGGATTTCGGAATCGCGGTGGCGATGCGGGGGGCCGAAGAAACTCGACTAACAGCCACCGGGATGCTCGTCGGGACCCCGCAATACATGAGTCCGGAGCAAGCAGGTGGCGACCAGTTGCTGACGCCGGCGAGTGATATCTATTCGCTAGCCGCCGTCCTCTACGAACTGCTGGCCGGAGTTGTGCCTCATACGGGTCCGACCTCACAGGCAATCTTCGCGCGAATGTTCACTGAGGAGCCGACGCCGATTCGGTCACTCCGCAACACGGTGCCAGCCCACGTTGAGCGGGCCTTGGCGAAGGCACTCGCCAAGGCGCCGGCCGATCGGTTCACCTCCGCGGCTGCGTTCTCCGAGGCGCTCTCTTCGCCCGATGCCAGGGACACACTTCCGACACCATCGGCGGCGTGTCCTTCGTGTCATCACGAGAATCCAGTTGGGCATCGGTTCTGTGCCGAATGCGGTGCAGCCCTCGCGGTCACGTGTGAGAGTTGCGGTGCCTCCGTTGCGTCCGGCGCTGCGTTTTGCGGTGCCTGCGGCGAAGCCTTCACACATCCGGAGCCCGATGAACGGACCGCGGCGGTCGCTATCCGGTCGGCCCTTACAGAGCCCGAGCGACGTCACGTCACGGTTCTCCATGCAAGCCTCAGTGGCTATGCGACGTTGCTCGAACAGGTGGATGCGGGTGAAGTAGAGCGTCGTTTGGTGAAGCTGCGGGAAGGTGCAGCGGGCATCCTCGCGCAGCACGGTGGAATGCTCAACCGGTTCTCGACCGACGAGCTTGTCGCGCTGTTTGGCGTACCCGTCGCGCATGAGGATGATGCGATCCGTGCCGTACGGGCAGCGCTCGAACTGCAGGAGTTCTTCCCGACGGTGACCGGCGAGGTGCCAGGTCAGGCTCTGCTCGAGGCGAGTGTGGGGGTCAGTACCGGCCTCGTGGTGGCGGTGCCGAGTCGCCGAGAAAATGAACAGTACTCGTTGGCCGGTGATGCGGTGGGGGTGGCAGCGAGGCTCGCCCTCCAGGCCGGCACGAACGATGTGCTGGTGAGTTCCGAGACGGACCGCCTCTTGACGCCGTTCTACAGGACGGAGCGTCTCAATCCCGTAAGCCTCAGTCGTGGTGGCCCCATTGTCACGCCGCACCGGGTATTGGAAGAGTCGGACGCGCGCACCCGGCTCGCCGCCGCGGCTCGAGTTGCGCTCACCCCGTTTGCCGGACGGGATGCGGAGATGCGCAGCCTCCAATCCTGTCTCGACCGGGTGTTGCGCGGCGAGGGCCAGGTCGTCTCGGTGGTCGGGGATGCCGGTGTTGGGAAGACTCGATTGAGCTACGAATTCCGCAGCCTATTGCACCGGGTCCCGGTGCGGATCATCGAGGGTCGCTGCCGGGTACTCAGGGAAACGACTCCCTATTTGCCGTTCATCGAGGCCCTCCGGGGGGTGCTCGACCCCTCGGGTCTCGGAGAGACCGAGTATGAGGTGGAATCCGTGATCGCTCGCCTCCGCGCAATGGATCCGAATCTCGGACCCTTTATCCCGCTCTTTCTCCATCTGCTTTCACTTCACTCCGAACAGTATCCGTTTCCCGAGCACTTGAAGGGTGAGGACCTGCGCCTTGCGATCGTCGAAGGTCTGGCGGCCGTGTTCTCGTTGGCCTGCGCTGAGCAACCGTTGGTCATGTTTCTCGAAGATTGGCACTGGGCCGATGATGCATCGCAAGACATGCTCAGACAGTTTGCGGGCATGGTTGCTGCGTTCCCGATTCTGATCGTCGCGACGGGACGACCGGACCGTGTTCCCGATGTCGGGGAACTCGGCCACCACACCATGATTCATCTTGGACCGCTGGAGGTGACTACTTCGCTCGCCGTCGTCGCTGCGGTCCTCCAGGTCGATCGAGTCCCGGTTGATCTCGGCAGGCGGCTGCATGAGCGAACCGCAGGCAATCCGTTCTTTTTGGAAGAGCTGTGTTACGCGTTGCAGGAGGAAGGACTCCTGCGCGTCAACGCCGGGCAGGCAACCGTGACGGGCAAGATCGAGTCGCTTCACCTTCCCGATACCATCCAGGCGGTCCTGCAAAGCCGGCTCGATCGAATCACCCCGGATGCCCGGGAGGTGCTTCGGGTCGCGTCCGTTATCGGTCGAGAATTTTCCCGCGAGATTCTAGAACGCACTATACCCGCGTCAGTCAGCCTTCCGCCGTCGCTCGAGACCTTGAAGTCACTTGGTATGATCCAACAGATTCGCGTGCTCCCAAAACCCGAATACCGGTTCAAGCACGCCCTCACGCTGGAAGTGGCGTACGAGAGTCTGGTGCAGCATCAGCGGAAGGCACTCCACGGCGTCGTTGGACAGGCGATAGAGGAATTGGATCCCGGCCTTGTCGATGAGCAGCCCGATGTCCTGGCCTATCACTTTACCCTTGCTGAGCAATGGCCGGCGGCCGTGCGTTACGGACGGATCGCCGCCAAGAAGGCCCGACGCGTCTGCCAGTTTGCGGATGAGCTACGAATCCTCGACAATGTCCATCGCTCGCTCGCGAAACTTGCGCCCTCAGACGAACGCCGTAACGTCGAAATCGAGGTGCTGCTTGCGCTCGAGCGAGCCTATGAAACGGCGGGAGATCAGAGGCGCCAGCGGGAAATCATCGACGAGCTCATGTCGCTCATCGATCCGACGATTCACAAACGTCAGCTGGCGGAGACTCTCATCCGCCAGGGTGATCTGTACACCCTCCTCGGGCGATCTGGCGAAGCGGGGGAGGCCCTCAACCGGTCGATTGATATTTGGCAGGAACTCTCTGATCGGGTCGGGGAGCGCAATGCGTTGCGGAGCATTGGGTTTCTTCGGTGGCAAGACGGAGACTACGAGCGCGCCATCCGCGCCGCAGAAGCAACGTTGGTCATCGATCGGGAGCTGGGGGACGTGGGGGCAGTCGCCCGGGACCTCAACAACTATGCGATGGTGCTGAAGGCTGCCGGGCAAATCGATCGGGCGTTGGCCGTCTTGGAAGAAGCCGGGCAACTCCCCACGGAGAAGAAGGACTACGCCCTTTTCACTGCCTCTCTAATCTATCGCGAGCGCGGCGAGATCGACCGGGCGATGGAGTATCTAAAGAAGGTGCACGAGATCAATCGCCGCACCGGGCTGCGACGTGAGGAGTCCTTTACCCTCGCGGCGATGGCGGGCATCGCTCTCGACCAGGGTAAACCCGACGAAAGCGTGCGTATCTATGAAGAGTTGGTAGGTCGGACGCGAGAGGTCCAATATGCAGTCGGGCTGGCTCTCGGTCTCGAGCGGCTTGGCGAGTTGTTGGTGGCACTGGAGCGTCCGACGGAGGCTCTGCCGAGCCTGCGGGAAGGCGCTGAGCTCTTGGAACGCATGGGCGAGGGACCTCGTGAAGCAGTGGTTCGCCGGCGACTAGCGAAGATCCTCGAAAACGAGCTGGGTGATTATCCCGCGGCGACGCGAGAGTGGAAGCGCATCGCGCGCATCGCGCATGAGATGGGTGATCGCAAGTCCGAGTTCGACGCGCTCGACAGCTTGGCGCGCCTCAGCCGACGAGAGTCAGGCGATGGCCCCGAGGCGGTCGAATACCTGACTGAGGCTTTGGCCCTAGCACACGACCTCGACGATGCGGAAAAGCAGAGTACTCTGCTCAATACGCTGGGGGTCCTCCACTGGAAGCAGGGAGATCATGCGAAGTCCCTGACTGCGTATCGTCAAGCACTGGCTATCTTTCGCCAACGTGGTGATCAGCTCCATGAGGGATTGGTGCTGAATAGCATCGGCGTGGTCCTGCGGGACAGCCAGCGGTACGAAGACGCCTTGGAACAGCTCCGCCTGGCCCTCGCGATCAATCGCGCTACCGGGCAACGACGACTAGAGGCTCATTCACTCGCGATCTTGGGTGATGTCTTCACGGCGCTCGGCAAGCCGAAAGAAGCGCTGGTGCAATATGAGGCGTCCTTGACCATTCGGCGCGAGCTTGAGGATCGGAGCGGCGAGGGATGGATGCTGCTCCGCATTGCCCAGGTCGAAGCCTCGCAAGCGCAGTGGGATCGAGCCCTTGACTATGCCGCTCAGGCCCGTACAATCGCAGACGAAACCGGAGATGCCGAACTCAGGACCGAATGCGAACGCATGGCGGATTCAACAACGAACTAATTCTCGTCCCATCGTAGGAGAGACGATGCCCAGATACATCATCGAACGTGACGTGGGTGCGATTACCCGTGACGACCTTGCCGCCGCGGGGAAGAAGTCGAACGAAGTCCTGGCAAGCATGACCGGTGTCGTCTGGATACGAAGCTATATCTCGGAGGCGGAAGGCAAGATCTACTGCGAGTACGAGGCGCCCAATCCGGACGCGATTCGTGAACATGCAAAGCGTGCCGGCCTGCCCGCCGACAAGATATCGGAGATCGCCCTCGAGATTAGTCCGGAAATGTTTCGTTAGCCGCGAGTCGTAGGCTGGAGGTCGAAAGCCCATTCCCGCCAACGAGAATGGGCTTTCTGCGATTGAGGGAGAGACCGAGCGGTCTAATGGACCAGCCTCTTGTACTTGATCCGGTGGGGTTGGTCGACATCAGCGCCCTTTCGCCGTTTGTAGTCGGCGGCGTAATCCTGGTAGTTCCCTTCGAACCAGATCACCTCGCTATTGCCTTCGAAGGCGAGCATGTGAGTCGCGACCCGGTCGAGGAACCACCGATCGTGGCTGATGACAACCGCACAGCCCGCAAAGCGGAGCAACGCGTCCTCCAATGCCCGAAGGGTATCGACGTCGAGATCGTTGGTGGGTTCGTCCAACAGCAGCAGGTTGCCGCCGCGCTTGAGCAGCTTCGCCAAGTGGAGCCGGTTCCGCTCGCCGCCCGATAAGTCCCCGACGCGCTTCTGTTGATCCGCGCCGCGGAAATTGAACCCCGCAGCATAGGCCCGCGCATTGACGGTCCGCTTGCCGAACTCGAATTCGTCCACGCCGCCCGAGATCTCCTGGTACACGGTATGGTCGGGCGCGAGGGCTTCGCGCGATTGATCGACGTAGGCTATGGCCACGGTCGAGCCAACGGTGAGCGCTCCGCTATCCGGCGCTTCCTCACCCACGATCATTCGAAAGAGCGTCGTCTTTCCGGCGCCGTTCGGCCCGATCACGCCCACGATGCCGCCCGGCGGCAAAGCAAAGCTCAAGTCGTCGATCAACAGCGTCTCGCCGTAGCCCTTTCGCAAGCCCTCCGCCACCACGACCTGATCGCCGAGGCGCTCCGGCGTGGGAATCAAGATTTCGGCCTTGCCTTCCTGGTCCTGCTGGCCCTCGGCCAAGAGCGACTCGTAGGCCGAAATACGGGCTTTCGATTTGGCGCGCCGCGCCCGAGGGGCCATGTGAATCCACTCGAGCTCGCGCTCCAGCGTGCGTTGCCGGGCCGAGGCCTGCTTCTCTTCCACCGCGAGACGCCGGCGCTTCTGGTCGAGCCAGGACGAATAGTTCCCCTTCCAGGGAATCCCGGCCCCGCGGTCGAGCTCGAGAATCCAGCCGGCCACGTTGTCCAGGAAGTACCGGTCGTGGGTCACGGCCACCACCGTGCCCGGAAACTCGGCTAAGTGGCGCTCGAGCCAGGCGACCGACTCGGCGTCGAGATGATTGGTGGGCTCATCCAGGAGCAGCAGGTCGGGCTGCTCGAGCAGCACGCGGCAGAGGGCCACGCGCCGCCTCTCGCCGCCGGACAGAGTGGTGACGCTGGCCTCCCCCGGCGGCAACCGGAGGGCATCCATCGCGATGTCGAGCTTCCGGTCGAGGTCCCAGGCGCCGACCGCTTCGATGTGGGTCTGGAGCTCGCCCTGCCGCTCGAGCAGTGCCGTCATCTCGTCGTCCGACATCGGCTCCGCAAACTGGGCGCTGATCGTTTCGTATTCCGTTAACAAGCCCCTGGTCGACGCCACGGCCTGCTCGACGTTTTCGCGGACGGTCTTGCTCGCATCGAGTTCGGGTTCCTGTGGCAAGAACCCGATCCGAATGTCTGGTGCCGGGCGGGCCTCGCCCATGTAGTCCTGGTCCACGCCCGCCATGATGCGGAGCAGGGAACTCTTGCCCGCGCCGTTCGCTCCCAGAACACCAATCTTGGCGCCCGGAAAGAAGGCTAGGTTGATGCCCTTGAGGATCTCACGCTTCGGCGGGACGACCTTTCTCAGGTCGACCATCGTGAAGATGTACTGATGTTTCGTCATGGCGGGAAGATAGAACTCCCGCGCTCGGTGCGGTAGCAACATGCGACGAAGGGATGCAAACCTACGGGCCCCACATCTATTATTCCGTGCCTCAGAGTTCTCGGTGGGAGGGTACATGTCTCGTCTTCTCGCAATGATCCTTGCCCTCGTGACGGTCTCGAGCGCAGCCGTGCTGGCCCAAGCACGTCCGGTGTGCGATCCAGGCAACGCAGGCTTGGTGCTTCCCGCCGGCTACTGCGCTCTCCTTGTGGGCGAGCGGCTCGGCGCTGTGCGACACATCGTGGTAGCGGAGAATGGCGACATTTACGCCGGCGTCGCTGGCCGTGGCGGAGGTGGCCTGTTGGCCCTTCGCGACACCGACGGTGACGGCAAGGCGGACTTGCTCCGTCCCATCGGGCGCGCCTCGGGAACAGGCGTGGCGCTCCAAGGCGGCTACCTGTACTTCGCGCCGAACGACCGAATCGTACGGTACTGGTTGGCGAACGGGGCCCTCGTGCCCGCGGACCCGCCGGAGACGATCGCCACGGGACTCCCTACCGGCGGACACGCCGCCAAGACCATGGCGTTCGGGTTAGACGGGTCGCTCTTCGTCGACTTCGGGTCGAGGAGCAACAGCTGTCAGGCGGAGGATCGAAGCGCGCGATCGCCCGGACGGATGCCGTGCACCGAACTCGAGGAGCGCGCGGGGATCTGGCGGTTCGATGCCGGTAAGCTCGATCAAGCACCGTCGGACGGGGAGCGGTGGACCACGGGGCTCCGGAACCCGATGGCCCTGGCGGTTCACCCATCGACCGGTGAGCTCTACTTCGCGTCACACGGCCGCGATCAATTGAGCGCCAACTGGGGATTTACCGCCGAGCAGAACGCGGAACTGCCAGCTGAGGAGTTCGGTGTCGCCGCCAGGGGCGACGATTACGGCTGGCCCTACTGCTATCACGACCCACTGACCAACACGAAGGTATTGGCGCCCGAGTATGGCGGCGATGGACGAGCGGTGGGCCGCTGCGCGGCAATGAAGGACCCGATCATCGGCTTTCCGGCCCATTGGGCCCCGATGGCCCTAGCCTTCAACACCATGCCCGCGTTGGGTTCCGAATACCAGGGCGGTGCCTTCCTGGCCTTCCACGGGTCATGGAACCGGGCGCCCCTGCCACAAGCCGGATACCGGGTGGTGTACATTCCGTTTGCGAACGGCCGGCCCACAGGTGAATACTCGACCTTCGCCATCGCCGCCACCGGGCCGACCAGTCTTCGCGCGTCGGGCGTCGCGATGGGTCCGGACGGGTCGCTCTACATCGCCTCGGATCGGGACCAGAAGATCTGGCGGGTGATGAGGGAGGGCAGGGAGTAGGTGGTAGGAGCGTGGGGCGGTAGGCAACAACACATGCCGATGGAGGATCGTGTGAGACCAGCAGGACTTGCGTTGGCAGCAGCCGGGCTCGGGTGCCTATTCGCGGTGGGTGCGCTCGAGGCCCAAGCGCCGCTCGAGGTCGGAACGATCGCCCCAGAGTTCGCGCTGGTGGGCGCGACCCGCGAGGGCGTCCTGCCGGACACGGTGCGGTTGGGCGACTTCGCCGGGAAGACCGTCGTCCTTGCGTTCTTCTACCGGGTGAGGACCCCTGGCTGAACCATCCAAATGAAAGCGTACCGTGATCAGTACGCGACACTGTTCAACGATGGCGATGAGGTGGTTCTGCTCGCGATCAGCTCCGATCCAGCCGAGGCCCAGGCGTCCTGGGCCAAGGACGAAGGGTTCCCGTTCACGTTCCTGAGCGATCCCGGCAGTGCGGTTGGTCGGCTCTACGGTGCCATGAGCCCGAGCGGACGGACCAACAATCGGAACCTGTTTGTGATCGCGCCCGACGGCACCATCGGATACCGGCAGATCCCGTTTCGCGAGGTCGATCCGACGGGGTACACCGAGCTCGAGAAGGCGATCGACAAGATAGCCGGCAGCCACGAGCACCAGACTGAGGAAGGGTAGGAGACACCGAGCGGCAGAGGCTCAGCCTGCCGAGCGATCGAGCACGCGGGCCAGCTGATCCAGATTCGCATCGATTTCAATGGGCCGGTTCGCCTTCGGGGGGGCCGGCTCTGTCGTCTGGTGATATGCGAGCAACAGCTCGGGGTCCTTCAGAATGTGGCCGGTCAGCACCGCGACGACCCGCTGGCCGGGATCAATCACCCTGTCGCGGACAAGTCGCCGCACGCCGGCCACGGCTGCCGCGCTCGCCGGCTCGCAGCCAACGCCGGCCGCGTCGACCACCGCCTTCGCCTCGAGGATCTCGTGATCCGTGGCTGTCGTGACAACGCCGTCCGTGTCTCGGATCGCGCGTACCGCGCGGTCGTAGGACGCGGGGTTGCCGATCCGGATCGCGGTCGCGACGGTGTCGGGGGTAACCTCATGGCGTCTGGCAAATCCCTCACGATAGCTCTCAGCAAACGGCGCCGCACCTTCGGCCTGGACGGCGGCGATTCGGGGGCAGCGCGCGATCAGCCCCCACTCGACCGCCTCCCGGAATGCCTTTCCAAACGCGGCGGTGTTGCCAAGGTTGCCAGCGGGCACGACGAGCCAGTCCGGCGTCGACCAGGCGAGCTGCTGCAGCAGCTCGAACACGATGGTCTTTTGACCCTCGATCCGGAAGGGATTGATGGAATTGAGGAGATACACTCCCAGTTCTCTGGACGCTCGGTCGATGAGGGCAAGACAGCCGTCGAACCCGTCCCGAACGAGCAGGGTCGTCGCCCCATAGGCCAACGCCTGCGCCAGCTTGCCCCCGGCGATCCGACCCTTGGGTACCAGCACGAGGCACCGGACTCCTGCGTGGGCCGCGTAGGCCGCCAGTGATGCCGCCGTGTTGCCGGTCGACGCGCAGGCTACTGCGGGCGCCTCGATCCGCCGCGCCTGCGTGATGCCCACCGTCATGCCTCGGTCCTTGAACGATCCCGTCGGGTTATGCCCTTCGTGCTTGAGTTCGAGACGCGTTACGCCGGCCCAGCGGCTGATTGATGGGCGCTCCAGGATGGGTGTATTCCCTTCCGGATAGCTCACGACGTCGAGGCCGGCGGACGGAAGGACCAATTCGCGGAAGCGCCAGACGCCGGAAGCGGCAGGTCCCTCGGATGCGGTCCGACGTGCATCGAGAAATCCGCGAAGTTCTTCGCCCGTCGATGGTGGAACGGGGTGGACGATATCGAGCAAACCGCCGCAGTCGCACCGAGCGGAGGAATCGAACTCGGATAGGCGATCCCCGCACGTCGCGCAGACTTGCCAGCTCTTTCGAGTCTCAGAAGTCACGGACACGGCGCTCCCCTCACGGCTCAGGGTGGAGCACATGAGCGCCCCGAGTGTCAGGCTGCGTGACTCGGGCTTGGCAGGGAATGCCGCGAGTCAGATATGCGGCCTGCATGGCCGCGGCGACTCGCTCCGCCGATGCCGTCGTGGCCGCAAAGGCAAATGAGGTCGGGCCGCTGCCCGAGATCGAGCAGCCGATGGCGCCTGCAGCTAATGCCGCGGCCTTGGCCTCGACAAATCCCGGCAACAAGGGCGCGCGCGCCGGCTCGGCGATTTCATCGACCAACGCGCGTCCCAAGAGCTCGAGATCGTCGCTCGCGCACGCCGCGACCAGGGCAGCCACCCGGGCCGCCTGTCTCAGTGCCAAATCACGTGGAACCTGCGTCGGGAGCCGGGCTCTTCCTTCGGCCGTTCGCAGGACCTGCTCGGGGTGGGCCAGCACGATCCAGAGATTACTGGGGACGCGGATCGAAACCACATCGACCGGATCGAGCGAGTGAACCAGCACCAGCCCGCCCATGAGCGACGGCGCGATATTGTCCGCGTGACGGCCGGCCACGACGGCCTCGGCGATCAGGCACGCTTCGATCAGGTCGTTGGTGCTGAGCGGCTCGTCGAGCAGCTTGTTGACGGCTACGGCGCCGGCCACAGCGGAGGCGGCGCTACCCCCCTGCCCCCCGGCGAGCGGCAGTCCCTTCCGGACCCGGAGTTCCAGCCCCCCGCTGGCACCGGCTTGCCGCAACACTTCGCGGGCGGCGAGAGCTGCGGTGTGGCGCTCGGGGTCGGTCGGGAGATCGGCGTGCCCCGGATCTTGGACCGTGATCCGTGCCGCCGTTGTGCGGCGCGCCGTCACGGTATCGCCGGCGCCGGCCACGGCCAAGCCGAGGATGTCGAGGCCCGGCCCGACATTGCCGATCGAACCCGGAGCATACGCGGTCACCGCGAGGGGGTGGGGCATCCTGAATCGAGGATATCGATCTGCCGAATCAAAGTCCACTGGACTTCGGCAGGCCGCGTGCCGATGCACTACCTTTCGGGTCACGCTACATCGTCGGCAAATCAATGCTCACACTCCTCATCAAGTTCATCCAATCGCTGGTCAAGTCCCTGCATTCCGAGGGCACACCCGGGCAGGTAGCGCTTGGCGTGGCACTCGGTGCCTGTCTGGGGCTGACCCCGCTCATGACGCTCCACAACCTGCTCATTTTTGCGGCGATTGTACTGCTCAACGTGTCATTTGCCGGTGGGATGCTTGGTTGGGCGCTCTTCACGCCGATCGGCTTCCTCCTGGACCCGATCTCGGACTCGATCGGACGGGCCTTGCTCGACGCCCCCTCGCTCCGCTCGGTCTGGACGGAGTGGTACAACATTCCGGTCGTCCCACTCACGGAGTTCAATAATTCGGTTGTCTTGGGAAGCATCATCCTCTGGGCGTTCCTGAGCGTGCCGATCTTCTTCCTCGCGCGGTTCGGCATTGCGCGGTATCGCGCAACCATCGGAGCGCGGGTCAGCCAGCTCAGGATCTATAAGGCGGTGAAGGCATCCAAGGTGTACAACCTCTACCGCCTGTTCCGACCGGATTGAGCGTGGGGAAGATCAAGATATTCCGCTGGCGGGCCGTCGGGCCGCTGCTCCTCGTTCTGATCTTGCTCGGGGTGTTGTACTGGATCTTCTCGGATCAGATAGCCGAAACCACGACCGAGGAAGCCTCGACCGAATTGCTGGGTACCCAAGTCGAGGTGGGGAGCCTGACCATCAACGAGCGCGACGCCTCGGTCAGGATGGAGAACCTCGAGGTTGCCGATCCGTTCGACCGGAATCGCAACCTGCTCGAGGCCGCCCTGGTGACGGTCGACATTGAGCCCGTTCCCCTGCTCGAGAAGAAGCTGGTGGTGAGCCGTATCCGCCTGCAAGACCTCACCTTCGGCAGCGCCCGACGGCGGCCTGCGGCTGCTGCCCCGCCGGATGGCTTTGCCGCCAAGACCCTGGAGACGATCCGGTCGTGGCCACTCGATGTCCAAGCCTCGCTCCAGAACTTGCTGCCGATCGATACGATTCGAAGCATCATTCTCGATCCCGGCTCTCTCGCGACGGTCCAGGCAGCCACCCGCCTCGCTGGTCAGGTCGATTCCGCGCGCACCGCGTTCCAGGCCGGAGTCGCCGGGCTCGCCCTGGCACCGGTGCTCGATACCGCGGCTTCCGTCGCGCGCCGCCTGGCCGCCGCCAATCCGCTGACGCTCGGGCTCGACGGCACCCGGCGGGCCGTTTCCGACGTGAAACGAGCCTTGGACAGTCTGGCGGCGGCACGGCGGAGGCTGGAGCAGCTGCAGGCTGGAGCCGCCCGGGGTGTCACCAATCTGGAGCGCGGCTTGGGCCAGGTAGATGCGGCGACTCAACTGGACTACGCCACCGCCCGGGGCCTGCTCAAGGTTCCCAGTTTCTCGGCTCCACAGGTGAGCCGCGCGCTGTTCGGGCAGGTCAGCATCGACCGTCTGCAGCAGGCGGCCTATTGGGCCGAGTTGGTGAAGCGTTACTTGCCGCCGGGACTGCTTCCTCGAGAACGGCCGGGGCCTTTCCGGGTCCGCCGTGCCGGGACCACGTTCGACTTCCCGCGCATGAAAGAGTATCCGAAATTTTGGATCGAGCGGGGCGATGCGAACTTCGTCCTGGGGTCCGGAGGAGCCAGCGAGGCGCGGTATTCAGTCCGGATCACGGACCTCACGTCGGCGCCCGCCATTTTGGGCCGGCCGACACGCGTGTCCGCTGAGCGGACCGCCCGGGATGCGGGTCCTCGGAGGGTGAATATCGACGCCGTGATCGATCACACCGGTCCCAACCCGCGGGATTCACTCCAGGCGTCGGTCACCGGCCTGCGACTGCCCGGGTTCGACTTGGGCCCGCTGCCGTTTCGGGTCGATCCGGGTTTCGGCAATTCCCGGCTCCTAGTGCAACTTGCCGGCGACAGCATCCTCGCTCGATGGACCCTCCAATCGGATCGTGTCGAATGGTCGCGGCACGACCGAGCCTCGGCGATTCCGCCGCCGGTCGAGACGCTGCTCTGGCGGGTGCTGAGTGGCGTGCCGGCCCTCTCGATTTCGGCTCAGCTGACCGGCACCATCCGGCAGCCGCATATCGAGGTGTCATCGAACATCGGCCCGGCTATTGAGCGCCGGCTTCGGGCAGTTGCCGGAGAAGAGGTGGCGAAGGCGGAAGCACGGGCCCGTGCCATGGTGGACAGCGTGGTGGCTATCCATGTGACCCCGATCAAACGCCGCGTCTCGGCGCTCAAGGACTCGGTGGACACGCAGCTGCAGGCAGGGCAGAGCAGGCTCGACCAGGAAAAGCAACGTCTCGACGAGTTGCTGAGGCGCCTGTCGGGCGGGTTGATCGGCGTCGCATTGCCTGGGCGCGTGGAGGTGGCCGGTTGATTGGCCGCCATGCCTCGTTCGAGGCTGCATACAAGCAGCTTCCGCCATCGGAACTCCAGATGCGGAGTCTCCGTGCGGTTGCCTTGCTCGAGGATTGCCGATGCTGCCCTCGCAATTGCGGCGTCAACCGGCTCGTCGACAAATGGTCCGCATGCAAGACCGGCAGGCACGCGGTGGTGGGGAGTTACTTCCCGCATTTTGGAGAAGAGGATTGCCTCCGCGGATGGAACGGGTCGGGAACCATATTCTTCTCCCACTGCAACCTGCGGTGTGTGTTCTGTCAGAATTTCGATATCAGCCAGGGCGCGCGGCCGGGCGCGAGGTCGCCCGGCACCTCGCCGGAGCGCCTGGCCGAAATGATGCTCGAGCTTCAGGACCGAGGGTGCCACAACATCAACTTGGTAACGCCCGAACACGTCGTCCCGCAGGTCGTCGAGACGCTCCCCCTCGCGGTCGATGGCGGCCTGGAGGTGCCGATCGTGTACAACACGAGCGCCTACGATTCGTTGGAGAGCCTGGCGCTCTTGGACGGCATCGTGGACATCTACATGCCCGACTTCAAGTTCTGGTCCCCGGCGCGGAGCACGCGCTATCTCATGGCCGAGGACTATCCGGCCGTGGCTCGCGCTGCAATCCGCGCCATGCACCGGCAAGTTGGGCCGCTCGTCATTGGGTCAGACGGATTGGCGAGGCGCGGTGTGCTGATCCGGCACTTGGTCATGCCGGGGTGCCTCGATGAGACGCGCGCCATCTTGAACTGGATCGCCTCGGAGTTCGGCACGGGCTGCTACGTCAACTTGATGAACCAGTACCGGCCTGCGGGTCGGGTCCGGGCAGACCGGCATGCCGAAATCAACCGCCTGCTTGCCCAGGACGAGTTCCGCGAAGCCCAAGATTGGGCCCGCCAGATTGGGCTCACCCGGTTGGATGTGCGGCGGCGCTGGTGAGGCGAGGGAGCCGGTTCGTGGCGCCCTGCATTGGGGGTTCGTGAATATTTCCTGAAGACTCTTGGAACGAATGCCGACGACCCCTCGCATGAAATTGGATTTCCACTAGATTCCCCAGCGCTTTTTCGACGCGAGAAATCCATATGCGTATTGCCGTCCCGAAGGAAACCACCCCGGGTGAACGCCGCGTTGCCCTGGTGCCCGACACCGTTCGCCGAATGGTGAAAGCCGGCTTGGACGTGACCATTCAGCGCGGAGCGGGTGCTGAGGCCGGCCTTGGAGACGATCTGTACACCGGCGCCGGCGCAACCGTGGCTCCGGATCTCGGGGCGGCGGTCGGCCAGGCCGACTTGGTGCTCCGGGTCCAACCGCCGCCGCTTCAGGAGATCGACCTGCTCAAGCCCGGCGCCGCCGTTGTCGGGTTCATGCAACCGGCGGCCTCAGGCGATCTGTTCGCGCACATGGCCCAGCGCAAGGTCGGTGGGTTCGCCATGGAGCTGGTGCCACGCATCACCAAGGCTCAATCCATGGACGCCTTGTCGTCTCAGGCAACCATCGCCGGGTACAAGGCGGTGCTGCTTGGGGCCTCCCACCTGGGCAAGCTGTTGCCCATGCTCACGACAGCGGCGGGGACATTGGCGCCGGCCAAGGTCTTCATTATCGGTGCTGGTGTCGCCGGTCTTCAGGCCATCGCGACGGCGCGCCGGCTCGGGGGCGTGGTCTCGGCGTTCGACGTCCGGGCCGCCGTAAAGGAGCAGGTGGAGAGTCTCGGCGCCATCTTTGTGGAAGCTGAGGCGGTGAGCCAGGAGGCCGAAGACAGCGGCGGCTATGCGAAGGAGCTGGCCGCGGAGCAGCAGCGGAAGGTTCTGGAGGCGATCGGCAACCACGTGCCCGGCATGGACCTGATCATCACCACGGCCCAGATACCGGGCAAGCCCGCGCCAAGGCTCATTACCGATGCCATGGTCAAGAGCATGCAGGCGGGATCCGTCATCGTCGATCTGGCGAGTGAAACCGGCGGGAATTGCGAACTCACCCGTGCAGGCGAGACGGTTACCGGGCACGGCGTCACCATCGTGGGTCCGGCAAACCTGCCGGCCTCGGTGCCGATTCATGCCAGCCAGATGTACAGCAGGAACTTGTCGACGTTCGTCGACGCGGTGACCAAAGATGGCGCGCTGCACATCGATCTCGATGATTCGGTCGTTGGGCCGATGTGCGTGACCTATAACGGCACAGTCCGGTTCGGGAGAACGGCATGAGCGAAGGCATCATCCTGGGCATTGTGGTCTTCACGCTGGCGACGTTCCTGGGCTTCGAGCTCATCCATCGGGTCCCGCCCACGCTGCACACCCCGCTCATGTCCGGGTCGAATGCGATCAGCGGCATCACCATCGTCGGCGCGCTGATCGTCGCGGGAGGCGGGCACGGTTGGGTCTCGATGGTCTTCGGCTTCGGCGCCGTCGTCCTGGCCATGATGAACGTGGTCGGCGGGTATATGGTGACGGACCGCATGCTCCACATGTTCAAGAAGAAGCCGGAGGAGAAATGATACCCTCCGGCTTGACCGCGCTGATCTACCTGGTATCCGCCAGCCTGTTCATCATCGGGCTCAAAAAGCTGGGCCATCCCGATACGGCCCCGCGCGGCAACCAACTCTCCGCCCTGGGCATGCTGGTGGCCATCGCGGTTACCCTGTTCGACCGCGACATTCTGTCGTACCAGGTCATCATCGCCGGTATTTTCGTTGGCTCCGCCGCCGGCCTCTGGATGGCCCGTACGGTCAAGATGACTGCCATGCCTCAGATGGTGGCGCTCCTGAACGGATTCGGTGGCGCGGCGTCGCTCCTCGTGGGTGGCGCGGAGTTCCTGAAGGTGGAAACGCTCCCGGTCGACACCGACATCACCATTCAGTTGAGTCTTCTGATCGGGGCCGTGACCTTTACCGGCAGCGTCATCGCCTGGGCCAAGCTGCAGGAAGTGATGACCGGAAAGCCCATCACCTATCCTTTGCAGAAGATCGTTAGCTCCATTCTACTGCTCGGTATTCTCGGCCTCGCCGTGTATCAAGTTGTGACGCCTGGGCAGCAACTCCAGAGCTTCTACATCGTCATCGCCATTTCGCTCGTGTTAGGCGTGCTCTTTGTCATCCCCATCGGCGGTGCGGACATGCCGGTGGTCATCGCCCTCCTGAATTCGTATTCGGGATTGGCGGCGGCGATGACCGGGTTCGTGATCAACAACAGCGTCTTGATCATTGCCGGTGCGTTGGTGGGCTCGTCCGGTATCATCCTCACGACCATCATGTGCAAGGCCATGAATCGGTCGCTCGGCAACGTGCTGTTCAGCGCGTTTGGGTCCGTCACGGCGCTGGGGCCGGGCAAAGGCGCCGAGGAACGCACCGTGCGGTCGCTCTCCGTGGAGGACGCGGCCCTCCAGCTGGCCTATGCCCGGTTGGTCATCGTGGTCCCGGGCTACGGTTTGGCCGTGGCTCAGGCCCAGCACCAGGTGCGGGAGTTGGCCGACCTGATTGAGAAGAAGGGTGGCGAGGTCAAGTACGCCATTCACCCGGTTGCCGGACGAATGCCGGGCCACATGAATGTGCTGTTGGCCGAGGCCAATGTGCCGTACGACAAGCTGTACGACATGGACCAGATCAACGACGAATTCCAGCGGGCGGACGTGGCGCTGGTCATTGGGGCCAATGACGTGGTGAATCCCGCTGCTCGGAGCGACCCGACGAGCCCGATCTACGGCATGCCGATTCTGAATGTCGATGAGGCCCAGAGCATCATCGTCATGAAGCGCTCCATGAATCCCGGGTTTGCCGGCATCCAAAATGAACTCTTTTTCCACCCTCGTAACTCCATGCTCTTCGGCGATGCCAAGGCCTCGCTCACGGGGCTGGTGAATGAGGTCAAGTCTCTGTAGCAAGGGGGAATGTAGGAGTGGAGAAGGTCACTTATCGCAGTGCTGGGTCGCTGCTTGGCCTCCTGCTCGGTCTGGTGGTCGCCGCGGCTCCGCTGTACGGCCAGAACGCCTGCGAGCTCGTCGAGGGCGCGAAAGGGAGGAGCATGGAGGTCGGCTCATGGGCCTCCTATCAGACGTCGCACGGCACCATGAAACAGGCCATCGTGGCGCAAGAAGAGCGGGACGGGAAGGCATACTATTGGATGGAGATGGCGCTCCGAGGTGATCAGAAGTACGAGAACGTCATCATGAAGATGTTGGTGGGAGGCTGGGAGAGCGTGGGGGACGTTCGGGAGATCGTTATCCAACCGGCCGGCCAGCCCGCCATGCGGATGCCGGAGCAGATGATGTCCATGTTCCGGGACAAGATGAAGGATCCACTGGCCGACGTGATGGAGGGGTGTGAGACAATCGCGGACCTGGGCGAGGAATCCGTCACCGTTCCGGCGGGCACTTTCACCGCGCGCCATTACCGCGGTGACGACGGCGACATGTGGCTGAGCACGGCCCTGGCATTCTTTCTCGTCAAGGCCACCAGCAAGGACGGCTCAATCGAGCTGACTGGTCATGGGACCGACGCGACCAGCGCGATTACGGGACCGATTCAGGACACGCCAGGATTCTAGGACCCTGGTCCCGCGTGTTTCGGACGGGGGCGGCACCAGAGGTGCCGCCCCCGTCCGCTTTGGAGGTGGCGGGCCCAGACCTAGCCGTGCAAGGGTACTGGCCCCGCGCGTCCTCTGGGTAGAGTCGGCTCCGGCGGATTGAACGTTGCGACATGGAACACCAACTGATCGTGCAACGCTTGTTCCGGGTGGTGCATCTAGAGAAAAGGCTCCAATACCGGTCCAAACGTGCAAACCCTAGGTGCAGAAGTGGTTAGCTAAGGTATTGATTTATGGTGAGTTACGTGTTATCTTACACGGTTACTTTTTGAACAGCTCTCGATTCCCACGCAGGCATGGGAACCCGCTCGAGGGTAAGCAGGTATACAGTGCGGACGACGGGAGTCCCCAAGGAGGCTGAGTGGCAACAAAGACGCGAGCCAAGCGACGCCAGGTTCGGCCGGCTCAAATCGCCCGTGCGGTCGATGAGGGGCGGGAGAGCCTCGATCTTTACCTCGACGAGATCAGCCGGGTGCCGCTGCTCAATCGCGAAGAGGAGATGGCGCTCGCGCGCAAGGCGTTCCGGGGCGATGTGACGGCTCAGGAGCGGCTGGCTCGGCACAACGTGCGGTTCGTGGTATCCGTCGCTAAGAAATTCCAGAATCGCGGTGTCCCGCTCGTCGATCTGATCGGCGAAGGGAACCTCGGTCTTATGACGGCCGCCCGGAAGTTCGATCCGGACCGCGGCGTCAAGTTCATCTCGTATGCGGTCTGGTGGATTCGCCAAGCCGTGCAGGCCGCCATTGCCCGGCACGGCCGGCCCGTTCGGGTGCCGCTCAACCGGACGGCCGACCTCAGCCGCCTGGGCCGCACCACCACGCTGCTCAAGGAGCGCCTGGGCCGGATGCCCACGGTGGAGGAGCTGGCGCGAGCGACCGGGCTGACGCTCGAGGCGGTCCGGAGCCTGAGCGCCCTCAATTCCGAGGCGGTGCGGCTCGACCATCCGACACGCGACGGCGACGGCCATGAGCGGATCGAGCGATTTTCCTGGTCCGATCAGGAGGGCACCGATTCGAGCACCATACTCAACAGCCGGACCGAGGGCATCGAGCAGGCGCTTGCGTCACTGCCGCCGCGCGATGCGAAGGTGCTCCGGCTGTACTTCGGGCTCGATGACGGCAACAGCCGGACGCTCGAGGAAATCGGCCGGATGATGGGTGTCACCCGGGAGCGGATCCGCCAACTGCGCGATCGTGCGCTGCTCCGGCTCCGCGAAGGGGAAACCGGCGACCGGCTGAAGGATCTGGTCGCCTAGACGCCGCGCCTGACGAAGGCCGACACAAAGGCCCCTCCGCATCGCGGAGGGGCCATTGACGTTGTGTCGACTGCTGGGTTCGGATGCTACGTGTCCGCGGCAAAGATGTGCAGCACGCGCTGGAGAATGCCACCGTGACGGTAGTAGTCGATCTCGATGTCGGAGTTGAGGCGTACGATAGCCGGGAACACGATCTCCTTCCCGGTGTCGCCCCGGGCACGTACCCTACCCACCGACGATCCTTGCCGCCGGCAC
>DATHRW010000259.1:0-13311 GCA_035464955.1 Gemmatimonadales bacterium
AGTCTATTCAGCCCGCAGAACCTCGAGAGGCGTCGCGCGGAAGATAGCCCGGCTATTCCACACCCCGACCCCCATCGTCAGCAGCGCCATTCCGGCCGCGAGGGCAGCGAGCCGGCCGATGGGCAGAGCGAAGTCGGACTCGAAGACGAAGGTGACGAGGCCCCACCCCGCCGCAATCGAGAGGACGATGGCAACGGTCGCAGCTAACAGGCCCAACGCGGCGTACTCGGTGAGAGCAACGCGCATCACTTGGCGTTGCGTCGCGCCCAGCGTCTTCAGCAGCACCCCCTCACGAACTCGCTGGAAGCGGCTGGTGGCCAGGGCACCGATGAGCACGATGATACCCGTGACCAAACTGAAGATCGCCACGAATCGAACCGCCGCCACGACGCGCCCAATGATCCGGTCGAGCGCCTGTTGGACGGCCATGAGGTCGATCGAACTGACATTGGGGAAGCGCTCCGCGAGTCGGCGCTGGAATGTTCCCCGGACGACCGGATCGTCGGCCCGGGTTTGGGTCACGAACATTTGTGGAGCCTGCTCGAGCGCACCTGGCGCGAAGACGGCAAAGAAGTTCGTCTGGAACTGTGCCCAGTCGACTTCACGGATGCTGGTGACGATCGACCGGAGCGGCACGCCCTGGACATCCCACACGATTTCGTCGCCGACCCCGACTCCCAGCACCTCGGCGACGTCGCGTTCGAGCGAAACCGGCACCGGGTCGCCTGGTTTCATGGTGGTGGTCGGAGGCCACCACTCGCCTGCGACCAGCCGTTCGGAGTTGACCATGGTGTCGCGATAGGTAGACCGATACTCCCGGCGATGGGCCCAGGTCGAGCCCGTCGCAGAATCACCCTCTTCCGATTCGGTGGAGCTTCGGAGGACCGGCGCGCCCTTGACTGACTCAATGCGCATGGGGACAAGCGGGACCGCCGGCCCGAGCGGGAGGCCCGCGGCCGTGACTTCGTCCTGCAGTGGGCCGAGTTGGTCGGGTTGGACGTCGAAAATCAGCAGATTCGGACGGTTCTCGACCGAATCGATCCGTAGTTGGCGAAGGAAGTTCTGCTGGACGAGGACCAACGTACTCAGGAGAAACGCGCCGAAGCCGAGGGCCAGGATGATCGCTACCGTCTGATTTGCAGGACGAAACAGATTGGCCAGACCCTGCCGCATGACGTAGGGCGAACGGGCCGGGAGCCACCGTCGTACGGCCTTGGTGAGTCCCACGGCGGCAGCCCAGAGAATGAGGAGTCCCAGGCCGATGCTTCCGGCAAAGGCGAGGCCTTGGAGCCAGCTGCCGGCTTGCATGACGGCGAGGAGCACCACGCTCACACTCAGTCCGGCGGCGGCTACCCAGCGAATGCGATCGCGCCGTGTCGGCGCACCGGTCTCGAACGGCTCTCGAAGGGCGCCCAGTGGTGAGATGAGGCGTACCTTGAGCAGCGGCAGGAGGGCAAAGATCGAGGCGACCCAGACCCCGGTCAGCATTCCCAGTGCGATCGCCGACCCGGATGGACGTACACGCACATCGACCGGAAGCACATCACGGAGCACGGCGGGCAGGAGCAACTGGACTGCGATACCGAGACCGACTCCGAGTACGCTCCCGAAAAAGCCAATCGCCAGGGCTTGGCCGAGGTAGGTGCGGAACACCGTGCCGGCGGTCGCTCCCAGGCACCGGAGCACCGCAATGGTTTCGCGTTTCTGCTTGACGAACACGTGAACCGCACTGGCCACTCCCAGCCCACCCAGCAAGAGTGCCATCAAAGCCACCAGGCCGAGGAAGCGGCCGAATTGTGTCAGCGTCCGATTGAGTCGTTCCCGTTCCGACTGTACGGTTCGAATTCGCACCCGCTCCTGGCGAAAGGGAGTCCGGTAGCCCGAGGCGATTTGGTCGGGGTCCATTCCTGCTTCCAGCTTGAGGAACGCCTCATAGCGAACGCGGGCGCCGAAGCCGAGGAGTTTGGTGTCGGCGAGGTACCGTGCGGGAACAAACACCCGCGGCCCAAAGGCGCTCTGGATCCCCACATCGCCCGGGATATGGATGATGGTTCCCGTGATACGAAACCGCGCCTCTCCGAGCGCGAGGGTGTCGCCGATGCTCGCACCCAAAGCGCTCAAGAGCGAGGGATCGACAACGGCGTCCTGCCCCAGTTGCAAGTCACGCCAGGCTGCAGCCGGGTTGGTCTCTACCGTTCCGTAGTATGGGAATGCGCCGTCGATGGCGGAAACCTGCACCAGACGGGTGCCGCTGGTGCGGGGCACATAGGCCATCGCGTCGAATTCGGTCGTTCGGGCCACCCGCCGGTCGGCCGGCAACGCACATGGCGCCGTGTCGCAGCCCGCGATGGTTGCGGCATGGCGGGTGAGGCTATCAATGAGGTTTTCGACCCTCGGCGTGAACGGACGCCGGCTGACGAACGAGAGATCGGCACCCAACAGCGCCTGCGCCTCGCGTTCCACCGAGTCCGCCATGTTCGCAGTGAACCCATTGATGGCCACGAGGGCCCCCACGCCGATGCCGATCGCGCCCATGAGCACCACCAGGCGCCGGCGTGATGCCCGGCTTTCACGCCATCCCATTCGTAGGGCGAACGGCCACGCGCTCATGCGTCGCTGTCCGACACCACTGATCCATCACGCAGTCGGATCGTGCGGCGCGCGCGGTTGGCCAGATCCGGGTCGTGGGTCACGAGGATCAGGGTGGTGCCCGATTCCTGATTGAGCTCCATCATGAGGTCGATGACCGTCGCGCCGGTCGAGGCGTCGAGGTTCCCCGTCGGTTCATCGGCAAAGAGAATCTTGGGATGGTTGCTGAAGGCCCGAGCCAAGGCGACCCGCTGCTGCTCCCCGCCCGAGAGTTGGCTCGGGTAGTGATCCATCCGATCTGCCAGGCCGACCCGTGCCAGCAGATCATGGGCTCGCGCGACGGACGGCAGCCCTCGGAGCTCGAGCGGCACCTGAACGTTTTCCTGCGCGGTCAAGGTGGGAATGAGCTGGAAGGTCTGAAAGACGAACCCGACCTTCTCGCCGCGAAGTCGGGCCCGCTCGTCCTCCGAGAGTTCAGCCATGTGCTGGCCGTCGAGATACACCGAGCCGGTGGTGGGCTGGTCGAGTCCGGCCAACAGACCGAGCAGGGTCGACTTCCCACTGCCGGATGGGCCGACCACCGCCAGGCGTTCGCCGCTGGCCACGGTGAGCGTGATATCTTTGAGCACGGTGAGCGGCTTGCCGCCGGAGAGGTAGGTCTGGGTCAGTGATTCACAGCGCAGCACAGGACACTCCAAATAGGATCAAAGTGTGAGTCGGCTTTACGCGATCGCGTTCCTGATAGTTGCAACGGCTGCCCTCAGCTGCTCCGGGGAGCAATCGAATCGTACCCGGCCGGTCGTCGCCGACGTGGCGGCAGCGTCCGACGCCGATCGTCCGGCGATCGTATTCATGGGCACGAGCCTCACGGCTGGGTACGGACTGGACCAAAGCCAGGCGTATCCAGCCTTCCTGCAACGCAAGATAGACTCGGCCGGGCTGGAGTATCGAGTGGTAAACGCCGGCCTGAGCGGTGAGACGTCCGCCGGAGCCCTGCGGCGCGTGGATTGGCTGTTCAGGCAGCCGGTGGCCCTCTTGGTCATCGAGACCGGGGCCAACGATGGATTGCGCGGTCAGGATCCGGCGCAGCTCAAGGCCAACTTGCAGGCCGTGATCGACCGCGCACGCCGTCAGGAACCACCACCCGCGCTGCTCATTTTGGGCATGGAGGCCCCGCCCAACCTCGGACCCGGCTACACCCGGAGCTTCCGCGCCGTCTACCGGGAGGTGGCTCAGGAAAACCAGGCTCGATTGGTGCCCTTCCTGCTCGAGGGTGTGGCGGGCGTCGATTCCCTGAACCAAGCGGACGGCATCCACCCGACCCCGCGGGGCCAAGCGATCATGGCGGAGACCGTGTGGAAGGTACTCGAGCCGATGTTAGAGGGAGTGGGGAGTAGGGAGTAGGGAGTAGGAAATAGGAGGTCGGCGGTGAGATGCCGCCGACCCATTCTATCCATCAGTCCAGCATTCCTACTTCCTAACTCCTACCTCCCTATTTCAAAATTCCGGCTCGTCGGCCGTGTTCCCTATCGTCTGCGGTACCGAAGCTCCAAGCAGGCGGAGATAGACCGTGAGTTGGCCGCGGTGATGGATGACGTGATTCATCACGAAGCGTCGGAGCACACCGCCCTTGGGGGCTGAGAACACGGTCTCGCCGCCCTTCTTGAGGGTCCACGACTGCATGAAGACGTCGTCCCCGGCCGTGGCAATAGCCTCTCGGGCCGACGTGGTATTGCGATCGAACATCGACAGCAACTCCGAGACCGAATCGGGCACCGGGAGCGTGAATGCCTCGCCTCCGGGCGGTGCCACATCGAATTCGCTCTGCTCGAGCGTCATCTCGGTCCAGCCCACCAGATTTGCGACGTGGGTGGCGAGTTGGCGGAGCGTCATCGACTTCTCGTGCGGGGCCCATTCGAATTTGTCTTGGGGAACGCGCTCGAGCACCTTCCGCGTCGCCGCCATTTCCTGATCGAATTCAGACAGCAAGGACTGTGCAACGGGCATCTCATGTCCTCCCGGTTTACGCGTGCGTGCTTTCCAGGGCGCCGGCCATGCGCAGGTAACTGCCGAGGATGCCCTCGAGTCGCTGCGCTAACTTGGGGTCGAGGAGTTCGCCGTCGTCTCCGAATGCCTGGTTCGCCTTGGCCAATGAGAACATCGACGGGTAGACCAACACCCCCATGGCTTCGAGGGGCACGCGAAGTGCCCAGAGTCCGCGATTTCCCCCGACCACCGAAGGGGACGCCGACAAGAGCAGGGCGTGCTTGTTCTTGAATGGCAGCGGGCGGATCCGCGAAACCCAATCGATCAGGTTCTTGATCGTCCCGGGGAGGGAGTGGTTGTACTCTGGCGATGAAATCACCACACCACTTGCTTCGCCAAGGCGCTGGGCGAAGGCGTGGGCACCCACCGGAATACCGGTACCCTCTTCGTCGTCGAAGTTGTACATGGGAACGGGAAACTCACTGAAGTCGGCCACATCGACGTCGACGCCCTCCGCGCGCGCGCGCGAAGCGGTGAGGCGCAGGAGCTTCTTGTTGTACGAGCCCTGTCGCAACGACGCAGCCATCATCAACAATCTCACTCGCAGGTACTCCCGTCGGATGACATTCGATCAATCAGCCGGGTATCGCTCGCGGCCGATAGCCGACAGCTCCCGGCCTTGGCCTGGGGGTGGGTCAATGATGTCCCAGCACCTGTTCTACTCGCTTGATCGCGGCGTTGAGCGGTGACTCGTTCCGTTCCTTGGCCTCGCCAAGAATGCGGTCGAGCGAATCTCCGATTCCGTTAATACGGGCTTCCACCTCCGCATCGGTCAGCTTGCCCTCGTGGAAGAGCGCGAAGGCCATGGCCCCGCCCGCATTCACGATGTAATCCGGGGCGTACAGAATGCCACGCTCATGCAACCGCTCGGCATCGGCATCCTCTTCGAGTTGGTTGTTGGCCGATCCCGCAATGGCTCGGCAGTTGAGGCTGGGAATAGTCTGCTTGTTGAGTGTGGCCCCGATGGCGCACGGCGCAAGAATGTCGCACGGGGTGTCGGCCACGCGATCGGGATCGATCGTCGTGCCACCTACTTCCTTGGCGACTCTCGCCGCTCGCTGTGGGTCGAGGTCGCTCAGAATGAGTGTCGCACCGGCCTCAGCCAACATCTTTGCGAGGGGTTCGCCGACATCCCCGACGCCCTGAATCAGCACCGATCGGCCGGCGAGATCGGCAGTCCCAAATGCATGACGTGCTGTTGTCTTGATACAGGAGAACACACCGAGCGCGGTATACGGTCCGGGGTCTTCATGGCCCTTGCCGCCGAAGACATACTGGCCTTCATCCCGAAGGATGGCCATGTCTTCCGGCGTCACCCCAAGGTCGACGCCGGTCGCATACGCTCCATTCAATGACTTGAGCATGCGCCCGAAGCGCCGAAGGAGCGGCTCGCGCTCGCTGTCCTCGATGGGACGTGACAGCGCGAGCACCGACTTGCCACCGCCGTAGTGGAAGTCGATCGCCGCCCATTTGTGGGTCATGCCGCGGCCAAGACGCATCGCGTCCCGAAGACCGTCCGCGGGCGTCGGGTACACCTTCATTCGACAGCCCCCGGCCATGATGCCGAGCGTCGGGTCGTGGAGCGCAATGAAAAACCAAGCACCGGTCGGCTTGTCATACTTCACGTAAACGCCCTGGCCGTCCCATTCCTGTATGAGTCTTACGAGCTCGTCCGTCATGGTGTGCCTCGTCCAGATGTGGTAGGCGGTATCGCAACGGCGCCGAAAGGCGCAGTGGGCTCGGTTGCGTACCGGAGATCGATTAAGTGCACGATCGATGGCTTGGTCGTATCCTCCACCGCATAGGTAGGGAACCTGGTCCAGCTCAGAAACCCGCGTCCGGCGGGCTGGGTTACGGCCTGGTGGACGTTTGAATCACGCATCCCCCGCCGGAGTGTCGGATAGGTGCGTTCGCTTTCCGTCCATCCGGCCGGCAGCCACGAATAGTCGCCGACCACATAGTGATCGCGGGTCTGGATCACGATCGATCGGCGGAGAGGATTCAGAGGGACCGGACCGGCCATCACGTCCATCGGAGCAACGCCCGTTTGCGACGCGTAGGCGCTGGCCAAGCGGCGCTCGGTGACGGCGCTCAGCCCGAACATCGATAGGATATACACCGTAACCAGAGCCAGCGCCACCAGGGCCGGCCGCCCCGACGACGCGCCACTGTGGCGGCGTTCGCGCGACAGGCTGAGGACAATGCCGGCCGCCAGCACCAGCCAGACCCACGGGTCGACGATAAAGAGCGCGTCCCCGTAGTACCATCGGTCGGAGAAAGGCATCAGCCATCGCATCCCGTAGGTGTTGAGCCAATCGAGGGTCGGGTGGGTCAGGACGGCAACGCCGGAAAGTAGCAGGAGCTGTTTGGCCGAGACCGGAATCTTGTCTGAAGATCTCTTTCGGCCCACCCGGTCCCAGGCAAGCATGAGACCGGTCAACAGGATAGGTAGGACGACCAGAGCGAGGACGCCATGGGTCCAGCCCCGCCGCCATTCCAGCATCGGGACGGTGCCCCAGGCGCGGGACACGAAGTCCACATCGGGGAGGTTTGCCCCGATCAGAAGGGTCGCGGTGCCGAGCGCGGTGCGACGCTTCAGCCCGGCCTGAGCCAGGCTGGCACCGACTAACGTATGGCAGACAGGGTCCATGGGTGGCGGAAACTAGCACCCACCCGGCAGGCGGGGCCAGCGGATCGGCCTACGGACCCGTCATCTGCCAGAATGCTATGCCACCGGGCTGGTATTGCACCTGGGCCGATGCCACCAGCTCTTTCGTGCGGAGGTCGATCACATCGACCGTGCCGCGGACGGCTCCGATCGCTTCATTAGACACGAAGGCATACCGGGAGTCGGGCGAGATCGCGACGCCGTGGGTAATGGGCTGCGTCGTCGGGACCCGAACCTCAGCGCCAGTTCCGAGGTCAATGATCGCGAGCCCCTGCGCCCCCTTGAGCGTCGCCAAGAGGAAACGACCGTCCGGGCTGACGGCTGCGTTGTACGGCCCCTTGCCGGTTGGGAAGCGGCGCGTCACCGTGAGCGTCGTCGCGTCGAGTTCCACGATCTCGCCATGCCCGTTACACGGCACGTAGAGCCGGCTGTCGTCTGGGGCAATGGCGACCCACGTCGGCTTGCATCGTTGGCCACCCATTGCGTGCTCGGCTCCCTGGTCGCCGACCGGGAGAAGGCGCTCCTGACCGGGAGTCAATAAGACGCGGCGAGTGACCTCCTCGTCCTCGGTCGAGATCTCAACCAGCTGATCGCTCATCATACAGGTGGAGAAATGCCGCCGGCCGTCATGGGTGATCGAGCTGCCGTGCGGCATGACGCATGTCTGAATGCGCGTGGACTCACGCATGAATGGTGTGAACACGGCCGAGACCGAACTGGGAATATGCCGACCGTATAGGTTGAAATTGACGACAAACAGCCCGGAGCCGTCCGGGGTGAGCGCCATCGAAGCGGGGAATGATCCCACGGTGAGGGAATCAACCAGCGTATCGACTCCGGTGGCGAATTTCCACACCTTGCCGAACGGCGTGCCGTGAGCCAGCGAGACGAACCAATAGTCGCCGCGTGGCGAGACCGTCAGGCCATGGGCGCCATCGAGATCGGCCGGCATGATCCCCACCGCGATGGTCTTCTCTTCAACGGCGACGTTCCCGTCGAATCGGACTCGAGAGATCAGGTCAGAGGATTCGTTAGCGACGTAGATCGTGTAGGTGCGTGCGTGCAGCTGCGGGGCCGGTTTGGCACCGGCCTGGGCCCCACTCGGCGTCGTCGCGCACGCGGTGAGGAACGAGAGGAATCCTAGACTGAGCACGCCTCGAGACTTCAACATATGATCCTCGTTCTTATCGAAATCCCTCACCCGGCATTCAGGACCGACGCCTGGTGAGGGATTCGTGTACCGTCGAACAACGCGTTACGGAATCAGCGGCTGCGGCCGCTCGTGCTTGACCGCCCAGAGACCGCTATTCATGTCGCTGACGAAGATATGGCCCTTGAAGGGTTGCGGTCCCCATGCCATGGGGGAGTTTGGTACCAACGCCTGGCCATCGCCCGCAGCTGTGGGAATCCAGCCGATCTGGCGCCCTTGGCGGTAGAGGTCGCCCCGCAACTCACCGCTGACGTCGACGATGCGCAGGCCTCCCTGGTAGTACGCAATGTAGAGGACGCCGTCCTCGACCCAAATATTGTGGGTGCCGGCCTCCGGTACCTCGAACTTCGCAACTTCCTTGGGGGTTTTGATGTCGCTCACGTCTATGACATGGATGTATCCCCTCGGACCGTTGACGCATTCCGGGCAGCCGAAGATCTCATCGCCGACGAAGACGTACCTGCCCTCCCGCCACGCGGTGTGGGTGTTTCCCTGACTGTACGCAATCTTCGAGACGAATGTGGGTTCGGTCGGTGTCCCGCCGTGACGTCCACTGATGTCCAGGATTACGAGGCCATCGTTCCAATACGACAGATACAGGAACGTGCCGTCCGACCAAATATCATGCAGCGTCTTATTGCTCTCGCCGGGTCGGATTTCCCAGTGACCCGCGTGTCGTGGATGAGCGGGATCGCTCAGGTCGATGATGTTCATCGACGCGGTCCCATCGTTGACGGCATAGACGAGGTTGCCGTTGATCCACACGTTATGGATTCCGGACGTCAACTGGTCGGTCAGCTCCGCAATGACTTTGGGGTGGGCCGGATCGGCGAGATCGAGCACGACGATCCCGTTCTGGCGGGTGCTTGCTCCCTCACGGGTGATGATGGCCCAGGAAGCGTCCGCGTTGACCTTGACATCGTTCACCACGCGGGCATCGACCACCACCGAATCGATTAGCTGGATGTTGGCCGGATCGGAGACGTCCCATACGAACATGCGCTGACCGCCGCCCTGCGCGTGGGTCCCGGTGTAGGCGTAGTCACGGCCATCCTTGCCGGTAAAGACCCACAGGTCACTTGTCGCGACCTCGGTCCGGACGCCCTGTCCCACCTTCTGGGCCGGGGTTGACGGGGGTCGCCGCGTGACTTCGACGATGGCTTCGGTGGACTGACCGCCGGTGCTCGCCACCACCCGGTAGGCGCCGGGATACTCCGCGACGAAGGCACCGTCGGGATAGACCGTCGCCCCGGCCGAGTCGATGCCGAACACCGAATAGGCCAGCGCGAGGCCATCCACCGGTTGGCCCTTCCCGTCGAGTGCCTGGACGTCGAGAGACACCACGTCCCCCGTTCGAGCAGACGCCGCCTTGGGCTCGATCGTCAGCCGAGCAACCGGATTCTTCACCACGGTCATCGAGTATCGAGCGGTCACGCCGGTCTCGGTGCTTGCCACGAGGGCGACTGTCCCAACCTTGTTTGGGGTGACGACACCTCCTGGTGTGATCGATGCGATTGCCGGGTTCTCGCTTCGCCATGCTACCCTTGCGGTGGAATGCTCGGTGCCATGGTCCGTCAGGGCTCGAGCCTGGAGCTTAAAGGTGCTGCCGGTGTACGGAGTGAAACTGGGAGGCTCGATCGCCACACGCGCCACCGACCAGTCCTTGACCGCAATCGGAACCGCAGCCATCTGCTTGAGTCCGCCGATTCCCTGGAAACTCGCCGAATCGCTCGGGACTCGGACAAATACCAACACATTCGCTTCGCCGGGTTCACTCCCGATGACCACCATGGTTTCATTCTGGACGATGCCCTGGCCCTGAACGGCTCGACTTGGGGAGAAGAACAGGGCCTGCACCCCGGGCACGACGCTGCCATCCTGGCCGTGCACCACTGCACGCAACCGGGCCGTGTCGCCTCGGGTGATTTCGAGGGCACCCGGCTCGATTTGTACGTGAGCCGCCTTGAGGCCGGCGGCCTCCTGCTCGGGACTGGCGGTGGGTAGCTGGGCGCCGACGGCCACCGGAACCAGGGCAAGGACCGTCAGCGATTGGAGGGTCTGGGAAACGACACGGGACATTGTAGTACCTCAGGTTACAGATTGTCGGGCGCGGATTCGGAAGGTTTCCATTGTAACGCTGGAAACCGGATCCCGGTACATACGACCTCAAGGCTCCTGAGGTTTCCTGCGAAACCTGGAATGGGGGGATCCACAGCACCCTAGGGCGCGATCAGCTTCAATGCGGCGTCTCGAATGGTGCGGAAACCGCTCGCGGACGCCTCGGGCCGGACGTCATTGCTGGTATTGAACGAGGCGAGCACCGCCCGACGGTTCGTTGGCTCGAAATACAGGAACGATCGGAAGCCGGCCTGGCTTCCGGTGTGGCCGACGAAACGCGTGCGATGCCGCCACAGGATGAAAAACGACAGACCCATGGAATCGGCGACCGCGGTGGGGTCGGCGTCTGCGACCGGGTCGCTGGCGAGGTAGCGGGCCCTCCACATCTCCTCGAGCGTTGCGTGCCGGAGGACCGTGTCGTAGCGCTGCGCGGTTGCGCTGTCACCAGCCGGGGCATTGGTGAGGAACGCAATCCATCGGACCAGGTCGCCGAGTGGCGCGTTCCAGCCGCCGTTCGGGATGGTGATCCCGGGGTCGAAGTCGCGGCCGTTGGCGTGCACCGTCTCTCGGCCGGCGCTATTGGCGGCCACGGTGTAGTTGTTGGACCGGAACGGCGCCAAGTAGTACGGTGTCGTCCCGAAATAGCTTCGGGCCATGCCCAACGGCATGAGCAGGTTCTTGGACACGTACGTTTGCCAGGCATCCCCGGTGAGTTGCTCGATGATGCGCGCAAGGTAGATGAACGCCGGGTTGCTGTACCCAAACCGCGAGCCGGGCGGGAAAGACAGCCGTTGGTACGGCATCATCGCGACGAGTTGCTCCCAACGGGTGGGTTCGAACGGTTCCCATGGCTCGCCCTGGTCGTACGGCCAGGTCGGGCCTTGGAAGCCGCCTGAGTGGGAGAGCAACATCCGGACGGTGACATCGTTCATGTCCCCGTACGGGTTGTGCACGTGCCTGAGTTCGGGGATGTAGTCCGTGATATGATCGTCGAGCGTCAGCCGACCGCGATCGCGGAGCTGCATCACGGCGACGGCGGTCAGCGTCTTGGTGATCGATCCCCAATGGTAGATGGTGTTGGTGTCGGTTCTCTGGCCGAGCGCGCGATCGCCCCATCCAAAATTATGGCGGGCCTCGACCCGGCCGTCGCGCAGGACGAGCACGCTGGCACCTACGATGCTGTCCTGTGTCGCGTAGGCGTCAAAGGCACGGGTAAAACCGGCCCAGCCTGGCGGTGGGGCACGCGATCCAACGGCCTGGGCCGCTACCATCGACGGGACGATGACCGCAGCGAGAAGCGCGAAGGGCGGTACACGCCGCATGGCCCGGAGCCACTGCCCCGGATCTCTGGAACCAGACCCTCGGGGTCGCGGGCCCCACGTCTCCAATGACTTCAGCGTCACGGCTCGACCGCTACGGCGTAAAGGGAATGCGCCCACTCGGGATCATGAGATGGGCCCGGTACGTGCCCGCTTCCATGAGGAAGCGCTCGCCGCGTGGCGCCGAGGCCGGCACACCGGCCGACTCGGCAGTCGCATGGGGCAGGTACACGACTCGCAGCACGGACACACTGTCCGGCCGCCCCGACCCCGGGTTGATCTGGCCGCGCAGCGAAATGAGACGCGAGCTATCGGGCAATGCGAGGGTCCCCGCTTCGATCTCGCTTTGGCGGATGCGCCTTACTTCACCTGTACCTTTGCCTTCGGCACGGAGTTCCCGGCCCCGGGCCATGAAGGGCTCGAGCCGCGCATCGTAGCACGACGCTTCGAACCGGTCGTCGCCCGGTTTGTCCGCCAGGCAGACATGATCATTGGTTCCTGGCCGGAGGATGACCATGGTCTCCGCGCCGTCTTGCCAGCCCCACACCTTGGCCCCGGTGCGGTCCGCTTCCGGCAGTGCAAAAACAGCCTCGGCAATCTGCTCAGCGATCGGCTTTGCCTGGGCGCTGGCAACGGCCGGATGCAACCCAGTTGCCGTGACCGCTGCTGCTATGACTATGACACGCATCTCGTCACCTCTCTCACGCATGTGGGTTGAAACGTCGTCGTTGGGTTCCTTGTCTGTCTTCAATCTGCTCGAGTCTCACCGTTTCCCGTGTGCCTCAGCGGCCGTGTTGCCCTTCTTCCCGTCTGATCGTCAGCAGCCGCCGGACGCCGGCTAAGAGTTCTTCGTCCGGAAAGGGCTTGCGGAGCCACCCGATGCGTTCTTCAGGCATGTCGGGGAGGGCCAGCATCAGGTCACGGTACTTGGAGATGAAGAGCACATTGACTTCGGGTTGCTTCGCTCGAACGTGCTCCACCAGCTGAGGGGCGCTGATCCCCGGTTCGGGGAGTTCGGTGAGCAGGAGATCGAGCCGCCCCGTCCACGCCGACGCTTGGGTCATCGCTTCTGCCGCATTGCATGTTGCGAGGACGGTGTATCCATACTTTGTCAAGATATCGGCAACTTGGATCCGAATCGACTCTTCCTGCTCGACCAGGAGAATCGTCTCGCTCGTGGCCTGACGCCGGTCCTTCCACGCTGGAGCGGGCTGGACTTCCACGAGCCAGCGAGTATCTGCCGCCACCGTCCTGGACAATGGGGCGATGCTGACGGTGGCTCGGAAACTCGTCCCGTCCACTCGGTCGACGTCGATGGCGCCAGTGAATCGCCCCTCACTCCTGAGAGCCTTCAGAATGGT
>DATHRW010000260.1:0-12972 GCA_035464955.1 Gemmatimonadales bacterium
GCCGCGGCTCGGGGAGGAGCGCCCGCGCGATGAGCAGTCGCTGCTTCATGCCGGACGAGAACTGCCCCACCATCTTGTTGCCCGCCTCGGCCAGGCCCACGATGTCCAGGAGCTCGCCGACCCGAGTCGCCCGGCCGTTACCGCGGTAGCCGTATAGGCCGGCAAAGAGATTCAGGTTCTCGCGCGCCGAGAGACGCCACAAGAGACTGCGTTCATCCGGGATCACGGGCGACAGGATCCGCCGGACCTGGGACGCGTCACGGAGGACATCGAGGCCGTCCACCTGGGCCTGACCGGAGTCTGGGGTGATGAGGGTGGACAGCACTTTGAACAAGGTGGTCTTGCCGGCTCCATTGGGTCCCAGGAGGCCGAAGAACTCGCCACGCTCAACGGCTAAGTCCACGCCCTCGAGCGCGGGCGTCCACTGTTCGGTAAACGGGCGGCGCAGTATCTCGCGCCATTGGCGGTGAATCGGGTAGGACTTGGTGAGCGCCCGGATGAGAACGAATGCCGGGTCTCGGGGCTTGGTACTGTGGGTGCCTGGAGGGCTCACTTGCCAGTGTCGAGGATTGACAGGCTTGAGGCTCTCGGGCTCGTGCCGGCCCTGAAGACCAAAGAGATACCCGCCCTCGGAGACTTCTCTGAGGGCGGGCGGTTCACAGTGCGGTAATTGTGCGGCTGGAGGTCAAGAACCTCCCAGCGGAATCAGCTCGTGCGTCCGCCGCCGGTACCGGGGCTGCCACCACATGCCGCGTGGGAGCCGGGAGCCGCATGGGACTCACAGTTGAGCGCACTCGTCAGGTCCGCGCCCGGATCCTTCTTCCCTTGTGGCGGCGGCATCTGGGTGAGATCCCGAAATGTGCCGAATCGCTCCAACACAGGCTTGGCGTACATACACCACCTCTGGAAATTAGGCCGGACTACATGACCACAACCCCATAGCAGCTTTCGTAGCTGCAGAAACGGTACCGCACGAAAGCCCTGTCCGCAAGGGGGCGCGGGGCAGAATGGCTGGTAGCAACCCGGGGCGGGCGATGTCACAAACCGGGGACACCCCCCTCACCGGACCTTCACCCCCCAATCTGCTGGCGCACCCAGAGCTCGACCTGGAGGGTTAGGTAGAGCGGGACGGCCTGCCCGTCGTCCTGGCCAGCCACACAACGCTCGACTGCCCTCCGCAAGGCCTCCGGCTCCACGATCCCAGCGTCTGCCAGGGCTGAATCTCGTAGCAGCGGACGCAACGGCCCGCCCAGGAGGGCCCGGGCGGATCCCCGCATGTAGTCCACCGGCATCCCGGTCTTGTGCGGCCGCCCCGCGAGGACGGGCGCCGGCAAGAGCCCTTCCATGGCGTGACGAAGCAGCAGCTTGGTCTCGGTGCCCCGGCGCCGGTCCGATGCCGGGCGGGTGGCCGCCAATTCGACGATTCGCCTGTCGAGGAGCGGGGAGCGGTACTCGGCACCCTCCTCCAAGGCGAAACTCGCGACGTATTCGGCCATGCGAGGAAACGCCGGGGTGGTCAGGTACCACAAGGCTTCGTAGGCGGACCAACTCATGGTGCCCCGCGTCGGTTGGCGATCCTGCTCGCGGGTACGAAGATTGTGGCGCTCGACGAACGTCTTCGAGAACCACGGCGGGATGTCGCGAACGAACCCGACATCGGCCAGCGGGCGACCGTGGCGGAGCCAGGTTGCCGCTCGAAGCAGTTTCGGTCCCATCCGCGGCTGGACCGCCACCTTGAAGAAGTCGCGCCAGCTCCCTCCGCCCAGGGCCTTCCAATCCGAAGCCAACCGCAGCCAATGCCCGCCACGCAGCAGATCTGACAGGACATTCGCCCCGACGGCAAAGAGCTGGTCGCCACCACTCCCGTCCAGCACAACCCGTGCACCTTGGCCAACGGCAGCGCGGGTAGCGACGCGGTTGAAGGTTTCGAAGAGGTGCGGGTATGGCTCGGCGCGTTGACGTGCGTGCTCCTCCGGATCCTCGCAAAAGGGAACGTCCGTGCTCTGGATCCAACGCGTCGCGTCGTTCCAATGTCCGACGATCTGCTCGATGAGCTCGTCTTCGCGGCCGGAGTCGCCGGGCGGAAAACTCATCGAGATAGGACGGAGTTCACGCCGGGCTCCGCTGTTTGCCAATAGGCGGCGCCCCGCTGCGTAAACCGCCGGGGAGTCGTACCCGCCCGAGAGGAAACACGCCGTTACGCGTTCGCCTGCCAGGCGCTCATCGACCGCCCGTTCGAGCGTCCGTCTGAGTTCCGCGGCCGCATCTTTCGAGTTGTGTCCTCCCCACGTGCGGAAGGTAGGCGGCCACCAATGCGGCCGGACTCGTAGCGCCGAACCTGGCTCGTAAGTGAGCGTCGATCCGGCAGGGAGACGACGGACCCTGCGAAAGGCCGTCTCGTCGGGGGAATTGGTCAGCGCCGCGGCCGCCTCGGCAATCACCGTCCAATCGAGTTCCCGGCCCGCGCCCGGTGCGGCGAGAAGCGCCGGGATGGTGGAGGCGAGGAAGAGCGTCCCGCCAAGCTCGACGTGAAACAGCGGCCGTTTGCCGCCGAAATCCCTGGCAGCCACCACCCGCCTCTCGCGACGGTCCCAGAGAATGAAGGCGAAATCACCCTCGAGTCGCGCGGGGCACGAATCGCCCCATGCCAGGTATGCGGCAAGGATCAGCTCGGCAGGGTTGCTGCCCCGGCTTTGGATCCCGGCCTGCCCCATGGCGCGCAGCAAATCGTCGCGATAGTACAGAGCCGCATCCGCAGCCACGACAACACCGGATCCCTGGTCCCGGGCGAGTAGGACGTTTCCCGAGATCCACGGTGCGAGCTCCCAGTCGTGGCGGAGCACGCCGAGCAATGCCGCGTCCTCACGATGCAGCTCTTCCCGATCGCGGCCTCGGACGCGAAGCGCATCGAGCACGGGGCTGAGTGCCCCGTCGCTCGGCGGTGGCGATCCCTGTCCCGGGAATGCGCCAAGGACCGAGCTCACGAACAGGGCTCCAGCCTGCGCGCGTGTGCATGACTGCTCGCAGGCAGGTTGGGGGGCGAGTGGATGCGCCGGCGCCTGCTTCTATTCACGTTGCCGCCGCTTGAGTCGCTCCATCTCCCGTCGTTCCTTCTTGGAAGGGCGGCCCTTTTCGTAGAACAAGGGCGGGGGCGCGCTCTTCAGGCGGGCCGTGAGAACCTCCCGAGCCGACCTGCTCTCCGGTGTCTCGAGGTAGAGTTCTCCTGCCGCAGCTGCCGAGCCCCGGCGCTCGGCCAGTTCCCGAACGACCACCTGGTACTCGAACGGTGCGAGTCGAATGCGGATCTGATCGCCAACGCGAATGGCCTTGGCTCGCTTTACCCGTTGGCCGTCCACCTGGACCCTGCCCCCGTCGACGGCGCGGGCAGCCAAGGCGCGGGTCTTATAGAACCGCGCAGCCCAGAGCCACTGATCGAGTCGGACCGACCTGTCTTCCATGTCGCTTTCCATATGGAACCCGGTACCCGCTGACCTGAGCGAGTGTTGGGGAGAAACAAGGAACCCTCATACTGGATGGCAAGGGCCTTCATGGGGCCTGGCTCAAACTGTAGCGACGCAACCCCTTGCTTTATAACTTTATGGTTATATAGTAGTGAAACAACAATTACCGGTTGGCGGGTTCAACGCCCTTTAGGCAGGGTCTATGCGAAGCGTAAAACATATAAAGACAATGGTTTACGGTACAGTGTTCGGGGTAGCCCTGACCGGGGGTGCCATGTCCGGTGCAGCCGCCCAGGGTCTTTCGCTGGCCGAGGCGCTGGACCGGGCCGACCAGCTGGCGTATTCCAACCGTATGGCCGCGGGGGAAACCCAGGTCCGGTCCGGAGACAAGACCTCGGCCCTTGCGGGGGTCTTACCGACCCTCCGTGCCGAAGGTGGCTACACCCGCACCACCGATCCCCTCGGCGCCTTTGGAACCATCCTCCGGCAGCGCGCCGTGACGCCAGCGGCCTTTGATCCCGTCGCCCTGAATCATCCGGCGACCCAATCCCTGTACGCCGGGGCGCTGGTGGTGGAACAACCACTCTTCAACGCCGATGCGTGGCTGGGACGGGCTGCGGCCGCGAGTGCCGCCGCGGCAAGTGCGGCGAACGAACGGTGGACCCGAGAGTCGGTGCGTGCCGACGTCGTACGCGCATATTTCGGCTCGATTCTGGCGGGGTTCCAAGTCCAGACACTGGAAGCCGCCTCCCGCGCCGCGCACGAACATACGAGACAAGCTGAGTTGATGGTAACGAACGGTATGGTTACCCGGTCCGATGCGCTGCTCGCCTCGGTGCGTGCCGGCGAAGTCGACGCGCAACTGGCCATGGCTCGAGGAGAGCGCGCCAACGCGCGTCGCGAGTTGGCGTTGTTGCTCGGCGACCCAGCCAGCGCCGCCGCCACCCTACCCGAGAGCCTCCCTTCTCCCACTCGCATTCGCGCCTTGATCCGGCCCGATTCGTTAACGCTTCAGGCACGTCAGGACGTGGCGGCAGCTACCCACGCCTGGGATGCCAGCCGGCGCGACGTGTGGCGAGCCCGGTCCCGCTATGTGCCGAGGGTCAACTCGTTCGCCCGGTACGATTGGTATGCCAACGGGTTCTTCGCCGGCGAGAAGAGCTGGACGGTCGGCGTCATGGCGGTCTGGACGCCCTTTCAGGGGGCTTCGGAGATCGGCGACATGCAGGCGGCCAAGGGCCGGGAAGCTTCGGCGCGGGCGATGGCCGAGGCGGCGACGCACCGGGCGCAGGTGGAGATGGCAGCCCGCCAAACCGATGTCGAGGTGGCGCTCACCCGACTGGCCATTGCCGAGCGTGCGGTGGAACAGAGCCGGGAGGCCCACCGGATCGTGAGTCGGAAGTACGAAGGCGGGCTCGCCACGGTGGTCGAATTGCTCGACGCCCAGGCCACGGAGACGAGTTCGCAGTTGGGCCTGTCGCTTGTCCAGTATCAACTCATCGTTGCCGAGGCCGATCGACGTAAAGCATTCGGGGTCAGCATCTCGAGCCTGACCGCCCTAGAGGAGTGACACAATGAGTCGTTGGTCGAATTCCGTCATGGTCATAGCGACCCTTACCGCTGCCGGAGCCTGCTCCCGCGGGCATGACAACCAAACGCGCAGTATCGCGGCTGCCACTATTGCCGGTGCGACGTATGTGGTGTCGGACACGGTGATCGAGGACGTATTCCAAGCCTCGGGCACGGCAGGTCCAATTCAGCAGGCAACGCTCAGCACTAAACTGATGGGGGCTGTGACCCGCGTCTTGGTGCACGAGGGTGACGTGGTTCGTGCGGGTCAGCTGCTGCTCGCGATCGACGCGCAGGACCTGAACGCCAAGCGAGCCCGAGTGGCTGCCGGCCTGGAGGAGGCCGAGGCCGTCCGCAGCGAGGCGGAGCTTCACGCGACGCGGATCCGGGCGCTCTTTGCCGACAGCGCGGCAGCCAAAGCCCAGCTCGACGCCGCCGAGACCCAACTCAGCCGCGCGGCGGCTGGGGTGGCGGCCGCCCAGGCGACTGTGGCCGAGGTCGCTGCCGCGGAACACTACGCAGAGATCCGCGCACCATTCGGCGGGGTCGTGACCAGACGGTTCGTCGATCCCGGCGCGTTTGCCGCTCCCGGGGCACCGCTGGTGGTGCTCGAGGATGCATCGCAGCTTCGCGTGAGCGTGATGGCCCCGCCGCGTGCCGTGCGCGGACTAGTCCGTGGCGCCGCCATACGGGGGACCTTGGAAGAAGAGCAGGTCACCCTCAAGATCGAGGGGGTAGTCCCTGGTCCCGGTGCCAATCTCTACACCGTCAACGCACTCACCGCCAACCCGAACCGAAAGTACTTGAGCGGCAGCGCCGCGACACTTGCCCTCGTCCAGGGAGAGCGCCGCGCACTCGCCATACCTCGGGCGGCGCTGGTTCGCGAAGGCGCCCTGACCGGAGTGCATGTTCGTCGCGGCGAGGAAACTACGCTCCGGTGGGTCCGGCTGGGGGAAGCATTCGGTGATTGGGTCGAGGTCCTCTCCGGCCTCGAGCCTGGAGAGCACATCGTGCTCCCGACTCCAACCGAAGAGGCGGGCTGAACCATGGGCATCGCGGGTAGGGTTGCTCAGGCCTTCCTTCGCTCGAAGCTGACCCCGCTGGTGACGCTGGCGTCCCTGGCGGTGGGAGCCCTCGCGCTGCTCGGCACGCCGCGCGAGGAAGAGCCGCAAATCTCGGTTCCCATGATCGACGTCATGGCGGTCTTTCCGGGAGCGAGTCCATCGGAAGTGGAGAACTTGCTCACGCGACCAATCGAAAAGCTGATGTGGGAAGTTCCCGGCGTCGAGTACGTCTATGCGATGGCCGGGGACGGCATGACGCTGGTGACCGTGCGCTTTACCGTCGGTGAGGATCAGGATCGGAGCGTGAGCAAGGTCCACGCAAAGCTCGCGGCGGCCATGGACGAGATTCCGCCCGGAGCGCTTCCGCCCCTGGTCAAGCCGCACAGCATCGACGACGTCCCGATCCTCGCGTTGACCCTCCACTCGACACGCTACGGTTCCGATGAGCTGCGGCTCATTGCCACCCATCTCGATGATGAGGTCCGGACACTGCCGGACGTGGCGGAGACCTTCGTGGTTGGCGGCAGGCCACGCACCGTGCGCGTGATTCTCGACCCGGCACGTCTGGCGTCGAACGGGATCACACCGGGCGAAGTTGCAGCGGCGCTTCGCGGCACCAACGCGCGCCTGACGGCCGGCGAGTTCGCCTCAGACAATTCCGTGTTCCGGGTGCAAATCGGCGCCCCGATTCGGAGCGTCCAGGATCTCGCGCGGGTCGTGGTGAGCAGCCGGGGAGCCGGACCGGTCTATCTGGGAAACGTGGCCACCCTCGACGACACCTTCGGCGAGGTCGAGAACTACGTATCCCACCGGGGACCTGACGGGGTCATCGAACACGCTGTGACGCTCGCGATCGCCAAGCGACCGGGCGCCAATGCCACGGCCATCGCACATGCAGTCCTCGAGCGCGTCGAGGCAGCCAGATCTCGGTTGATTCCCGCCGACGTCGGACTGGAAGTGACGCGGGACTACGGGGAAACGGCGAGCGAGAAGGCCAACGAACTCATCCTCCATCTGTTGATCGCGACGCTGTCGGTCACCGTACTCATCGGCATCTTCTTGGGGTGGCGGGAGGCGCTCATCGTGCTCGTGGCGGTTCCGGTGACGTTGGCCCTGACGCTCTTCGTCTACTATGCCCTGGGCTATACCCTCAACCGGATCACGCTGTTCGCCCTGATCTTCTCGATCGGCATTCTGGTCGACGACGCGATTGTGGTCGTCGAGAACATCTACCGCCATCTCCAGATGGGAGGACGCACACCGGAAGTCGCCGCCGTTGAAGGCGTGGACGAGGTCGGGAATCCGACCATCCTCGCGACCTTCACCGTGATCGCCGCGATTCTCCCAATGGCCTTCGTCTCGGGCTTGATGGGGCCGTACATGCGTCCCATCCCGATCGGCGCCTCGGCGGCGATGCTGGCCTCGCTCGCCGTGGCGTTCATGATCACGCCGTACTTGGCGTTGCGCCTGCTGCGCGGCCACGTGCCGGTGACCCATTCGAAAACGGATGTGGCCCACGAGCCCGAAGAACGGTCGCGATTCGGCCAACGGTACGCCCGGATCATGCAGCCCCTCATGGACGATCCGCGCCGCCGCCATTGGTTCTACGGCGCGGTGGTCACCCTGCTGGTGCTCTCCATGGGGCTTCTGGCGATCAAGGTGGTCGAGGTCAAGATGCTGCCGTTCGACAACAAGAGTGAGTTCCAGGTGGTGTTGGATCTTCCGGAAGGCACGACACTGGAAACGGCCAATGCGCTCGGCAACGAGGTGGCGGCCTACGTTGGGGAGACCCCGGAAGTTGAAACCACCCAAGTGTACGCCGGCACGGCGGCCCCCTTCAACTTCAACGGCCTCGTGCGGCACTACTTCCTCCGCCAAAGCCCGAACGGCGTGGACCTCCAGGTGAATTTGCGCCCGAAGGACGATCGGAAGCGACAGAGCCACGACATCGCTGTCGCGGTGCGGCCGGGGGTCGACTCCATCGCGCGGCGCTACCAGGCCAGCGCCAAGATTGCGGAAATTCCTCCGGGGCCGCCGGTGCTTTCGACGTTGGTTGCCGAGATCTATGCGGCGGACGACTCCACCCGTATCGAGGCCGCCCGGCGCGTCAAGGACGTCTTCCAGCACGCGGCTGGTGTGGTCGATGTCGATTGGTCGCTCGAAGCGCCGCAGCCAGGGTGGATGTTCACCGTGGACCGGGTCCGCGCAGCGCAAGCCGGCGCCAGCGTCGAACAACTGACCCACACGCTCACGCTGGCACTGTCGGGATCGGTCGCGGGGCTCGTGCGGGAATCGCCGGCTCGGGAGCCGGTGCCCATCGTGGCAAGGTTTCCGCTTCCCCAGCGGTCCTCGGTGCAGGCCTTGCTGGCCACCCCCGTGGCCACGGCCTCCGGTCCGCAACCGCTGGCGCGATTCGTCACCGTCGACTCCACCGTGCGCGAGCCGTCGCGGTATCGGAAGAACCTGCGCCCGGTGATCTACGTTACCGGCGACGTCGCCGGCACGGTCGAGTCACCGGTCTACGCGATCCTGAACATGAACCGGGCCCTGGATACGGTGCGGGTGGCCGGGGCTGAGATCCGGCGCTACAACGCCATTCTCCCCGAGCAGCTGGATGAGACGGCGATGAAGTGGGACGGCGAGTGGCACATCACCATCGAAGTCTTTCGCGATCTTGGGATCGCCTTCGCGGCGGTCTTGATCCTGATCTATGTGCTGGTGGTCGGGTGGTTCCAGTCGTTCAAGGTTCCGTTGGTCATCATGGCCCCCATTCCACTGACGCTGGTGGGGATCCTGCCAGGACATGCGGTGACCGGGGCGTTCTTTACGGCCACCTCGATGATCGGGATGATCGCGCTCGCTGGGATCATCGTTCGGAACTCGATCCTGCTGGTCGATTTCATCCAGTTGGCGGAAGAGCACGGCCGCCCGTTGGCCGAGGCCGTGGTGGAGGCAGGCGCCGTCCGGTTCCGGCCGATCGCTCTGACGGCCGCGGCGGTGGTGATCGGGGGCCTGGTCATGGTGCTCGATCCGATCTTTCAGGGACTGGCCGTGGCGCTGATCAGCGGCGCCATCGTCGCAACCTTACTCACCATGGTGGTCGTTCCGCTGTTGTACTGGGAAATTCGTCGCAGGGAAGGAGACACGCTCTGATGCACCGCTTGTTCTTCATTACATACTCCGGCACCCATCCGGAAATCGTGACCGACGTGCTCAAGCGAGAAGGCATGTCGGGCTACACCTGCGTGCACGAGGCGTGCGGAGAGGGAACGAGCGGCCCACGGCAGGGAACGCGTGCATTTCCCGGGAACACCACGCTCTTCTTCTCGGTCGTGTCACCAGAGCGGCAGGAACCCGTGATGGGCGCGCTCAAATCGCAGGCCGGGCATATGCCGGAGGGCGAGCGCCTCCACGTCTCGACGCTCTGAGTCGACGAATTCTTCTAGTGGGCGGCGGGGTGCGGCCCGATCGCCGGCGGTTAGTCGGTCGGCCGTAGTCGGGCGCGCCGCTGGTCGAGTTCCTGTTGGATCCCGTCACACACCAGGTTGCACATCTCGAAGACCATGGGGTCGGCAATCCGGTAGAAGATGGTCGTCCCATCCTTTCGCCGGTCGACGAATCCCTGCTTGTAGAGCACCTGAAGGTGCTTGGAGACGTTGGCTTGGCTCGTGCCGATGAGGGTCACGAGCTCGCCCACCGAGCGAGCCCCGGGCCGCAAGGCATTCAGGAGACGCAGCCGCATGGGCTCGCCGAGCGCGCTGAATCGCTCGGCCACCAGGTCGGCGGTGTCCTCGGTGAGCTGGACACCCGATTGACGATTCTTTCGCTTTACAACCATATAGCAATATAACGAAATTGTCCCTGGGAGTGAATGGTGGATGTCAGCCGGAGATGTACCTTTGGGCTCGGTCGAAATCCGCCTTGCTGCTGCCTGGTGCGCTGAGTACTACATACCACCCGCTACTCACTACTCACTACTCACTACTCACTGTTCAATCATGATCTTCCAGCGCCTTTACGACGACAAGTTGGCCCAGGCTAGCTACCTCATCGGCTGTGCCGCGACCGGCGAAGCGCTCGTCGTCGACCCGAACCGGGATATCGATCAGTACCTGCGGGCCGCGGAGACCGAAGGCCTTCGCGTGAGTGCCGTCACCGAGACGCACATCCACGCCGACTTTGTCTCAGGCGCCCGCGAACTCGCCCACCGAGTCGGCGCGCAGCTCCTGCTGTCGGCAGAGGGCGGTGAGGACTGGCAGTACGCCTTTGCCGCGGGCGCGGGCGCGACGCTGCTTCACCACGACGACCACTTCATGGTCGGCAACATCCGGTTCGATGTGGTGCACACGCCGGGACATACTCCGGAGCACCTCTGTTTCGTGGTCACCGATACGGCTGGAGCGTCGGGCCCCATGGGCGTCCTCACCGGCGATTTCGTGTTCGTGGGAGACGTGGGACGACCGGACCTGTTGGAAAAGGCTGTGCATGTGACGGGTGCAAGCGAGGGAGCGGCCAGGGCGCTCTTCCGAAGCCTACGCGCGTTCAAGGACCTCCCGGACCATCTTCAAGTGTGGCCGGCACACGGAGCCGGGTCGGCCTGCGGCAAGGGGATGAGCGCGGTGCCACAGTCGACGGTCGGCTATGAACGCCTGTTCAATTGGGCCTTCGCTGCGACCGAAGAAGACGATTTTCTGGCCTCGGTGCTGGCCGACCAACCGGAGCCTCCCGAGTATTTCGGGCAAATGAAGCGAGTGAACCGGGAGGGGCCAGCGATCCTCAACGGCTTCAAGCGCCCGCCGCGACTCGATGACGCCCGGATTGTCGACCTCATCCGTGACGGGGCAGTGGTCATCGACGCTCGCTCGAAACAGGAGTTCAGCGAGGGCCACCACCCCGGCACCATCAACATCCCGTTCGGCCGTTCCTTTCCAACCTGGGCCGGGTGGCTGGTTCCCTATGACCGCGAGTTCTATCTGATCGTTCCCGACAGGCACGAGCACGCCCTCGATGACGCTGTGCGCGATCTGGCCTTGATCGGGCTCGAGAACGTCGCTGGATACGCCGGGGCCTCAGCCATCTCCAGCGCCGAAGCGAACGGCGTCGAACTAGACCGGATCGACCAGATCGACAGCCGGGAGCTCGCCCGCCGCATGGAGGCCGGGGACGTGGCCGTGATCGACGTCCGCGCTGCCGCGGAATGGAAGGCCGGCCATCTGCCGGGCGTGACCCATATCCACCTCGGCTATCTCCGGGATCGGCTCCAGGAACTCCCGTCTGACCGGCCGCTGGTCCTTCAATGCCGGACCGGCGGACGCTCCACGATTGCTGCGAGCCTGTTGCGCGCGACTGGCCGGCGGGACGTCTCAAACCTGACGGGGGGCATCGTGGCCTGGGGCGAGGCGGGACTGCCCGTCGTTTCGGACGAGGTTGCCTGAGGCCACACCGCCTGCCGCCTCACAAGAGGCGGCCCACCCCGCCCGGCGGCACAAACTGGCAGTTCATCGGACTGCCAGCGACCAACTCCCAACACAGAAAAACTGCCATTTTGGCCGATTTTTGCCAGTTAGTCCTGGCATGGCTGCTGCAAAAAGAGTGGGCGGTCCTGCCATCGACGGCTGACCCAAGGTGGCGGGGACGAAACAACCCATGTCAGACACGCACCTGGAGGATGAACCATGACACTCACCATTACGAGGCGACCGGAGGCGATCCTGCTCAATCGGATCAATCGGATGTTCGATGACACCTTCGGAAGCTGGCAGAGCGAAGGCGGAGAGGGGACCATTACGTCGCAGTGGGTCCCGCCGTGCGACGTGTTCGAGGATTCGGACACGCTCAAGATCATCGCCGAGATTCCCGGCGTTCGGCCGGAGGATGTGAAGCTGTCCCTGGAGAACAACACGCTGACCATCCGGGGCGAGAAGCGGCAGGTGGCCGAGGAGAAGACGGAGCGAGTGCATCGGTATGAGCGCTCGTACGGCTCGTTCGAGCGGGTGTTCTCGTTGCCGAGCACCGTCGATCCCGATCAGATCGAAGCCAAGTACGATGCTGGCCTGTTGACGGTGACGTTGCCCAAGGCCGAGCGGGCCCGACCGCGTGAAATCCCGGTCAGGGTGTCCTAACCTCGCCGACGAGTAGCTCCACGCGCCCCCGCGAGATTGCCCGCGGGGGCGCGCGTGTCTGTGAGTCATTCCAGGCACTGGACCGCATCGTTTCGCGAGCCAGGCTACTTCCCATTCGTCGCGCCGGATGACAATGTTCGGGGAATCGAACCGGAAGGAGTCGGTCGTGGCGGGTACCACCCCATTCAGCGACGCCCTCGGACGCCTCGTGCAACAACTACGCGCCACGCGCGGGGACCAAGCATCCGTTCGGAAGCTCGTGACCGAAGTCACTGCCCTCGTTGCGCGAGAGCCGGTAGTGGAAGAGGCCGGGATCCAACTCGCCGGCATGCTCAACGACACGAGCCTCAGAGGGAGGATGCATGCCCGACAGGTCGACGTGATTCGGGTGGCTCACGGGGCGCCGGCGGAGGAGCTACTCGCGCTGGCCCAGGCCCTTGCCCAAGAAGACGGCCCGATTCCCAGCACCGAGGCGGTCCGGGTTGAGCTGGTGCAATCCATCCGCCCCGGTGCCGCGGAGGCGATCACTCCGAAGGCGGTCCCCCAGGCGCCGGAGCCACCGCTGGTCGAGGACCCCGGCTTTCAGTTCCTGCCGCTAGTGGAGGACGACCAGCCGCGCCAACCTCGGCTAGCGGAAGGCCTCTCCGCCAAGATGGCGGACGTGACGGCTGCCCTGACCGAGGCCTGCGCGCAATCGTCGTGGATGGAGGCGATTCATGCTGCCCAGGCCCTAATCCAGATGGCGCCGCGTGTTCC
>DATHRW010000261.1:0-9715 GCA_035464955.1 Gemmatimonadales bacterium
ATCCCGTAGAAGACCAGCCAGAAGGATAGTTGAAGGGTCGGCTGCCGGCGCCTGGTCACGCACAGACCCGCCAGCACCAAAGAGCCGATGGCGGCAAACAGGACAGCGCCGACGAGCGGAGCCATCCATATCACTTCCCACGTGTGTTGCCACGTCGGCTTGCGGACAATCAGCTGCCGAATGATGACAAATAGAGCCTCACTGAGCCCGGCGAGGAGTCCGAAGCATGCCGCGACCAGAACAAAATCCCGATGCCTGATCGGGAACGGGGGACCGCCTCCCACGATTCGCGCCACCACGGCTTTGATCTGCGAACCGAACACAGTCAGGACATATCCGAGTACACCCAGGCCGATGAGCAGAAAGGTCAGCTTGTGGGCGAGGCTGGCCCAGAGTGTCAGGTACAAGTGGAGTGGGTGGGATGTTCGACCGGAAATAATATGATTGAGAACGGAGAGACTTCGTCCCGCATGCGCGGCTTTGATGATTGGCGGCACAAGCCAGGTCGCCGCTCCGAGCCATACCAAGAGGACGGCGGCAAACACAAGCCAGTATCGAGCCGTTTGGCGTGAACGGATCACCATAGGATTGGTCCGGGAAGGGGGAGTCGGCCCAGCAAACCTCGCAAGACCTCCACGAGGCGCGCAAGGGGCTTGCGGGCAACAATCCAGTTGCGAGGGAAACTTCGTCGCTCGCGCCGAACGGGGAAGAGCCTGTTCACGACGGCCACCGAGTGGGTTGTCCGACGCGAAGCGCACTGAAAAGGTAGATCCGAGGTCCCGGCGGTGGCGCACTGGCCGCGGCCGACCTCACAAGACAGGAGCGACCCTTAGGCCGCCCCTTTCCGTTGTTGAATCAAATGCTGCGGTTCCTACTTCTTGAACGCCGCCGCGGCCAGATCCGGCCGCATCATCCCGTCGCGTGTCTCGACCCGGCGAGTGAGCTTGAACGCCTTCTCGAAGAGCGCATTGTCGGCGTCGCCGAGCTCGGCATCATTTCGGGCACCGGTCGCGTAATAATCCGCAGGGTCCATCCCGCTGTTCGCCACGATGTAGAGGGGGAGTTCCGGGCCGGTAATGGCCTGGTACACCCGCCAGCCGTTGTCCATGTTGTTGGCCTTATACATCGCCGCGAATTCCCGCGCCACGGCCTCGAGCTCCTGCGCCTTGCCCGGTAGCGGGTACCAGTAGGTCCAGTGGCGGAAGGTGCCCTCCGATTCCGCCTTGCTCGGATTGGCCGGGACGTAGGACATGTCCGGCCTGAATGCAACCATCGAGGAGCCGGAGTGATCGACCAGCGCATCGGACTTGGCGAAGATCGCCGGTCCGCCCGCTGCGGCCATTGCGGTCTCCCAGTCCCGGTTGATGCGGTCTATGTCGCCCATGCTCTGCATGGGGAAGGCGTAGAGGTACCAGTTCCCGGAGCCTGAAGCGGCGATCCAGTCGAGCTTGGCGCCTGCCGGAACGGCCAGGACCTTGGCGAGCCCCTCCTTCAGCGCCGCTTCATAGGCCGCCGTGTTGGCGGGAGCGACATAGTCGTTGTAGACGAACAACATGGGGGGCGTCGTCGGCTGCCCTTGGGCCAATGCCGTTGCCGGCTGTGCCAGGGCGAAGCCGACGGCCGCGCTGAGCAATACGGCTGTTCTCATTGCTGTCCTCCAGACCGAAGTGGAAAGCGATTCGAGTCGTCCGCATCTTGAGCCGCCCGGCCGGATGGGCGGGGCTGCCGCGAATATATCTCCGGGACGTGGGTTGGGAAGGCGTTGCGGGGTCGGCCTGGTCAGGGTTCGAGTAGCTCGGTCAGGCGGGCTGCATGAAGCGGGTTTACACCATCGTCGTGCTTGAGAAAGACGTAGGCCTCGTTCCAGGATTGTCCCGCGATCCGAACGGCCCACTCCTGGAGCCGGCCATCATCGTATGCGCTGCGACGCAATCGGAAGTACCCCCAGTCCGTGGTGGCGACGAGCGGCGTTGCGCCCTCATCCGTGTCCGCGACACAGAGGGCCACGCCGCGAGCGCCGAGCGCGGAATAGACCTCGTCATCGAACCAGCTCTCGTGCCGAAACTCGAATGCCGCGGGCCAGCCCTCCGGAAGGAGCGCGAGGAAATGCTCTAGCCGGGGCAGATCCTTCTTCATGTTGGGCGGCAGCTGGTAGAAAGTCGGGCCGCGCTTGGTCCCCAGCGCGGACGACACGTGGAGGAGGTAGGCGAGTTCGTCCCCGGCGTCCTTCAGCCTCTTGAAATGGGTGATCCGGCGCGAAGCCTTCAAGACGAAGGTGAACGCGTCCGGAACCTGTTCAGCCCAGGAGACCACGACACTCTCCTTGGGCAGCCGGTAGAACGTGTTGTTGATCTCGACGGTCGAGAACCGGCCGGCATAGTAGCCCAGCATGTCCGAGGCCTTGAGATCCGCGGGGTAGAGCGTGCCCTTCCATTCTTTATACGCGTACCCGCTCATGCCGACCAATGCGCGCATGCGGCCCCTTCCGACGACGGTGGCCGAAACCTCGCAGCCGGGACCAGAGAGCCGCAACCCCACCACCGATGGTGCAGGCAGCTGCAGTGCGACAGGCCGCTGCAGGTATCGGCAGACTTGGAGTTTCCAGGATACGACATTGTGGCGTTCTCGCTACGATCCGGGTACACGGGTGAATCAGGTGCGAGGGCTACCCCAAGAAAGCGCGGTGGGAAAGGGAAAGCGGCTGATCTCCTAACATGTTGTCTTTGCGTGAGTTAACACCTTATGTCGTTCCACCTACGTGCATGGACCGCCGGGACCAGGACTTGGCACGTCGAGGCATGCGGATTGCACATGAAGGAGTCCGAGAACGGCTGTGGTGTTCAGGATTTGTAACCCGGTGGACGAGGTTCGTTGCCGCACGGGAATTCAGTTTTGCCTTGCCACTCGATGGCAGGAGGCTTCATGCAGCGTCAGTATGAACGGCCAGCGCTTCAGCGCTTTGGAACATTCCGCGATCTTACCCGCGCCTGGGTCCTTCTCCCAGGCCTGACCGAGTACTGCGAGGCTCATCCACGGGCAGAGGAGTGCCGGACGAGCTGACCACGTCGGCGGCTAGGTGGGAACTTGATACGGGGCGGGACGGGCAAACCATGCTCGTCCCGCTCTGCCCTTGTACATCCGCCGTCCGACACCGCGGGCCGAACCGGCCTCCGATTGCGTTGTCTACCGGCAGAGCCCGCACGTATTCACTAAAGAACGCGGCATAAGGGCCCCTCTCGGCGCGACTTCCCTTTGCTCCGGCCCCCATTAGGTTCAAGCCTGCCATCCCGATCCCGCCGCGCGCCACCAACAGCCATTTCTCCGGATGCGTTATGGCCTTCGATACCACCGTGCTCGCCGTCCAGCCTCACCGTCACGCAACCCCACTCCTGGCCGTTCTCGCGCCCAAGGGGAAGATGCCGGCGAGCCTCCGGCAACTGGACGACACCTTGGGTGGTGCGCTCGGACGAGTGTATGCGTGCGGTGACTTCGCCGGCAAGAAGGGCGAGACAGCGCTGCTCCACCCTGCCGGACTCGCCGATCGGGTGCTTCTGGTTGGGGTCGGCGACGCGAAGGACCTGCTGCCGACCCAGGTCCGGGAAGCAAGCGCAACCGCAGCACGTCGGGCGCGGGCCATTGGCGCCCGGACCGCCGCGCTCTATCTGACCGCCGAGGTTCTCGACCTGGTCTCGGCCAAGGCCGCTGGGCAGGCGATGGCCGAGGGGGCAGCCTTCGGGGCTTGGGACTTCATCGAGCTGCGCCGAAAGGAGGACGACGAGCGGCCACTGCTCGAGCGGATGGAAATCTTGGCGCCCCGGAAGGCCAAGACCATTGAAGCCGGCCGGGTGGTCGGCGCGGCCATCGGTGCCGGTCAATCGTTCGCGCGCGATCTGCAAATGCTGCCGGGCAACATGTGCACACCCGCCTACTTGGCCCGGTCCGCCAAGGACCTGGGGACCCGGCACAAGTTCGGGGTGACGGTGCTCGACCGCCGGGCGATCGTGAAGGAAGGACTGACCGCCCTCATGGCGGTCGCGCAGGGCAGCGCCGAGGAGCCGCGGTTCATCGTGCTGGAGTACCGCCGTGGCGGTGCACGGAAGCCGGTAGTGCTCGTGGGCAAGGGCGTCACGTTCGACACCGGCGGCATCTCGATCAAGCCGGCGGCGAGCATGGAAGAAATGAAGTTCGACATGTCAGGGGCGGCGGCCGTCCTCGGTGTGTTCGAGATGCTGGGCCGGCTCAAGCCGAAGCTCAACGTGGTGGGCCTGATCCCCGCCACGGAGAACATGCCATCGGGCACCGCGATCAAGCCGGGGGATGTCGTGCGGGCGCATCTTGGCAAGACGATCGAGATCGTCAATACCGACGCCGAAGGGCGCTTGATCCTGTGCGATGCGCTTTCCTACGCCCGCCGGTACAAGCCCGCCTGCGCCGTGGACATCGCCACATTAACCGGGGCGGTAGTGATCGCGTTGGGCGATGCCGCCATGGCGGCGATGGGCAACGACGAATCTCTGGTCGAGGCGCTGCGAGCGTCGGGCGAACGCTCGGGGGAACGGGCATGGCCGCTGCCGATGTGGGACGAATACCGCGAACTGATCAAGTCTCAAATTGCCGACGTGAAGAACTCGGGTGGGCGTCCGGCCGGTTCCATCAGCGCCGGGTGGTTCCTCCGCGAATTCGTCGAGGGGTTCCCCTGGGCCCATCTCGACATTGCGGGCACCGCCTATTCCGATTGCGACAAGCCGACTCGGGTCAAGGGGCCCACCGGGATTGGAGTCCGACTCCTGAGCGACTTCGTTCTGTCGCGTAAGCCCTAAAGGCGCGGCGAGGCTGCCGTGCGTGTTGCGCACCACCTGGCCGCTGTGATCGCTTTCGGCGTCATCGCGTCCGGCTTGTCGGCTCAGATCCCCGACAGCCTGCCACGGGATTCGGTCCCGCAGGACACGGTCGACCAGACTGCGCGGTTCCTCGAAGCGCGGGCCCTCGAGGCCGAGGACGTTGGTGTCTTCCCGCTTGTCGGGTCGGAGGGTGTGCGCTCGCCGGGAAGCCGCATCGTATTCACCAGAGATTCGATCGACTGGGCCAATGCACAAACCCTCGGTGACCTGTTGTCGCAAGTGCCCGGGGTGTTTCTCTGGCGAGGCGGGTGGATTGGCCGTCCCGAACTGCCAAACTACCAAGCGCGCGGCGCCGCCTCGGTGGAGTACTTTCTGGACGGACTTCCCTTCCTCCCCGTCGGCGAAGACAGTCTCAGCGTTGATCCCGTTCTGATTTCCCTCAGCCTGCTGGAACGGATCGAGGTGGAGCAGTGGCCCGGTCTGCTGCGCGTACGGCTCTTCACCCGGCGGCACAATCGTCTGGCTGCGCGTTCCCGGATCGGGATCGCGACGGGTGACGACGACGTGGCACGCTACGATGGTGCGCTCGAACGGCGCTTCAAGTCTGGGCTCGGGTTTTCGCTCGCCGCCGATTTCCTGAGCGCACCCACCGCCAGCGGCGTCGCCAGCGACCATGAGCAGACCCAATACTGGCTGCGGGTCGGGTATCTCCCATCGCCGAGCTTCGGCGTCCAGGCTCAGCTGTTGCGGACCGAGCCCAAACGGGACCCGTTCCTCGGGATAAGCCAGACCGACACCATCGGGTCGAGCCTCGAAGGAAAGCGAAGCGACTATCAGGTGCGGCTCTTCAGCCGTCGCGGGCCCGACGACCGGCCGCTCCACGTCGATGTGTTATTCGGCCGCACCACATGGGACGGGAGCGGTGTGACACAGACGGTGGATCGGTATGGCGCGACGGTCGCCTACCGTGCTCCGACCCTTTCGCTGGGTGTGTCGGGGTTCGGCGCGTCGCGGTGGACCACGCTCGAATTGGGCAGCGAGGCCGGGTGGTCGCCGGTGGAGGGGCTGTCGTTCCACGCGGAAGGCCATTACGGGCGCCACGACGCCGATCGGTCGAGCACCTGGATAGGCCTCGGCGCCGGGGTCCGTCTGCCACTGGGTGTGATCCTGTCCGGTTCAGCACGGATCGGTTCAGTGGTGGCGACGCCGGCCCTGGACACCGATTCTGCCCAAGACCTGCGGGATGTCCGCGTTTCGGCCGGCTGGCATGGCAAGCGCCTGGGGGTGGAAGTGGGCGTGAGCAGGACCGCCGCATTCCAGCCGAGGGCGTTTCAGCCGTTTCTCGCGGTGGCCTCCCTCGCCGCAGTGCCCGAAACGGAGTGGCTCACGGCCGCCGTCCGAGTGGCGCCGCTCTCGTGGCTCACCCTCGCCGGGTGGTACAGCGATCCTATGGGGGCGTCGGTGCCGGACGGCCAGCCACCGCAGCACATGGTCGGTAAAGCGACGATACGGTCGGGTTTTCTCCGGAAATTCCCGAGTGGGACATTCGACCTCAAATTGGAACTGACGGTGGAACGTTGGGGCACCGGGGTCCTGGGCCGCGACGGGGCAGGGGCCGCGATCGTGCATCCCGGCGCAACCCTCCTCCGGGGCCTGGCCCAAATCCAACTCGGCCGGCTCCACATCTTCTATGACCGCTACAACTTCCAGGGCTCCAACGCCGCGTACGTGCCCGGGTTCGCGGTGCCCACCTTCAACACCACCTGGGGAGTCCGCTGGGAATTCCTGAACTGAGTCCGCGCGACCGGGGTGATGGGGCCGGCGTGAGGCGATCGTGTTGATTGTGGTGGGGCTACCGCTGGTGTCGTTACAAGCGTACTTTTAAAGGCTTTACCCGAGCCTGGAGGCCGACGCGTGGCCCACAGCATGACGGGATTCGGGGCGGGTGAGGGGCTCGTCGCGGGAGGACGGTTGCGGGTCGAGATCCGCACGGTCAATCACCGTTTCTTCAACGTCGCCCTCAAGCTGCCTGCCAACTTGGCCGTCCTCGAGCCCGACCTTCGCGAGCAGTTGCGCCGCGACTTCGAGCGGGGCCACATCGCGGTGACCGCTCGGTGGGCGGTGCACCCCCAGGAGGGGGACTCCTCGCTCTATTTGAATCTGGAGCGTGCCCGAGCGGTCGTCGCCCATTTGCGCGAACTCCAGACCGCGCTCGGGATCGGCGGCGACGTCGATGTCGGCCTGGTTGCTCGGCAACCCGACGTGCTCGGCTCGGTGGCGACCGAACTGACGGTTGCGTGGAAGGACGTCGAGGCCGTCGTGCTCGAAGCCGTCGCCGAGTGCAAGGCGATGCGTCGGCGCGAAGGAGCCGTGCTGGTTGCCGAAATGCGCCACCGACTCGACCGGTTGGAAGGCCTCGCCGCGGCAGTGAGGGCCAGGGCCCCGGAGCGGCTCACGCGCGAGCGCGACCGGCTCCGACACGCGGTGGCCGATCTCATGGAGGGGCGGCAGATCGATGAGAGCCGGTTGGCACTGGAAGTCGCGCTGATCGCCGACAAGGTCGATCTGACCGAAGAGCTCGTCCGGCTCAGCGCCCACGTCGCTGCGGCCCGCGACTCTCTCGAGACGGACGGGGCGGTCGGAAAGCGGCTGGGTTTCCTGGCGCAGGAAATGGGGCGCGAGATCAACACACTCGGGTCGAAGGCCAACGACGCGGAGATTGCGGCGCAGGTCATAGAAATGAAGGGCGAGCTCGAGAAACTCCGCGAGCAGCTCGAGAACGTCGAGTGACGGGTCTTCTCATCGTGCTCTCGTCACCGTCGGGTGGTGGCAAGACGACCATTGCGCGGCGGCTGATCGAGCGGCGGACCGACATGGCGTTTTCGGTCTCCGCCACGACCCGGCCGATGCGGCCGGGCGAGCGGGACGGCGTCGATTACCATTTCTTGTCTCCCGAAGAATTCCGGCGCCGGGAAGCGGCAGGAGAGTTTTTGGAGACGGCGTCGTACGAGGGCCACCGATACGGCACACTCACGGGTGAGATTCGTGCCATCGTGGAGGCCGGTCGTCACGCGGTGCTCGACATCGAGGTGGAGGGTGGCCGGCAAGTACGCCGACAACGGCCCGATGCGGTTCTGGTCTTCATCCTGCCGCCCGCGGTCGAAGTGTTGACAGCGCGGCTCGAGGCCCGGAAGACGGACGATCTCGGTGTCGTCGCCGGTCGGCTGCTTGCAGCGGCCGAGGAGGTACAGGTTGCTCAGGAGTATGACTACCTGGTGGTCAACGACGACTTGGAGCATGCAATCCATCAGGTCGAGGCTATAGTGGAAGCCGAGGCGAGGCGGGTCGAGCGACACGCCGGGCTCTCGGACATGATCGACTCATTCCGTCGTGATGTCCTGGCAGCGGCGGCTGGTTTTCGGGAACGCGCACGAGCGAAGGAGCACAATCGATGAAGATCTACACCCCGCATGAAGCAGCCGCGGCCGCTGACGGCAACAAGTACCTCGGCGTTCTGGTCGCGTCGCGGTTTGCGCGGTACCTGAACGAGTTTCCCCGGGATCGCCTTGCCGATCAAGACGAGAAGCTCACGACGACGGCGCTCGACGCGCTGGCTCGGCAGGAGTTGTCCTACAAGCTGGTCCGCCGCCGCCGCTCCGAGGCGTAATCGTGCTGGCGGGACGCCGCGTCCTCCTCGGCCTTTCGGGTGGGATTGCCAGCTATAAGAGCTGCTATCTTGCCCGGGCTCTGACGGAACGCGGCGCGTTGGTTACCACCGTCATGACACGCGGGGCCGCCGAGTTCGTCGGCCCCGCCACCTTTGAGGCTCTCACGCACCAGCCCGTGCTCCGCTCGGTCTGGGAACCAGGCCATGCGCTCGATCACGTGCGATTGGCGCAGGAGTCCGATCTCATCGTCGTCGCCCCGGCCACTGCGCATGTGATAGCCCGCGCGGCCCAAGGCTTGGCCGATGACCTCCTGACGACCATCCTGGTTGCGGCCACCGTCCCCATTCTCATGGCGCCCGCGATGAACGACGCCATGTTCGCCCACCCCGCGACCCAGGCGAATCTCGCCACGCTCGAGTCACGCGGCGTGCGGTTCGTCGGGCCCGATGCCGGGGCCTTGGCGGAAGGGCCCTCCAGCCTGCCGGGCCGGATGAGCGAACCCGACGTGATCCTGGCGCACGTTCTTCGGTTGTTGGCCGGGAGCGGGCCGCTCAGCGGTCGGCGAGTGGTGGTGACCGCCGGCCCCACGCGGGAAGCGATCGACCCCATCCGGTTCTTGAGCAATCGGTCGAGCGGTCGGATGGGGCATCGTCTGGCGGAGGTGGCATGGGAGCGCGGCGCCGATGTCACCTTGATCACCGGGCCGACCGCACTGCCGGCCCCGGTCGGTGCCCGCGTCGTGCGGATCGAGACCACGCGTGAACTCGAAGACGCGGTTCGCCGCGAGTTACCCCAGGCCGACGTGCTCATCATGGCTGCCGCGCCCTCGGATTATCGCCCATCCTCGGCGAGCGAAACCAAGCGACCACGCAGCACGGGCGATTGGTCGCTCCCGCTCGAACCGACGGCCGACATCCTGAGCGCGACCCGCGCCGTGCGCAAGGCGGGAAGCATCATCGTTGGGTTCGCGCTGGAAACCGGGGACGCCCTGGCCAAGGGGCGCACCAAGCTCGAGCAGAAAGGGCTCGATCTGATCGTGATCAACGACGCCCTAGAGCCTGGCGCGGGTTTCGATGTCGACACCAACCGCGTGACGATCGTGTCCAAGACCCAAGACGAATGGGACCTGCCGCTGCAATCGAAACGCGATGTTGCGGTGGGCATCCTCGAGCGAGTGGAGCGGTATCTTGTCCCGTAGACGCCGAT
>DATHRW010000262.1:0-3894 GCA_035464955.1 Gemmatimonadales bacterium
CGCTGGAAGCGGATGCCGGCCTTGCCTCGCATGCTCGACCAAGGCAGCGGCGGCGGCCACCTGGTCCGGGTCCCGGAACAACGGTGACCCGACCAGGTCGGGCGAGACGGTTTGGGCCTCCGATTCGAGACCGCGCAGCCGTTCCACATCGGCCGTGAAGGATTCGAGAATCGCGTTGGGATCCGCTGGAAGATCGGCCTGGAGCAACGCTTCGAGGCGGCGAGTGCGGAAACCTTCCCCCTCCCACCGGAGGATGGCCTCGGCCACTCGACTTCGCCACGCTTCGAGCTGTCCGGCCACTGTCGTGGTCACATCGCTAAGAAAGGTTCCGAACTCGTCGGCCTGAAACTGAAGACGTTGTCCGCCACCGGCTGGATCGGTGGCCTCTGCCAGGCCCATGTCGTTGAGGAGTCCCCGGGCCGCCTCGACGGTGAGCGGCAGATGCGTGCGCCGCTGTACCTCTTGAAACTTGTCCACGAGAGCGAGCAGCTGCCGGAGATCGGATTGGCCGGCGCCGGCGAGCAGTTCGAGGATGTCCGGGTGGAACACCGCGCCGCGCTCCTGCACCCTGCGGCGCACGACCTCGAGCCGGGTCTCGGGCGCCGGGGTTGCTACATCGGTCACCAAGCCCGCGGCACAACGCCGAGCCAGGCGCTCGTCCAATCCGTCGATCCGGTTCGGCGCCCGATCAGATGCCATCACGACCTGGTGATTCCGCTCGAGCACGCTGTCGAGAACCCGGAGGATTTCCAGCTGCAGGTCGCGACGATATGCCAGGAGGTGGATGTCATCCAGCAGCAGCACCTCGGCATCGACATAGTGCCGGCGGTAGGCTTCCTCTTCGCCGGCATTCCGCGCAGTGGGCCAAGCAGAGGCGAAGTCCTCGATGCTCAGATATTCCACGGTGCACGAGGGGTCGATGTCCAACACCGAGTGCCCGATGGCCATCAGCAGGTGGGTTTTGCCCAGTCCTGGCCCACCATAGATGTAGAGCGGGTTATAGATGCGGCCCGGAGAGTCCGCCACGGCCCGCGCCGCGGTCACCGCGAGTTGGTTGGTGGGTGCCACCACCAACGTGGTGAAGCGACACGAGGGCTTGAGCAGCGAGATCACGCAACCCGGCTCCCCGCGGCCAGGCGCTTCAACACGAGCTCTGAAATGCCCCGCAATGTCTCAAACACTCCGTTCCCGCTCAGACAATCGGCGCCGAAGCTCTGGACCGCTCGAAAATTCAAGGCATCGTCGAGTTCGTCCGGCCCAAGGATGAGATCGGCAGGGAGATCCTGCTTGTTGTACTGGTAGACGAGTGGCAATTCCCGAATATCAACACCGTGCGCGAGCAGATTCTCTTGCAGATTCTGGAGGCTCTCGAGGTTATCGTCGAATCGCCGGGCTTGGCTGTCGGCCACAAAGACGATACCGTCTGCACCCTGCAACACCAGCTTCCGGGTCGCATTGTAGTACACCTGCCCAGGCACGGTGTACAACTGGAATCGTGTGACGAATCCTGAGATTGTCCCGAGCTCGAGCGGGAGAAAATCGAAAAACAGCGTGCGGTCGCCTTTGGTGGCGAGCGACACCATGCGGCCCCGGCGCGCTTCCGGAACCCGACCATAGATGTACTGAAGATTGCTCGTCTTGCCGGATCGGCCTGGTCCGTAATAGACGATCTTACAGGTGATCTCGCGGGATGTGAAGTTGACGAGCGACATATGCTACTGACCGAAAAGGGTTCGCAGGCTGGCGTTGAGCTCGTCCTCGAAATCCGATCCCAACACCCGGTTGCTCGGAGCCTCGGTCGGAGCCTGCTTCGCCAAGTCCGCCACGAGGCGCTGAAAGAACAGCTGAACCAGCCCGAGTGAACTCTCAGGCCCGAAGACCACGAGTCCGATCCACCGTCCTTGGGGCGTGTCGAAGCCGGAAAGGAACAAGCCGTGCTGGACTCCCTGGTGCGCCAAGGCGCGAAAAGGCGGCGCGTCCATCAGACGCGCAAGCTCGTCGGTCGACGCCATGATCCCGGCGCCCAACGCCGCGGCCGACATGACGTCGAAGGCGCGCGTGAACCCATGCTGGGCCAGTACCTGGCCAGCCGAAGTCATCAACAGCGTGAGCCGCGCAGCCGACTCATCCAGGAACGCCGCAAGCGGACCCTCCACCCATGGCTCAACGGCTCGCATCAAATCCCTCGCTCCGCGACGTGGAGCATTTCCAGCCGAGCCAGGCCGACATTGATGTCCGGAGCGCCAATCGTCACGACGAGCAGGTCGTCGTTGGACGGCACCGCAAGCACGGTCCCCGTTGCCGCCCGGAGGTGGATGAAGGTCGGCAGTCGTCGTCCTGCTGCTTCAGTGGTACGCCGCAGCCGGCCGGCAAGGCTTGCGGTGAGCGCCGCGACCGGCGCGCCGTCTACACCGTCCATGGACGATTCGGCGACGACCAATCCGTCCGAGACTGACACCAGCATGGCGCCGCGGACCCCGTGGACCCGGGTGATCGAGTCAAGGGCAGTGGCGAACTCCGGCATCACTGCAATCCCTCCAGCCACGCCCGCGCGACCCCGGCCGCATGGTCGGCAACGACGGCAAGGCGTCCCAATGGAACGCTCTGCTCGCGAACGAGAAGCAACAGGGTCTCCGGCGTTGGAGCCACCACGAACAGATGACCATCCGGCGACTCGGCAGCCAGGCTGATCCACGCCCCCAGCCCGAGTAGCCGGGCCGTGCGCGACGCTTCCTGCGACACGCCCGCGAGGTGGGCCGAGACGGCATCGGCCACGTCATCGCCCTCGGGACTGGTCAGTCCACCACCAAGGCGAAGGCCCCTCGTATCGAGAAGCAGGAGGCCGTCGTCGGCTCCTTCCAAGCCCAGGAACAGCCGGGATGGGTCGGCACCGGGGACCGCCGCCTGCTCCTCGGTCGGCACCGCCGTCTCTGTCTCCCGTCCGGCCCCATTCCCTGCCGCCGCTCGGCGAGCGAGAGCCTCCTTGACCCGAGCCAGGGCTGTTTGGGCCCCATCATCGTCCGGCAGCTTCCGGGCGGCCGTCTCGAGGTGGGTCAATGCCCGGTCGAGCTCGCCGGCCACGAAATACAGAAACCCGATGCCTTTGTGCGCCCCGACGTGGTCCGGCTCCAGCCGGAGGGCGATGTCCCACTCATCGAATGCCAACTCGAGTTGACCGCGATCCCCGAGAATCCTGGCGTACAGGTCGTGCGCATCGGCCGATTCGGAATAGCGCCCAAGGCCAGCCAGCGCCACCTTCTCGGCGGCGTCCAGCTGTCCGCGCTGGCGCAAAGCCTCACCCAGCGGCAGGAATATCATGCTGGCGGGATCGCTGACCAGCTGGGCCGTCATGGCACGGATACTGTCACTCATGGCGCCCACGGACCGCATTATTCAAGAGCCTCGCCGCATCCTCCAGGCGAGCGATCGTGTCCCAATGTGTTCGTTCGGCTGGATCCATGGTCTCCAAGCCCTTCCAGCGGTCCCACGCTCCCAAGGCTTCCCCAAAACGACCTGCCCCTGCAAGAGCCAGACCGAGCAACCGAAGTCCAGGTCCCGTTTGACCTTGGAGGGCAAGCGCCCGATGAGCGGCGTCCAGGGCTTCGCCGAATCGCCCGTTGGCAAGGGACACCCGGGCGAGGACGAGAAAGGCCTCCCCGTCGTCGGGATAGGCGAGGACCGCGTCCTGGGCCACCAGGTGGGCGCCGGCCAGGTCCCCAGCCTGGAGGTGGTCATCGGCCTGGGCCGACAGCACCTCCACTCCCCGGCCGGCACCGTTGCCGACGTCGGTCGTCGCATCGCGGATGATGATGATGCCGGCCGACGCGAGTCCAAAGAGCGTCTTGGCGACGTCGAACTCGGGCTGTCGAACCCGCCGGGCCACTTCGCGAACCG
>DATHRW010000263.1:0-4997 GCA_035464955.1 Gemmatimonadales bacterium
GCTCGGGTAGGCCCGTGAACGAACCCCGCCACCAGGTACCAGTCCTGCTCTTCGGCTCGGGAATGACCGCGCTCGGCGTCATTCGATGCCTCGGCCGTCGGGGAATCCCGGTGTATTCGGTGGAGGACTTGGTTCCCCACATTCGCCGTTCCAGATGGTTCCAAAATGCCCCCCGACCTTCCGGCGCCCCGGATCCCAAGGCGGACCTGGCCGGCTACCTGGCTCGGTTGCCGTTCGAGCGAGCGGTCTTGATTGCCTCAGCCGATTCCTGGGTGCGCCGGTTGGCCAACCTGGATGAGGAGTTGTCGGAGCGATTTCCGTCAACGGTCTCGCCGCTGGAGGTCCTGGATCGATTGATGGACAAGGCGGCCCTGTCCGATTCCGTGCAGGCGGCGGACATTCCGTACCCACGCACCGAGAAGGTCGGCACGGTATCGGATCTCGAGGCGCTGCCCGATTCGGCGTTCACCGGTGCGTTCCTGAAACCGGTAGACTCGGAGGCATTCCTGGGTCGATACGCCATCAAGGCGTTCAATATCCGCTCGCGGGCGGAGGCCGAGGCCCGGCTGCACGATCTCGAGGGCAGTCGCATCTCCATGCTGCTTCAGGAGTACATACCCGGGCCGCCGAGCAATCACTTGTTCATCGATGGTTTCATCGACTGGAGCGGGCGCACGCTCGCCCGGTTCGCGCGGCAGCGGTTGCGGATGTACCCCGGTGACTTCGGCAACAGCACATACATGAAGACCATCCCGCTGGCTGACGTGGCCGATGCAGCTCATTCCCTCCGTCAGCTGCTAACATACGTGGACTACCGGGGCATCTTCAGCGCCGAGTTCAAGCTGGACGAACGCGACGGCCTGTTCAAGATTCTCGAGGTGAACGTCAGGCCGTGGTGGTACATTGAGTTTGCGGCGCGATGCGGGGTCGACGTATGCTATCTGGCTTACCTCGACGCGTTGCGGCGGGAACCCATCCCCATTACCGAATACCAGGTGGGCGTGCACCTGGTCTATCCGCACAACGACTACTTCAGCTATCGAGCCCTCCGCCGAAAGGGTGAGTTGTCGCTGGGGCAGTGGCTCCGGAGTTGTGTGGGCGCGACCCAGCCGATCTTCTGCTGGGATGATCCTATGCCTGCCGCCGCGGACTTCGCGCAGTTTGTGCGGAATCGTTTTCATGCACGTCGGCCGTACCGAGGTCCGGAACGGCGCCGGGTCCCGAGAACGGCCCGAAAGTGACGTACCGCTGCTCCGAAGCGGGTCTGGTGCTTGGATGAAGACCCCACCCTCAGTGCGGCAACTCACGCTGGCCGAATTCGAGCGCTGGGATCAACTGACCGTGCTGGCTCCCGAGGGGAGCATCTATCAGACGACCCCGTATCTGAGCGCGTTGTGCGAAGCCACGGGTGGACGCTTTCGCGTCCTGGGTGCGTTTCAGGGCGACGAACTCCTCGGGGGCGCTGCGTTGTATGAAGAATCGTCGCCTTGGGGAACTGTGGTCTCGCCTCGTCTGCTGCTGTACTACAATGGCCTGGTGCTGCGACCCCGCGAATCGCCCAACCCGGCGCGCCGCGCGAGCCGTCAGCTCGAGGTCCAGCGAGCACTCGAGGCCGCACTCCGCGTGATGTCCTATGATCGATTGTGTCTCAAGTGCCGGAGCCCGCTCCAGGATCTGCGGGTCTTTCAGCAAAACGGTTGGAAAGCCACCCCGACCTATACCTATGTCGTACCACTCGGCGAGATCCCGGCGCTGTGGCAGCGCGTGGACCAGAACCTCCGCCGCCTCGTGACGCGCTGCGAGAAGGAGGCGGTAACCTTCACCGAGGATGATGACTTCGAGAGCTTCTACCGGATGCACCTCGATGTCCACCAGAGGAAGGGGGCGCCGCTCTATCTCCAGAAGCCCCAGTTCGAGCGGTACTTCAGGCAACTCAGGTCCGCCGGCCTCTGCAGGCTGTACCAGGCTCGCTTGCCGAGTGGCCAGTCGATCGCAGCCCAGCTGGTTTTGACCGGCGAGCATCCGGTGTCGCATACGGTCTGCGCGGCGAGTGACGGCGAGTTTCTCTCGATGGGAGCCAGTGCCTTCCTGCGCTGGAAGTCCTTCGAGGCCCTGGCCGCCTTGGGCTATGCGGCGAACGACCTGACCGACGCGGCGCTCAATCCGGTGAGCCGGTTCAAGAGCCAGCTGGGTGCGGACCTCGAGTTGTGCATGCAGATCGCCCGCCCGGACAGCGCCAGACTCCGGCTCCGCGACGGCCTAGCAGGTGTGAAGCGCCTGGCCGCGACGCTTCGGCAGCTCCCGCGTCGCCGGCGCAGCGATTCCCCCGACCCATGACCGGTTACGATCTGCTCTGCCGAGCGCTAGAAGCACTCGGGGTCGATCATGTATTCGGACTTCCGGGAAGCCAGAACGTCGTTTTGTTCGAGGCCTTGCGGCGCTCGAAGATCCGGACGGTCGTGCCTGTCCACGAGCTCGCCGCTGCGTTCATGGCCATCGGATTCAGCCGCGCTTCGGGAAGACTCGGAGTGCTAACCACGATACCCGGGCCGGGGTTTACCTTTGCACTGACGGGCCTGGCGGAGGCGCGGCTGGATTCGGTCCCGCTCCTTCACATCGTGCAGAGCCCGGTCGACGAATCGGGCCGTGCCTTTCAACTCCAGGCGATCGATCAGGCTGGAATCGCCGGTCCTGTCGTGAAGCGAGTACTCCAGATTCGTACCGCAGCCGACGTTCCACGGGTCTTGGTCGAGGCGCACGATCTCGCGATGTCGGGCGAGCCGGGACCGGTCCTGCTGGAGGTGGACGCGGCAGCGCTTGCGTCCACGGTTCCTGCTTCCGTCACGCCTTTTCCCTGCCCGGCCACAATGCGTCCGGAGTGCTCCGCTCAGGAACTGGCTGCTGTGGTGCAGCTCATCGAGGAATCTTGCCGACCGATTCTCTTGGTGGGGCAGGGAGGGAATGCCGCCGCTGGTGAAGTGCGGGACCTGGCCGAACGACTGTCGTGCCCGGTGCTCACCAGTACGTCGGGCCGCGGTGTTGTTCCCGAGGACCACCCGCTCGCCATCCCCTCCGACTTGAGTGATGTGGCAGTCATCAACGCGCTCATTGCCGAGTGCGACCTGGTACTCGCGCTCGGCATCAAGTTCTCTCATAATGGCGCCCGCGGGTTCCAACTCCAACTTCCGCCGGGGCGGCTCGTCCATGTCGATGCGTCCCAGGATATCCTGGGGGCCAATTATCCGGCCCATTGGCCTATCCAGGCGGACGTCGGAGCCTTTGTCTCGGCCGTCCTCGGGAGCCTGTCGCCGGCTAGTCCCGGCGAATCGAGATGGAGCCAGGACGACGTCGCTTCGTGGCGGCGGCGCGTGAAATCGAGCATGACCGTGCCTGTCGAACCTAAGGTAGCCGGCGTCGATCCGCCGACCCCCGCACGGTTCTTCGAATCAGTACGGCGGGTCCTTCCGGCCGATGCATGTTTGGTGACCGACTCCGGCTGGCATCAGATGTTCGCCCGACGGCATTACTCGGTTCAGTCGCCACGTGGTCTCCTGGTGCCAACCGATTTGCAATCCATGAGCTTTGGTTTGCCCGCAGCAATCGGGGCCAAGCTCGCCGCTCCGGAGCGGCCCGTCGTTACACTCACGGGGGACGGCGGATTGTTGATGGCGGGGATGGATCTGGTAACCGCGGCGCGGGAGAGCATTTGCCTCCCCGTGATCGTGCTCAACGACGGTCAGTATGGTCTCATCAGGTTACAGCAGCTGCGTGACTACGGGCGCCCTCACGGCGTGGATTGCGGCGGGCTCGATCTGCGTGCTTTCGCTGCTTCGACCGGTGTTGCTTACGCGTCGGCGGATCGGGATATCGGTCTCGCCCTCCGTGCGGCGCTTGCCGCCGCGGGGCCTACACTGATCGAAGTGACTGTGGGAGACACCCCGGCAATACACCGGGCTCGCGCCGAGGGACTGGCCCGGTCGGCGGGGCGGCGGGTCGGCCTCGGCCGCATGTGGGGGTGGTTTCGTAAACAGTAGCCATTTCGCTTCCTCGCATGGTTGTTGCGTCCTTACCATTCAGGTTCACACAGTGCGATGACGCGCCGGTACCAGACCGCCGCAGAAATCGGGGGGCATTTGGATCAACCGCAGCCCGGCAGAAACTGGATTGACCGGTTCGGGACCCTGCCTCAGCATGATCGTTGGGTATACGCCGCAGCAGGGTGTCTGCTGTTGGTGTACCTCTCCCTCACCTGGTACCTCCGCATTCCCGCGGTGACGACCGGGAATGACGATGCCACCTACCTCCACCTTGCCCGTGCCGTATCTCACTTCAACTACCGGGAACTCTGGATAGTCGGCGAGCCGGTCCACTCGCACTACCCCCCGTTCTATCCCATTATTCTCGCCGCCGTCGGCTTCTTCTCGGGCTACCGCCTGGACGCCCTGCTCATCGTGAACCACCTGTTGGTGATGGCCGCGCTCTGGCTGATGTTCGATGCCGTTCGCCGGTTGTGGTCCCCCGGCCTGGCGCTCTTGATGCTCGCGATGCTGGTGGTCAATCCCGGGCTGGTTCTGCTCGGTGGCCGTATCATGTCCGAGGCCCCGTACTTGGCCCTCTCTTGCCTGGTGCTGTGGATTCCGACGCGAACATCGACCAATCGGACATGGGTCGGGGTGGCGTTTTGCGCGGCCGCCATTCTGGCCGCGCTGACCCGAAGCGCCGGGATTACGCTCCTCGCCGCCGTGTTCCTGCTTTGGGCCCTGGACCGACGGTGGCGGGCACTCGGCGCCTTCACCCTCGCTTCCTCGATCTTGGTCGGATCCTGGCTGACGATGACCGCTCTCGCTCCGCACGAGGTACACGGGGCACTCTCCTACGTCGCGGACGCGGTACGAGGCCCAGCCGATCGCGGCATGCTCTTCACCCTCGTTGAACGGCTGGCCACACGGCTGCCGGACTATCTCGCCCAGGTCCTTGCCTGGGAACTACCCCTGCCA
>DATHRW010000264.1:0-2255 GCA_035464955.1 Gemmatimonadales bacterium
GAGCCGAGAGGTCGGGCTGCGACAGGAGTGCCCGCGCCGCCGCGACCGCGTAGTTGCCCCCGGAACCCACGCCGAGGATTCCGTCATCCGGCTCGATCAACTCGCCGGCGCCGCTGATGAGATAGGTGTGATTGTAATCGGCCACAACCAAGAGGGCCTCGAGACGGCGGAGCACCCGGTCGCTCCGCCAATCCTTGGCCAGCTCCACGGAGGCCCTGGGAAGGTTCGACGGGTACCGGTCGAGCTTCTCTTCGAACTTCTCGTAGAGGGTAAAGGCGTCGGCCACCGATCCGGCAAACCCGGCCAGGATCCGGCCGCCCTTGAGCGTTCGGACCTTGACCGAGTTGGTCTTCATAACGGTGTCGCCGAAGCTCACCTGACCGTCGCCACCCAAGGCCACCCGACCGTCTTTCCGCACCGACAGGATGGTGGTGCCGTGGAACTGAGACATCCGAGAATCCTCCAACCGTGTACTAGGCCCGCGGATGGGCCTGGTGATAGACCTTCTTCAATCGCTCGACGCTGGTGTGCGTGTAGACCTGGGTGGTCGACAACGAGGCATGGCCCAGGAGCTCCTGTACCGCCCGGAGGTCGGCGCCCGCATCGAGCAAGTGGGTCGCGAATGAGTGCCGGAGCGAATGCACTCGCAGGCTGTCCGCGCCGATTGCCTGAAACAGGCCTCGCATGGCACGTTGGGCGCTTCGCGGCACGAGGCGTTTCCCGAGGCGGCTCACAAACACCGCTTGGCGCTCGGAGCCCTTGCGGGCCACGACCTCCTCGCGCACGGCAAGATAACGGCGCAGCGCGGCGACCGCTTTCGACCCGACCGGTAGGATCCGCTCTTTGCGACCCTTGCCGAGCACCTTCACCTGGTCCGACAGGAGGTCGATGTCCTTGAGATTCAACCCGGTCAGCTCCGCGAGGCGCATACCCGTCGAATAGAAGAGCTCGAGCATCGCCAAGTCGCGGAGTGGAACGAAGTCATCGCTGGCTGCGCGCGTCTCAGCCAACTCGAACAGCTGGTCGAGTTGGGCGCGCCGGGCATACGCCGGCAACCGCCGATCTTGTTTCGGCACCCGCGCCCCGCGCGTCACGTTGACCGCGAGCCCGTGCTGGGTCTGGAGATACCGATAGAGGCTCCGGACGGCCGACAGCGACCGCGCTGCCGATCGCTTGCCCAGCCCGCGCCGCTGCTCGTCCGCCAGGAACCCCCGAAGCCCTAAACGATCGACCGTGGCCCAGGTCCACTTCCCACCGTAGTGATGGCCGCAAAATTCGGTGAACCGATCCAGGTCGCGCCCGTACGCCGTGATGGTGTGCGGCGAGTGCTGGCGCTCCTTCTCGAGAAAGGCCAGGTACTCGGCCACATCGGGGTGCCTTACCACGAGGCCTTCCATGCAGCGAGATCGGCCTGCGCCCGCGCCACCAGCTGGGCTCTCTTGTCCGCCTTCTTCACGCGATGCGGCAGCGGGTCGACCAGGCCGAAGTTGGCATTCATGGGCTGGAAGTGGCCGGGATCGGCATCGCGCAGGTAGCGGTAGAGTCCGCCCACCATGGTGGTGGTCGGGGGCAGCACCGCTGGTTTGCCATCGAGCCGCCGTGCCAAGTTGATGCCTGCGAGGAGGCCGGTGCCGAGCGACTCGGTATAGCCTTCGACACCGGTGAGCTGGCCGGCGAAGAAGACTCGATCGTCGTCCTTGACGGTAAGCGCGGGGTTCAGCACCGCCGGGCTCTGAAGATACGAATTCCGATGAATGCTGCCGAAGCGGAAGTACTCCGCCTGCGCCAGCCCGGGAATCATGCCGAACACGCGCCGTTGCTCCGGAATTCGGAGCCTGGTCTGAAACCCGACCAGGTTCCACATCTGGCCGGCGGCATCCTCCCGCCGAAGCTGAACGACCGCAAACGGCTCCCGGCCGGTGGCCGGGTCGGGCAGGCCCACCGGCTTGAGCGGCCCGAAGCGAAGCGTTTCCCGCCCGCGACGGGCCATCTCCTCAATGGGGAGGCACCCCTCGAAATAGGGAACTTGGTCGAACTCGTGAGCGGCGAATTGATCGGCTTGCCCCAGGGCATCGATGAACGCGCCGTACCCCCCGGCATCCATCGGCGCGTTCAGGTAGTCATCGCCGTGGCCCTTGCCATACCGCGACATACGATACAGCCGAGCGTGATCGAGCGACTCGGCGGAGACGATAGGTGCGATCGCATCGTAAAACGCGAGCGCGTTCGTTCCCAAGCACTCGGCGATGGCGCTG
>DATHRW010000265.1:0-4794 GCA_035464955.1 Gemmatimonadales bacterium
TCCCCACTACCTACGGATACAATCTCCGACTCACCCACAGACCCGCCTGCTTCCTGAACTCCAACCGATCGTGCAGTCGGTTGGCGCGCCCCTGCCAGAACTCGATGCGTTCGGGCGCCAGGCGATACCCTCCCCAAAAGGGAGGGAGCGGCACGTCAGTGTCTTTGAACTTCGCTTCGTACTCCCGGACCCGATCGTCGAGCAGCTTCCGCTCGGCGAGTTCGGCACTCTGCCGCGAGGCCCAGGCGCCGATCCGGGCGCCGCGCGGCCGGGTTCTGAAATACGCCTCGGATTCCTCGGTGGTGAGCCGGCTGACCGTGCCCTCGATCCGAACCTGGCGCTGTAGCACGGCCCAGTGCGACACCAGGGTGGCGTGCGGATTTTGTTCCAGTTCCCGGGCCTTCCGGCTCTCATAATTGGTAAAGAACCGAAAGCCTTGGCTGTCGAACCCCTTGAGCAGCACCATCCGCGCCGACGGCCGACCGTCGGTAGTGGCGGTTGCCAGGGCCATGCTTTCCGGCAGCAGGATGCCCGCACCCTGGGCCGCGCGGAACCAGTCGCCGAACAGCTCGATCGGATCGCGGTCGCCGGCCGCCTCGGGCAGGCCGACCACCATACCCTTGCCCATGGTGAACAGGCCGCGGAGGGTCGAAATGAGGGACATGGCGATAGGGAGTAGGGAGTAGGGAGTAGGGAGTTGGGAGTCGGGAGTCAGTAGTAGGTTTTGGTGGTAGGAATGTAGGCGCCGGGACGAGAGGCGGAAGACCGATGGCCGCCTGGCGGGTTTAGACCACTTCCGACTGCCCACTGCCCACTCCCCACTCCCTCATCATGTGCTTCCCGCCGCCGATCCGGCGTCCGATATTGAGTAGGAGGGTAGGGGCAAGGTGTGGGGAGGGGGACCGCAGCTATTGGCTATTAGCTATTGGTCTTTCATGGGCCGGCCAATAGCCAAGAGCTGTCGGCCCTGCTCCAATCTGTCCCTGCACCTGGCCGATAGCTGATAGCCATTGTCTGCGAGGTGCTCCATGCGCCCACTTCTCGTCGTTCTGGCCGCGGCACTGGTCGGCTGCGGCGGGCCCACCGAAGTAGAGCTCGAAGAAGATTTCACCCTTGCCATTGGCAAATCAGCGGCGATCGAGGGCACCGGCATCACGGTGACCTTTCTCGACTTGCTCGAGGACAGCCGCTGCCCGATCAACGCGATCTGTGTCAGGGCCGGGAACGCCAAAGTCCAACTCGGGCTCCGGGATCCCCGCCGAGTGGCCGAGGTCAACATTCCCGATCAGCCGCGTGGAGAATTCGTCGGCCAGGTCGAGATCCGGCTGATGGAGCTGACCCCCGAGCCGGAGGTCGGCAAGCAGGTCGACAAGGGCGACTACCGCGCGACCCTGCGCGCCATCCAGCACAACTCGGCGCCGGCGGGGTGATGGTTGCAGGGTGGGATCGCTGCAGGACTTGCAGCTATTGGCTATTGGCTGTCCCGTGCAGAGACCAATAGCTAATGGCAAACGCCTTGTCGGGATCGCTTTCTGCAGCCGCATGATAGCCAATAGCGGGGGGTGGGTAAGGAAGGGCGGTAGCTGATAGCGAATAGCGGGAGGCGGGGATGGGTGTGGTGGTAGACCGAGTTCCACACGCCAGTGATCACTGGTGCCAACTATGACCCCATCACGATCGCATCGTCTGGCTGTCGCTTTCATCGCCCTGCTCGCGATGATCCCGACGGCTGCTTGTAACGACCCCGTTGGCTCGACGCCAATCGAGGGACGAGTGGGCTTCACGTTCGGCGGCGGCACCGGCCAGTTCTCGGCCGCCGGCGACTTGGTGTTGGATCAAGGGATCCCGAACTTCGACGAGTGGGCCGTAGCCGCTGACCCAGACTCGGTGGGCGGAATCGTGATCACCGCCTTTCAGCCGTCCGCGACCCAGGGTGAGGGCGACTTGTTCATCTTGCAGCTCCGGCCCGCCCGCACCGGCGGCTTCGCACCCTGCGCGCCCAATGCCCAGTGCCACGGACGCCTCTTCCGCGGGTGGAAGACCGATCTCACCGGGTTCGCCGAGTGGTTCGAAATCGTATCGGGATCGGTGAACGTAGATCGGCTGAGCGAGTCTCGAATACGCGGAAGTTTCCAATTCACCTCACACGACCTCGGTGGACAGGGAACGAACATTCTGACGATCGAAGACGGATCCTTCGACGTCCCGGTCAGCGATGCGGCGGGGCAGCTGCTCTGCAGCGTGCCGCCCGTCGCAAGCTGCACGAGCTAGCGCCGGGTCCGCCCAGACCTTTCGTGGGGAGGTTCGACATGCGTGCTGCATTATTCGTCGTTGTGGCCGTTGCGGTGGTCGGGTGCGGCGGCCCCACCGAGGTCGACCTCGGTCAGGACTTCACCCTGGCCATTGGCGGCTCGGCCACGATCGACGGCACCCGGGTCACCATCACCTTCGAGGACGTACTCTTCGACAACCGCTGCCCCAATGATGTGGACTGCATTCTGGCTGGGGACGCCCAGATTCAGCTCGCGGTCACCACGCCCGCTCGGCGGGTGGTACTCCATACCCACGGCGACTCCACCTACGCCGTCGTGCTCCAGACGGGCATCCGTCAGCTGGTGATTCAGCTCGGGACCCTGCTCCCGTACCCCCAGGCCGGGGAACCGATCGACAAGCGCACCTACCGCGCAACCCTCAATGCGATATGGTGGGAGCGGCTGGAGCAATAGGGAGTAGGGAGTAGCGAGCGGGAAGCCGGAAAGTGGGCTGTCAGGAAGGAGTGAGGAGTGAGGAGTAAGGGGGCGGATAACCCCTGGATTGTCATCCCGAGGGTGCGAAGTGCCCGAGGGATCTCATCAACGCATGCCCGGGGAGTTGCGGACCAGGCCGCGTTCAAGTAGCAGTCGAGGAGATCCCTCGCTGCGCTCGGGATGACACCGCGCAGAACGCCCGACTCCCTACTCCCTACTCCCTACTCCCGCCCTCACAATCCCCCGCAGCATTCCGCGAAACACCAACTTGTGGAGCGGGTAGAGTCCGTACCAGTAGCAGAGCCCGAACAATCCCACAGGATCGAACTCGGCGGTCTGGCGGACGACGCTGCCGCGATCATCCGGCGTTACTTCGAATTCGAGCCATGCCCGGCCCGGCAGCTTCATCTCGGCGCGGAGCCGAAGCAGGTGGTTGGGCTCGAATTGCTCCACCCGCCAGAAATCGAGCGTGTCACCCACGCGGACGTCCACCGGGTGGTGGCGGCCGCGGCGCACGCCGACGCCGCCCACGAGCAGGTCCAGGAATCCCCTGAGTTTCCAGAGCCAATCGCCATAGTACCATCCGCTGTCGCCGCCGATCCGCTGGATCGGCCCGAAGACCTCCGCGGGAGGCGCATCGACCCGGGCCGTCCGCGAGTCCACGATGCGCGAACCGAAGGTGACCCCGCCCCAGCTGCGCTTGGGCCCGGCCGCGGACAGTGCATCCGACCAGCGGGTCTCGGCGATCTCCCGGTCTTCGTTGGCCAGCGCCCGCTCGACGGCCTCGCTCAACCCGCGGGGCTCGACGGTGAACACCGTGTGGGCCGTGTGATCTCGCACCAGGGTCGGGTTCCGGAGGCTCTCGACCAGTTTGCGTCCGGTGCGGGCATAGACCGGGGTGATGAGGCCGAGCCAAAGGCTCGACAGCCGCGGGGTCAGGACGGGGACCGAAATCATGAACCGCGTGAGGCCGCGTTGCCGGGCGTATTCCTGCATGATGTCGCCGTAAGACACCTGGTCCGGTCCGCCGATCTCAAACACCTGAGATGGTCCATCCGGGACGTCTAAGCTCTGAAGCAAATACGCCAGCACGTCTTCGATGGCGATGGGCTGGGCCAGCACCCGCACCCACTTGGGGCAGATCATGACCGGGAGCCGCTCGACCAAGGCACGGATCAACTCGAACGAGAGGCTGCCGGAGCCGATGATGATCGAGGCCCGAAACTCGACCACCTCGGCACCGGACGTGCGCAACACCTCGCCGGTCTCCTGTCGGCTCCGCAGATGCTTGGACAGTTGCTGGTCGGACTCGCCGAGCCCGCCGAGGTAGATGATCCGGCGGACACCGGTAGCCTTGGCCGCGTCGGCGAAGTTTTGGGCCGCGGTCCGGTCTTCTTCCTCGAAGTCGGACTGGTTGCCCATCGAGTGGACGAAGTAGTAGGCGGTGTCGACGCCACGGAGGGCCTGGTCGAGTGTGGCCCGATCGAGCAGATCTCCCCGGACCACTTCGGTCGCCTGCGCTACCTCTCCCTCGAGGCTTTGGGGCCGGCGGGTGAGGCAGCGGACCCGAAGACCTCGCTCTTCGAGGCGCGGCCGGAGCCGCCCGCCGACGTAGCCGGTGGCGCCGGTGAGGAGGACGAGCGGAGAGGGAGGCATTGAGGGGGTAGGCAGTAGTGGGTCGTGGGTCGTGGGTAGTGGTGTAGTTTCCAGTTCGTGGGGTTCGCGCACTGGCAGGTGGTTAGAATACTAACCACCTACGGCCCACTACTCCTTGCTCCTCACCCCTTGCTCCATACTCATACTCCTACTCCTACTCCCTACGCGCATGCCCACGCCTGAACTCCGCATCCGCAACCTCAACCAAAGGCCGGTCAATTCTGATGGGGACTACGTCCTCTACTGGATGACGGCATTCCGGCGCACCCGCTACAACTTCGCACTCGAGCGCGCAGTGGAGTGGGCGCGTGAGCTCGCGAAGCCGCTGGTGATCTTGGAAGCCCTCCGGTCGGATTATCGCTGGGCCAGCGACCGGCTGCATTACTTCGTG
>DATHRW010000266.1:0-2108 GCA_035464955.1 Gemmatimonadales bacterium
AGAGCCATCGTCGTTCGAGCAATGCCGTCCAGCGTCGTGAGGCGACCAGTCTCACGGCTCCTCGGTACGCAGTATGCGCTTCAGTTCCTCGCGAAACCACTGCAGGTCTGAGCCCTTCGCCACACTGTCCGGAGCATTCAAGAGGTTGGTCGTCTCGGCGTTGTCGGCCACGTAGTCGTAGAGCTCTTCTTCACCGTCTCCATTCAGGATGTAGTGCATACCCCGGTCCACTAGCGACTGCATCGGCCCGCGGCTGATCGGCACCGAATCAGGCGTGTTATGCCCTTCCCGTACCTCGGACAGGAGTGCCAGGGCCGTGGCACCCGACCCATCCCAAAAGCGCGACAGACTCGCGCCAGGAAAACGGGCGGCTTCCGACACACCGGCCAATTCCAGCATCGTCGCGGGCAGGTCGCGCAGGCTCACAGGTTCACCGACGCGGACTCCCGCGGGGGCACGGCCCGGCGACAGGACGACGAGCGGAACGTGCAGGACCCGGAAGTGCAGGCTTTGTGAATGTCCGTACAAGCCATGCTCGCCGAACAGTTCGCCATGGTCGGATGCGATCACCACGATGGTGTTGTCGAGGTCCCCAAGCATGCCGAGCAAGGTGCCGACCTGGTCATCGAGGTAGGCAATCGACGCGTCATAGTGGACTTCGAGGTCGGTGCCCTCGGTAAACCGCGCCAAGTCCGATGGCCTGGACCAGTAGGGGGCGTGCGAGTCCATGTAGTTGAGGAAGGCAAAGTAGGGGCGCGAGCCGATAGCCGACTGCCAACCGAGGAACTCGTCGTTCACGTCGGCGGCGTGCTTCGTGTCGTAGCCCGGCGTGTCGAAGACGGTCCACTGAAACGCCCGCAAGGCGGCCGCGACTTCTCCCAGCGAACGGCTCAACGTCAGATCGTGCACGACTCGGCTATTCAGTAACTGGGTGCTCCACAGGATCTGCGAGCGCGAGACGCGATAATCCCGGTAGATCCCGAACCCGCGGTCGAGCCCGGTCCGATAGCCGGTGTAGCGCCCGTTCGCCGTGAAGCCGCCGGTCGCGTAGCCGTGGTCCCGGAACACCTCGGCGAGGGTGGGCAACGTTCCATCCAGTGGTGTGAACCAGTCCGTGCTGAGTTGGTGCGGGAAGTGACCGGTGAACATGGTCCCATGCGACGGTAAGGTCCACGGCGACGTGGCAATCGCCCAATCGAATACGATCCCGCCCCTGGCCAGGCGTTCGAGGGTTGGAGTCGTCGGGTGGTGGTGGCCATAGAGGCTCATGCTGGCCGCCCGGACCGTGTCCCAGATGATGAGCAGCACGTTGGGCGCCCGCTGGTCCGGGGCTGGCAGATCGGCGTAGGCCCGCCGTTCGCGGACCGCTTCCCATCCCAACTTGCCGGCGGCGGCCAGGAGCACCAGGGCTGCGAGCCAGGGGGTGGCGCGGCGTACCAGCACGGCTGGTCGGCGCCCGACGGCGGTCAGTGCCCGCGTCGCCTGAACCGCGACGCCCAGGGCCAGCAAGAGGGCGGCCAGACGATGGATCTGCGAAAAGGGGAGGAACAAACAGAACACGCCGAAGGCAACAAAGCCGAACAGGCCGACCCGAAGGGTCACCAGGCGGGGGGCGAGCAGCGAGGCAGCAGCAACAACCAGCCCCAGAAACGCGAACACCATGGCATAAGTAAGGGGCGTCATCCACAGCATGTGCCGGCTACCGAACGCCATCCGGCCGAACACCGTCTCACGCACCCACATGATCGCGAGCTCGGCGAACCCCGTCAGGATGCCGCAACAGATCGCCACGAGCAGGTGCGTCGCGACGAGATGCCCGCGTCCCTCGGCTGCCGTCGTCGCGGCCCGGGCTTCCGTCACGCCAACCCTAGCCGGCTCGGACCCAGCGCATCAACTCCTTCATGCCCGGGCGCTTGCCATGGGCCAGGATGCCGATGCGATAGATCCGGCCGGCCACCCAGGCCACCGCAAGCATCCCGAGCACGGTCAGCGTGAACGAGAGTAGGAGCTCGGGCATCCCGATAGGACTCTGCGAGTCACGGACCGGGAGGATGATCGGCGCGGTGAGCGGCACCAGGCTCAGCACGCGCGCGAGGGTCCCGTTGGGG
>DATHRW010000267.1:0-4160 GCA_035464955.1 Gemmatimonadales bacterium
GAAACGCAGAAACTTCCTGACTACCATTGGCGCGTCCGCCGCGAGCATCGCCGCGTTTTCGTGCGCCGATCGCGAGGAGGCCGAGCGCCTAGAGGCGAGCCTCGCATCGGTGGACGGCGACTTGACCTGGACCAAGGCGCCCTGCCGCTATTGCGGGACGGGGTGTGGGGTAGAGGTCGGAGTGAAGGACAACCGTGTTCGGGCTGTTCGCGGCGACGAGAAGAGCCCGGTCAACCGAGGGCTCCTGTGCGTCAAGGGCTACCATTTGCCGGGCATGTTGTACGGTGAGGACCGGCTCGAGCACCCGATGCTCCGCGATGGACGAGGGTGGAAGCGGATCTCGTGGGACGAGGCGATCGGCCTCATCGCCGCCAAGTATCAGGAAGCGCTCGATCAGTACGGCCCCGACTCCGTGGCCAGCTACAGCTCGGGCCAGTCGACGGTGTTCGACGGCTACGCCGCATCCAAGTGGTTCCGCGGCGGGCTCAAGAGCAACAATGTCGAGCCCAACGCGCGCCTCTGCATGGCGTCGGCCGTGACTGGCTTCATCACCCAGTTCCAAAGCGACGAGCCCATGGGGTGCTACGAGGACTTCGAGGCCGGCGACGACTTCGTGCTGTGGGGCAACAATATGGCGGAGATGCATCCGGTCCTGTTCTCGCGCATCCTCGCCAACAAGCGCGACAATCCCGGCGTCCGCATTGTCGACATCGGCACACGGCGCACGCCCACCTCGGACTACGCTGACCTATATGTCGAGTTCGTGCCGGGCAGCGATCTTGCCCTCGCCAACGGCATCCTCCACCTCCTGATGCGTGATGGCAAGGTGAACAACGCCTTCGTTCGGGAGAACGTCATCTTCAAGCGCGGGATCGAGGACCTGGCTCGAATTGGATACGGGTGCTGGGGTGCGGATGGCCTCGGGACGCGGCCGGATGCGGGACCTGCCGAGCGCTATCTGTTCCGCGATGAAGGACGCGACTCGTCCCTCGCCGAGCTGGAGCGGTTCCTGGCGGACTACACGCCGGCGCGGGTGAGTGAGATCTCCGGCGTGCCGGTCCAGCAGATCCACGCGCTGGCGGAGATGTACGGCGACCCCAGCCGCGGGACAGTGAGCACCTGGTGCATGGGCGTCAACCAGCACAGCCGCGGCACCTGGATGAACAACTTGATCACCGACCTCCACCTCATCACCGGGAAGATCGGCCGGCCCGGCGCCAACCCGTTCAGCCTGACCGGACAACCGTCCGCCTGCGGTACCGTGCGGGAAGTCGGCACACTGGCGCATCGGCTCCCCGCCGACATGGTGGTGACGAACCCGGAGCATCGGGCCAAGGCCGAGGAAATCTGGGACCTCCCGCCGGGCACCATCCCGGCGCAGCCCGGCTATCACACGATGGACATGTTCCGCGCGCTGATGCGGGGGGACATCAAGGTCATGTGGGTCCAGACCACCAACCCCTGGGTCAGCATCCCCAACCTGAACCGGATCGAGCGCGAGCCGGGCGACGGACGGTTCATCATCGTGAGCGATATCTATCCGACGCCGTCCACCGCGGCGGCCGACCTGGTGCTCCCGTCCGCGGCGTGGGTCGAACGCGAGGGGGTGTTCGGCAACTCCGAACGGCGAACCCAACACTGGGAGAAGGCGGTCGATCCACCAGGGGAAGCCACCGAGGACGCGTGGCAGATCATTCAAGTTGCCAAGCGCATGGGGATGGGGCATTTGTTCCCGTGGCCGGACGACAACGGGCACGAGCCGATGTACGAGGAGTACCGCCGCTTCACGCTGGGCGTCGGAAAGGACGTGGCCTCGTATCCACAGCTCAAGGAGACTCGCGGCATGCTCTGGCCGGTGGTGGACGGGGTCGAGACCCGCTACCGCTATGCTGCAGGGTTCGATCCGTACGTCAAGAAGAGCCGCGGCGTCCATTTCTACAAGGCCAAGGGATACGGTGAACGTGCCGCGTTCTGGCTTCGGCCCTGGCACCCGCCGGCCGAGTCGCCGGACGGGGAGTATCCGTTCTGGCTCTGCACCGGGCGAGTGCTGGAGCATTGGCACACCGGCTCCATGACCCGGCGCGTCAAACAGTTGCATCAGGCCGTGCCGGAAGGATACGTGGAGCTGAACCGGTCCGATGCCCAGCGCCTCGGCATCGTGCGGGGTGGCACGGTGCGGGTGGCAAGCAGGCGCGGCAGCCTCGAGCTTCCGGTCGTGATCGACGGCCGTGGCAAGCCGCCGCAGGGATCGGTGTTCATTCCGTTCTTCGATGAAAACCGGCTGGCCAACATGGTGACTCTCGACGCCATGGATAACATCAGCAAGGAACCGGACTTCAAGAAATGCGCGGTCCGCATCGAACGGGTCTGATTTGCTGGGCGCTCGCGGCGACTTTGATGGCCGCCGGGTGCTCTGGAGATCAGATTCCCGTTCCCGGCAGAGCAGGGGCGACGAAGTCGGTGGCTACGCTTCGTGCAGAGCGGCGAGCCTATGACGGGGCCCCGCCGACTATTCCGCACGCTTCCTTCGGCATGCGCTGCAACGCCTGCCATAATGCGACAGGCCAGTCGGTGGCGGGCGTCGGTTTCGCGCCTGCGTCGCCACACGTCGACACCGAACGGGCCGGCGGTACCACGCGCTGCCGCCAATGCCACGTGTTTGCCACCACCGACCGTTTGTTCGTGGTCAGCCGGTTCCAGGGTGTCAACCAGGACCCTCTCCTGAGCGGTGGGCGCGCGACGCCAGGAGCGCCGCCGACCATTCCTCATCGGATACTCATGCGGGAGAACTGTACCGCATGCCATGATGGACCGGGAGCCCGCGAAGAGATCCGCACCAGCCACCCCGATCGCTGGCGCTGTCGGCAGTGCCACGTTCCCGTAACGGTGGGAAATGGGTTCGAGCATGCGGTTGGCGCGGTTACCTCGGACAGCAATGAAGGACTCGAACAATGACCCAGCTGGCCGCTGTCATCGAACTCGGACCGGAGGACGAGGCCCGACGGTTATGGAACGGCGCCGTGGCGGCCCATGCCGCCTCTGAGGGCGACTTGGTGGCGCTCTCGGAGTCGCTCGATTTGGGGCTTCACGCGGCGGAGATTCTCGTGGTCCAACTGCTCCAACCAATCAAAGACAGGTTCCCGGCAACGATCGGTCTTCAGCTCAACCTGCCGACGCCGGACGTGGATCCGCATCGCGACGGCATCAACGTCCCAAAGGTCCTGCAGTTCAACGACGTCATCGACCTCTTGAGCGACGAAGAGCTGGAGTGCGTGAGCCCCGGACTACACCGGGGCTGGGAGGATCGGCGCTTCTCCTGTCGCCGCTCCAGGGCCGCCGCGCAGGAGGTCATCGGCGTCACTCTCTCAACCGAGGGTCAGACGCAGCTGCTCCTGCTCTCGGCCTATCGCAACCGGCTGTTTCGCTGCCCCCCGCCGGTCCGCGTCATGCCGGGCCGTATCAAGCCCGCGTTCCAGCACCTGGAACGGCTGGTGGAGGGGCTGCTCGGGGCGCTGGGCGGAGGTTGACCTTTCGTGCCGCAGAAGCAATGGAGATCACACTCCGCCGCGACCATCATATTCGTGGCGGTGCTCGCTCTCGCGTGTGCCGGTGCGGCGCGGGCTCAGGAAGCACCGGGCGTCCGAGCATGGGATAGCACGTTCTCGCTCCCGAGCTACGTCGAGGAGCCGCCCGATCCGAACCCCCCGTTCGACTTCTTCCAGCCGCGCCGCGTCAACTATCCCTACACCATCCGCGACCGCCTGACCGACCGGCGCGAGCCGCACGATTGGCGCGCCCTCTACCTCGAAAACGCGTTTCTGCGCTGCGTCGTGTTGCCCGATGTGGGCGGGCACCTCTACAGTTGCACCGACAAGGTGAACGGTCAGGAGATGTTCTACGCCAACCCGTCGCTCAAGCTGACCCAGATCGGCTATCGCGGCGCGTGGGCGGCGTTCGGCGTCGAGTTCAATTTTCCGGTGTCGCACAACTGGATGAGCACGTCGCCGGTGGACTTTGCCATCACACAGAGCGCGGACTCGAGCGCCTCGGTATGGGTGGCGAATATCGACCGCGTCACCGGCATGCAATGGCGCGTTGAGCTGCGGCTCCGCCCCGGCCGAGCCGTGCTCGAGCAGCATACCACCCTCTACAACCGGAGC
>DATHRW010000268.1:0-1574 GCA_035464955.1 Gemmatimonadales bacterium
GTCGCGATCGTGTTGCTCTCTATCGGGCTGCTCGCGATCTCGCGCGCAAGCACCCAAGTCCTGGCCATGCATACGTCCGCGGCCTCGCGCTCGGCAGGGCTCGCGGTGGCCCGAACCCACATGGAGACCCTCCGGAGCCAGGATCCGGCCACCATCGTCTCGCAGAGCGAGGTGGTCGTGAACGCCGAGGGGCAACTCGATGCCTCCGGTCCGTTCTATCGGACCGTCGTGGTCGACAGTATTTCCCACAACTTGAAGGCCATCCGCGTTCGGGTCACGTGGCCGCGCGCCAGCGCCCCCGTCGAGCTCGTCACGATGGCCTTCTTCAGCGTCGAGTAGTGACCATCATGCCGTCACGCATCGCGGGCCGCCGCGGATTTACCCTGGTGGAGATTCTGATCTCCCTGGTCATCGGGTTGATCGTGATCGGGGCCGCGATGACCTTTGCCGTGAACACGGTGCGTAGTGTCGAAGCCACCGGGCTCCGCGAAGGCGTCACGCGCAACGCACGGTTTATCGCGATGTCGCTCGAGCGCGATTTCACGGCGACGGGCGTCGGGATCGAAAGCACCATCGCCTACGGGTCGGTGCGGGTGCGGGGCGACACGCTGCTTGTCCTCAGCGTGCCGTTCGACAGCGTGATGTCGCCGCCATATGATTTGATCCCGCCGCCAGCCGCCACCAACCCCTTGCCGGCTGGCGGCACCTGTGGCGCTACCTGCCTCGACCTGATGAAGGCCGCCGACAGCACGTTCGACCTTCAGGTCGGGGACATCGGCCGACTGCAGGTCGGCGGGGAGCGGCGGCTGCTGCGGGTCGAGAGCATGACGTCGAACGATACGGCGGTCCGGCTCGTTTTCACGCCGCTTCCCGGGATCTTCCTTCACCCGGCGAGCCTCTCGGGTGGCCTCCTGCTCAATCCCTTCAACACCTACGTGCAGAAGCTCGAGCCGGTAGCCTACTGGGTGGAGTCCGGAAACCTCATGCGGGCGACCAGGGTCGAGGGCAGTGGTTCATTCAAGGGCGAGGTCATAGCGGACGGAATCCAGTCGTGGGAAGTCAGTCTCATCTTCCAGGACGGGGACGAGCTGGACAACGCCGACCCGACGGACGGCGACCCGTCCAATGATTACGACGATATCCTGTCGGTCAGAATCCGTGCCGTCGTGGCCGCCAATCGGGTGGATCGCCACGTGAACGCGGGCACGCTGTTCACCCGGTCGTACGACTGGCGCTTCACGCCGCGAAACCTCATGTACGAGCGCAACCGGCGCTAAGGGCCGCTGAGCGCCGGCTGCAGGGTTGGCCCCACGATCTCGGCATCGAGTCGTGGGGCAATCTTTTCACTCCAAGCGTTTCGGGCTACTTTGGGCACGCAGAACGGACGGAGAAAGGCATCAGTGCGAAAGACCATTCGAAGTCTGCGACATGCACTCTCCTCATCGCACGTAGGACTCCGGGGTCGGTGGAAGCTCAAACGCCTATTGACCCGCCGCCGGGAGTTCATCTTCCTCGCCTGCATGCCCAAGAGCGGCTCGACATTCCTCAAGCGCGCCTTGATGGATGTGACAGGA
>DATHRW010000269.1:0-5857 GCA_035464955.1 Gemmatimonadales bacterium
GCAACGACGCCGACGACATGCGGGCCCCGGGCCGAGCCGTCGATCCGCGGGTCATGGTGGGCGACATGTCCAGCGACGCGATCGGATACATGGGCGAGCGGATCGGCCTGGTACGCGACGTCATGACCGGTCTCAAGGACAAGTATGCGACGCCGGGCACGTCCTACCACGAGCTCCGGAACGCCTATCTGATCCTGACCGGCCAGCACGCCAACGCGGCGACGGTGATCTCCCGGTATGTCGGCGGGGTCTACGTCGACCGCGGCATGGTCGGGCAGCCTGGCGCCACCCAGCCGTTCACTCCGGTGCCTGCCGCGGAACAGCGCCGCGCCATGCAGATCCTCCGCGACGACCTGTTCGCTCCGAACGCATTCGATGCGCCGGAAGGGCTCTACAACTACCTGCAGATGCAGCGTCGTGGCTTCGATTTCTTCGGCACGACGGAAGATCCCAAAATCCACGCCCGCGCGCTCGCCATGCAGAAGAACGTGCTGGATCATCTGCTCCACCCAACGGTGCTCACCCGCATGAGCGACAGCCGGCTCTACGGCAACGGCTACACGCTGGCGGCCATGATGGGCGACCTGACCGATGCCATCTTCGCGGCGGACGCCCGCGGCAATGTGAATACCTTCCGCCAGGCGCTTCAGCTCGAGTACACGACCCGTCTCGCTGACGTCATCTCGGCCGAGGGTAAGAAGAAGTACGACTACCCGAGCCAATCGATGGCGCTCCGCCAGTTGAAGCGGATCGACCAGATCGCGGCCCGCCAGTCGGGGGTGAATGTCGAGACCCGGGCGCATCGGGAGCACCTGGCCCTGCTGATTCGTCAGGCACTCGACGAGGAATGATCCCCGGCGCTCCATCGGTCACGGGGCCGAGCCGTCGATGACCGTTCCCGCCACTCCACGCGGCGCCTGGAAGTCGTCGGCCGGGTTCATCATCGCCGCGGTGGGCTCCGCGGTGGGGCTCGGCAACCTCTGGCGGTTCTCGTACACCGCATCGAACGGGGGCGGCGCCGCGTTCGTCGTGCTCTATCTAGTGCTGGTGCTGACCGTCGGGTTACCCGTGCTCACCGCCGAGCTCACCGTGGGTCGGGCCACCGGCCTGAGCCCCATTCGGGCCCTCGAGCGGATCGGGGGACGCGGGTGGCGCATCGTCGGCGCCATGTTCGTGCTGCTCGGCTTCCTCATCTTTTCCTATTACTCGGTGATCATGGGTTGGACCGCCCGCATGATCTGGGATTCTGCGCGCGGAGCCATCCCGGCCGATACCGGTGCGTACTTCGGCGCCATCAGCACCGGCAAGGCCGCGGTGCTCTGGCACGCGGCCGGGATGATGCTCACCATCTGGATTGTGCTGGGAGGCATTCGCCAGGGCATCGAGCGGGCGGCGACCATTCTCATGCCCATCCTGTTCGCACTGTTGGTGGGGCTCGCCACCTGGGCGGCGACCCTCCATGGAGGCGGAGCCGGATACGCCTTCTACCTGAAACCCGACTTCCGCGCGCTGTTGAACCTCGACTTGATCGCCAGCGCCGCAGCACAGGCATTCTTCTCATTGTCGCTCGGCATGGGGGCGATGATCACTTACGCGTCCTACATCCAGACCAAAGAACTCAATCTCCCGAAGCAAGCCGGCATCATCGCCCTGTCCGACACTGCGGTGGCCTTCATCGGCGGTCTCGTGGTGTTCCCCATCATTTTCCACTTCGGCCTTCAGGAGAGCATCAGCTCGAGCGCCATCGGCGCGTTGTTCATTGCCCTCCCCAAGGCGTTCCACTCGCTGGTCCCGGGCGGGGCGCTCATCGGAACCATCTTCTTCATCGCGCTCTACATCGCGGCCCTGACCTCCGCCATCTCCTTGCTCGAGGTGGTGGTGGCGGGCATCATCGATGCATGGGGCTGGTCGCGCGAGCAGGCGGCGCTCACGGCCGGCGGGGCCATCCTCCTGGTCGGCATCCCGTCGGCCCTGAGCCTCGATTGGATGGGGTTCCTGGACAAGTTCCTCGGCGAGGCGATGCTGGCCGTGGGCGGAATCTTGATCGCTATTCTGCCGGGGTGGGTTTGGTCGGAGGGAGCCGACGCGGAATTAGCGCACGGCTTCCGGTACCCGGCGCTACGGCGGGTTTGGATCTGGCTCCTGCGCCTGGTCATCCCGGTGATCTTGGCTGCGGTGGCCTACACCACATTCCAGCAGGTAGTGCCGCTGGCGACGGCGCTGGTGGGAGGGTAGTCGATGGGCGGTAGGGATGTCAGGGAATTGTGTCTAAGGGCTATCGGCTATCGGTCTCCGCCAGGCGGGGGATGGGACCGATAGCCGATGACCGATAGCGGGGGGCGGGGCGCAGGGGCGGCTACCTCACCCCCCGCACCTTCCAGTCTCCGTCCACTTTTACCAGCGTGAGCCGGATCTTGTTCGGGTCGCGATCCTTGAACGCGATCTCGAGCCTGACGTCCGCGCGATCGTCGTTCACGGTTTCCTCCACGACCTCGACACTCTCCACCCCGCCGGTCAGGTCGATGCCCGTCGCAATCACCCGGAACGCCATCTCCTCCAAGGCTTTCGAGTCGCCGCCCAATTGGAGGTCCGACAGGTCCATGGCGGCCTCGGTGTCGCCCCGGTTGAGCGCGTTCACGAAGTCGACGGCGGTGTCGCCGGGCCGGTGGCCCCAGCTGCAGGACGCAAGTGCCAGGGTCACGGCAAAGAGCAGCTCATGAACGCGTGACATGGATAGTGTGCTCCCTTTAGGTAGCGGGATGAGGATCGGCGTCCGTGGCGAACCCGGCCGGTTCCGCCGCCGGCTCGGGCCGGTCCGTCGAATCGGCACGCGGCGTCGGGGGGAACGCCCGGTCCGCCTGATAGACGAAAGCCCGGGCAAGCCAGTCCTCGGCATCGTCGATCAAGGAAAACATAACCGGCACGAGCACCAAGGTGATGATGGTCGCGAAGGTGAGGCCCGCGATCACGGCGATGGCCATCGGTCCCCACCAAGCCGCCTGGATGCCGCCCCAATAGAGTTCGGGCTCGAGCCGACTGTAGAGCCCTTCGAAATCGAAGTTGAGCCCGATGGCGAGCGGTACCAGGCCGAGCACGGTCGTGATCGCGGTGAGCACCACAGGCCGGAATCGGGTCAGGCCGCCGCGGACCAGGGACTCGTTCCGGTCCAGGCCGTCGCGCTGCCTGAGGATGTTGATGTAGTCGATGAGCACGATCGCATTGTTCACCACTACTCCGGCCAGGCTGATGACACCCACCCCGCTCATGATGATGCCGAACGGCATGCGAAAGACCAGGAGCCCGAGCAGGACCCCGATCGTCGAGAGAACGACCGAACTCAGGATGATGATCGGTTTGAAGACGGAATTGAACTGGGACACCAGAATGAAGGCCATGAGCATGATGGCCGTGATGAAGGCTCCCGTGAGGAAGGCTTGGGATTCGTCCTGCTCCTCCTGCTGGCCGGTGTAGCGAAGCTGGTATCCGGACGGTAGCGCTCGGGCAAAGGCGGCTGCCGTCTCTTGGACCTCGGCCAGTGTCGTGTTGGCGTTGAACCCCGCGCGCACGTCCGCGCTCACCGTCACGACGCGATCGAGATCGCTCCGGTTGATCCCGGCGAAGCCCTCGCCCACGTCCCAGTGTGCCACGGACGACAGCGGCACCTGAACCCCGACCGGGCTCGCGACGGTGAGATCGGCCAGGGCCGAGAGGTCCTCTCGGTAGGCCTTGGCCAACCGGACGGTGATGTCGTACTCGTCCTCGCCGTCGCGGTAGGTCGACGCCTCGGTGCCGTTGATGGCGCTCCGGACGGTCATGCCAACGGCCTGGGTGCTCAAGCCATAGAGCGCGGCCCGCTCGCGGTCGACGTTGATCACCAATTCGGGCTGCCCCTCTGCCATGTCGCTCTCGAGCCCGTCCAGCTTTGCGAATACGGGCGACCGCTCGAGCAGGGTGACCAGCGCATTGCCTAACCGGCGGAGGGTGTCGGGACTCTGGCCCACGATCTCGACGTTGACGGGCGCCCCGGTCGGCGGCCCTTCCTGCGGTTTCTCAACCGAGATGTCCGCCCCGGCGATCTCGGAGCCCAAGGTCCGGCGCATGCGCTCGATGGTGGTCAGCGCGTCTCTGGAGCGGTCTTGGTAGTCGATGAAATTGACCGCGACGGTGGCGAGGTGGCTGCCTTCGGTGCCGGCGTCCATGCCGCTCGTGGTCTTGCTGCCGGCGGTCGTTACGACCGATTCGAAGTCCTCCCGGCCCTCGATGGTGCCGAGCCGCGCCTCGATCCGACGGGCGATAGTATCCACCTGCTCGAGGCGGGTGCCGATCGGCGCCTCGATTTGGACGTAGACCGTCTCCGGTGGGATATCCTCCGGGAAAAACTCGATGCCCGAGTTGAAAACCCCAAAGGTCAACAACGCAAGCACCAGTGCAGCGACCGCTCCGAGCACCATGCGGATCCGGTGCACCAGGGCCCACTCGAGCACCCGCTGATAGCGCTTGAGAATTGCCGGGAGGCCGTGGTTCATGAACCAGTGGCCGCTGGGGTGGATGACGCGCCGGTTGAGCACTGCCAGAAGCCCAATGGTGAGGGCCAGGAGGATCGTGGTCAGGGGTTTGGTCGCAAGACCCACCACCGCCAGGAGCGCCGCCGCGCCGACGGCTACGCGGTAGGCGTTCCGCGTGAACCCGCGGGCGGGCTCGTCCTCCACCGCGAGAAAGAGGGAGCACAATGTCGGCACGATCACCAGGGCCACGAAGAGCGAGGACGAGAGCGTGGTGATGAGCGTGATCGGCAGGTAGGCCATGAACTCGCCCACGATACCGGTCCAGAAGAGGAGCGGCGAGAACGCCGCCAGGGTCGTCGCCGTCGAGGCGATGACCGGCATGGCGACTTCTGCGGTCGCGAACTTTGCGGCCGATGGGCGATCATGGCCCTGTTCGCGAAAGCGGTAGATGTTCTCGACCACCACGATCGCGTTGTCGACCAACATGCCGAGCGACAGGATGAGGCTGAAGAGCACCACCATGTTGATGGTGACGCCGATCCCCCGGATGACGATGAAGGACAGCAGCATCGATAGCGGGATGGCGAGCCCGACGAACCACGCCGTCCGCAGGCCGAGGAAGAACACCAGCACCCCGACGACCAGGATGACGCCCGAAATGATGTTGTTTTCGAGGCTCGCGACCATCTCTTGGATGGCCTCGGACTGGTCGGCGGTGATGGTCACCTCAGTGCCGGGGGGAAACGTCGGGCGCTGGGCCTCGATGACGGCCCGCACCGCGTCGGCCGTTTCGATGATGTTCTCGCCCGCCCGTTTCGACACGCCGAGCGAGACCACTGGGCTGCCGTTGAAGCGGGCGATGGTTTCCCGGTCCTTGAATCCGAAGCTGACCGTCGCCACGTCGCGGACGTAGATGGCCCGACCGCCCCGGCTTTCGATGACGATGTCGGCGATGGGTGCGGGGGAGGTGAATTCGCCGGGTACGCGGGTCAGGTACTTCATCTGGCCCACGTCGATCGAGCCGCCAGGCACCGTGACGTTCTCGCGCCGGATCGCGGCGATCACCTGATCGAACGACAACCCGTACAGCTTGAGCTTGGGCAGATCCACGTCTACCTGAACCTCGCGTTCGAGCCCGCCCGACAAGCTGACCTCCAGGACCGACGGGATCTGCTCGAGCTCTTCCTGCAGGTCTTCCGCCACCTCGCGGAGGCGCACCAGGCCGTACGGGCCGGCCACGTTGACCGCCATGATGGGAAATTCCGACAGGTTGATCTCAAAGATGCCGGGTTCCTCGGCATCCTCCGGAAGATCGGGCTTCGCCAGGTCGACCTTCTCCCGCACCTGCTGCA
>DATHRW010000270.1:0-37908 GCA_035464955.1 Gemmatimonadales bacterium
GTGAACACGGTGCTGGATGGTTATCTCAACTACGTGGTGCCGCGGAGCGTCGGACCTGGCACGCTGGGTCTCACGGCCGGCTACTCCTATTCCGAGTCCAATGCGGACTATCCGTGGTTCCAGGCCGAGGGGTTGGCGACCGATCTGCTGGGTCCCAATGGCATTCCGTCGGCCCAGACGTTCCAGAACTTCCTGGACGTGCAGGACAGCAAGCTCATCTCCTTCTTCGGGCGGCTCAACTACAACATCAACGACCGCTACCTCCTGGCGGCGAGCATTCGTCGCGACGGATCGTCGCGCTTCGGGCCCGGCAACGAGTGGGGCACGTTCCCCTCGGTCGCGCTGGCGTGGCGGCTTTCCGAGGAGCCGTTCATGCAGGGCCTGACGGGGCTGTCAGATCTCAAGCTCCGTGGCTCGTGGGCTCGAACCGGCAACCAGGCGTTCGCCAACTATCAGCAGTACACTGCCTATCTCGTTGGCGATGCCCAGTCGCAGTACTATTTCGATGGCGAGTTCATCAGCACGATCCGGCCGGGCGCGGTCGATCCCAACATCAGGTGGGAAGAGACCCGTTCCGTCAACCTCGGCCTCGATTTCGGGTTTTCGAACCAGCGCTTCAGCGGCGCCATCGACTGGTATGATAAGAAGACCTCCGACCTCATCTTTACCGTGCCCGTGGCGGCCGGCACCAACCTGTCGAACTTCGTCACGACCAACATCGGCAGCATGCGGAACCGAGGCATCGAGTTCAGCCTCGGCGCCCGGCTCCTCGAGGGCGGGTCGGACGGCCTGAGCTGGAATGCCAATTTCACCGCCGCCCATAACAGCAACGAACTGCTTACGATCAACCCGGTCGTAGGGGAAGCGGCACAAATCCTGGTCGGTGGCATCGCCGGCGGCGTGGGCACGACCATTCAGGTCCTCACGCCCGGCGCCCCGATCAACTCCTTCTTCCTATACGAGCACAAGCTCGACGCCAGTGGCAAGCCGATCTATTCGGACGAGAACAATGACGGCTCGATCAACGAGCAGGACCTCTACGTCGATCGGAACAACGATGGCGTGATCAATGTCGACGACCGCCGGCCGTTCAATGACCCGGCGCCGAAGTGGAACATCGGGCACTCGTCCTACCTTGCCTATCGCAACTTCGACTTCGGCTTCACCCTCCGGGCCTACTTTGGGAACTACGTGTACAACAACGTGGCGTCCAACCTGGGCACGTACTCGGAGGTCACCCGCGGTTCACCCTACAACCTCCACTCCTCGGTGCTCGAGACCGGTTTCGAGACACCCCAGTACCTGTCGGACTATTACGTGGAGGATGGCAAGTTCCTGCGGATGGACAACGTGACGGTCGGCTACTCGTTCAACCTGCGCGGCCAGTCGGCCCGCGCGTTTGCGACCGTGCAGAACGCCTTCACCATCACCGGCTACAGCGGTGTGGACCCGACCGCGGGGCTGAATGGCATCGACAACAACATCTATCCTCGCTCGCGCACCTTCACCGGCGGCCTGAGCCTCCGATTCTGAGCGCGTGACCATGGACTCGAGTATTCGAGAAAGGACGAACACATGAACCGCAGCACGCGCAAAGTGCTCACCCTCGCCGGGGCCGTCCTGGCCCTGAGCGTGGCTGGCTGCACGGACACGGTTGTGGAGCCGACGAGCACGATCACCGATGCGAACATCTTCAGCGATCCGGCCTCGTATAAGGCCTTCCTCGCGAAGATCTACGCGGGGCTCGCCGTGAGCGGGCAACAAGGCCCGGCCGGACAGCCCGATATCTCAGGCATCGACGAGGGCTTCTCGCAGTACCTGCGCCTCTACTGGGAGGCGCAGACCTTGCCGACCGACGAGGCAGTGATCGGCTGGGGCGACGTGGGCCTGCCCGAGATGAACACGCAGCTGTGGGCCTCGTCGAACTCCTTCGTCGTGGCGATGTATTACCGGCTTTTCTTCCAAGTCGGGATGGCGAACGAGTTCCTGCGTCAGACGACCGACGCCAAGCTGTCGGAGCGGGGCGTGTCGAGCTCACTCCGGGCCGAGATCGAGACCTATCGCGCCGAGGCCCGATTCCTCCGGGCGCTCAGTTACTGGCACGGCATCGATCTGTTCGGGAACATCCCGCTCGTGACCGAGGCCGACCCGCTCGGTGCAACACCGCCGGCGCAAGCCACGCGGACCGAGATCTACGACTTCATCGTGAGCGAGTTGACCTCCGTCCAGAGTCAGCTCCCCGCGCCGGGTGGGAACAGTTACGGCCGGGCGACGACCAGTGCCGCGTCCATGCTGTTGGCGCACCTCTACCTGAACTCGGAGGTCTACACGGGCACGCCGCGGTACGCCGAGGCCCTGGCCGCGGCGCAGGCCGCCATCGCGGGGCCCTTCAGCCTGGATCCCAATTATCAGGACATGTTCCTGGCCGACAACCACACGTCGCCTGAGATCATCTTCCCTGTCATCCAGGACGGCGTGCACACCAAGACGTGGGGTGGCGTGACGTTCCTGGTCCACGCCGCGTGCGGCGGGAGCATGCAGAACGCCGACTACGGGATCGACGGCTGCTGGTGGGGACTGCGCCTCAAGCCTGAGGCCTACAACAACTATGCCGCCGGAGACGGGCGGGCCTCGTACTTCTACACGACGGGCCAGGCGGTCTCGATCGGCAGCATCAGCAACTTCAATGATGGCATCGCCGCGCCCAAGTATCAGAACGTGACCTCGGGCGGGGCGGCCGGATCGCATTCGACCCACGTGGACACGGACTTCCCGATGTTCCGCCTGGCCGATGCGTACTTGATCTACGCCGAGGCCGTGTTGCGAGGCGGTGGTGGGACCCGGGGGCAGGCGCTGACCTATGTGAACGCGCTCCGGCAACGTGCCTACGGCGACAACAGCGGCGATATCACCGACGCCGAGCTCACGCTGGACTTCATCCTGGCGGAGCGGGGCCGCGAACTGTTGTGGGAGGCCCACCGGCGGGTCGACCTCATCCGCTACGGTCTCTTCACCGGCGCCGGCTACATCTGGGAGTGGAAGGGAGGAGTGCAAGCCGGTACGTCTACCGATGCGTTCCGGGATCTCTATCCGCTTCCGGTGTCGGAGATCGTGGCCAACCCGAACCTGATCCAGAATCCGGGCTACTGAGCTCGGGGTCAGTCACTTGAACGAGTCCGCAGCTCCGCCGTGTTCCGCGGCGGAGCTGCGGCTCGTTTAGAGGCTACCGGTTCCGTTCCATGGCTCTTCTCCGCCGCCTCGCTGCGGCCGGATTCCTCGCAGTGGCCGCACTGGGGTGTAGCGATTCGCTCTCGACTCCCCCAGACTCCGGCCCGCCGCCGGCTGGCCGGCCGGTGTTGGCTCCCACGTATCGCCCCACCGGCCGCGCCGCAGCCGGCGACGTGGCGGTGCACCTCTTCGAGTGGCGCTGGGCTGATATCGCCGCCGAATGTGAAACGGTACTCGGCCCGGCCGGCGTTACGGCGGTGCAGGTTTCGCCGCCGCAGGAGCACAGCATCGTCCCGGGCTACGACTGGAGCGAGCGCTACCAGCCGGTAAGCTACAGCATCGCGCGGAGCCGCTCCGGCACCGGGGTCGAGTTTGCCGATATGGTCAATCGCTGCCGGGCGGCGGGCGTTGGCATCATCGTCGACGCGGTGATCAACCACATGACCAACTTTCCGAGTCCGGGTGTCGGGAGTAACGGCACGGCCTACACCAAGTACAACTACCCCGGCCTCTACACGCCTTCCGACTTCCACCCAGCCTGCACGGTGTCGAATTACCAGAGCGCGGCCAACGTGCAGGACTGCGAACTACTGTCGCTCCCCGATCTCGACACGGGGCTCGCGTCGGTACGGCAAAAGATCGCCGATTACTTGCTCATGCACGTTCGGCTGGGCGTCGCGGGCTTCCGCATTGACGCGGCCAAGCACATCCAGCAGGTGGAGCTGGACGACATCCTCGCCCTCGTCAACTCGACCCTTGCCAGCGAAGGGCGCCCACTGCCGTACGTCTTCCTCGAGGTCATCGGGGGAGCGGGTGAAGCGCTATCTCCGCGCGACTACTTCGGTGCCGGATATCGTTCCGGCGGTGCCGCGGATATCACCGAGTTCACCTTCGTCGGTGTGGGTAACAAGTTCCGCGGCGTAAGCGGCGAATACATCGCCCAGCTCAACCCGAACGGCACCTCCGGGAACCGGTTTTCCGAGGCCGCCTGGGGACTGATGCCGGCCGACAAGGCCGTGGTATTCCTGCAGAATCACGACACGCAGCACCAGTGCGGTATCGGCTATCGCGATGGCGATGCCTTCCGACTCGCCAACGTGTGGATGCTGGCACAGCCCTACGGGTACCCGTCCATCCTGTCGAGTTACGCCTTCGATTGTCCGCTCGGGAACAGCATGGGCCCGCCGTCCGACGCCAACGGCAACACCAACCCGGTGGCCTGCGCGGCGAGCCTGGAGACGGCAACGGTAGGCCAGTGGGTCTGCGAGCACCGCGACCCCTACATTCGGAACATGGTGGAGTTTCGGCGAGTCGTCGCGGGCACCGATATCAACCACTGGTGGGACAACGGCGCCAACGCCATCGCCTTCTCGCGCGGCGACCGGGGCTTTGTGGCGATCAACCTCGAAGGCGCGACCATGACCGCGGCGATCGCCACGGGCTTGGCACCCGGCACCTACTGCGACCGGCTGACCGGAGGCGTGGCAGGCACCTCCTGCGCGGGCACGTCCATCGTGGTGGACGCAACCGGCACGGTGCAGCTCAGCCTGGCGCCGGGTACGGCCATCGCCATCGACACGACGACGCGGATCTAGCCACGGAGGAATTCCATAGATGCGGAATCGTCTCTTCATAGCTGCGGCCTTCCTCTCGGTGGCGTGCTACTCCACCACGGCACGGCCCGCGGCGGACCAGGTCCCGGCGCGCGTCCTGGCACCGGACACGTCGTGGATCGCCCTGGCACCGGATACCTCCTGGGTTGCCCGCAGCACCATCTATGAACTGTTCGTCCGAGATTTCTCCCCCACCGGCGATCTTCGGGGCGTGATCGACGGGCTCGACCGGATTCAGGCAGTCGGAGCCAACGTCGTCTGGCTCATGCCGATCTACCCGATTGGGGTGGTAGGCCGGAAGGGAACTCTTGGATCGCCCTATTCGGTGCGGGACTACTACGCGATCGATTCCGCGCTGGGCACCGTGGCCGACTTCCGGGAGTTGGTGAGTGCCGTGCATGCGCGTGGGATGAAGCTCATTCTCGACTGGGTGCCGAACCATACTGCCCTCGATGCCGTCTGGGTTCTGGAGCACCCGGACTTCTATGTCCGGGACGACGAGGGTAAGCCAATCGTCCCGCACGACCTCGAAGGCAATCCCACCGACTGGACCGATGTGGTGCAGCTCGACTATCGCAATCCCGCGTTGCGCCGTGCGATGATCGCCGCCATGCGCCACTGGCTGGTTGACCTCGGTATCGACGGCTTTCGCGTGGACGTGGCCGGCTTCATTCCCGACGTCTTTTACCGCGAGGCCATTCCGCAGTTGCGGTCCTCCGTCCTACGGCCAATCCTCCTGCTCGCGGAGTGGGGCGACCTCAAGATGCACCGGCTCGGCTTCGACCTCACCTACGCGTGGGATTCGTACAGCCGGCTCAAGGAGGTCTGGCGTGGTGCGTCGGCTTCCATCTTCGTCCCGGCCGAGGTGGCCGACAAACACGCGATACGACCAGGGGGGATGCGGCTCCGCTTCACCACCAACCACGACGAGACCGGCTGGGACGATCCGCCGCTCGAGATCTTCGGCAGAGTCGCAGGCGCGCGGGCGGCCTTCGTCGCGATGGCACTCTTACCCGGCCGGCCGCTGATCTACAACGGACAGGGCGTCGAGAGCCCTCAGAAGCTCCGCCTGTTCGAGCGGGACCCCATCGCATGGGACCAACCTCGAGCGGCCGAAGCCCGCGCCCTTTACCGGCGGGTGCTGGAGTTGTCGCGCACACACTCGGCCTTTCGTGCCGGGGACCTCCGCGTGGTCGAGACCAGCGCCCCCGACGATGTGATCGCCTACCGCCGGGGCAACACTGCCGTGCTGGTGAACGCCCGGCCGCGGGAGGTACGCATCATAGTCCCCGGCTTCGACGTGGCGCGCTCGCTCGATCTGCTGTCGGGCCGCACCCAGCAGGGCGACACCGTCATGCTGCCGGCCTACGGTGCGATGGTGCTCGAGCGGCGGGGGCGCTGACATCCGTGAAACGGAGAAGCTTCGTCGAAGGAGTGACGGCGGCGGGCTTTGCCGCAGCGCTCGGCTTGCCGCGCTGGCTCCGGGGCCGCGCCGCGGCACCGGCCCGCCGCGTGTCCCGACTCGACACCGGCTGGAAGTTTCTGCGCGACGACCCGGCCGGTGCGGCGAGCCCGCGGCTGGACGACGCGGCCTGGCAGCCGGCCACCCTGCCGCACACTGCCCGCATCGAGGCGCTGGTCACCGGATCCGTGGGCTCGCCGGAGGCTCAGTGGCAGGGCGTCTGCTGGTACCGCCGCACCCTGCGCTTGGAGCCGGACACCACCGGCCGGCAGGTCCTGCTCCGGTTCGATGGCGCCATGAACGTGGCCGACGTCTGGCTCGACGGCGAGCGCGTGGGCGGCCACCAAGGCGGGTATCTCCCGTTCACGATCGATCTGAGCGAGCGGGTGCGGCCCGGTGTAGGCCACGTGCTGGCGGTGCGGCTCGACAATCGCGACGATCCAGTCACCGGCCCCAAGCCGATGGCCCAGCTCGATTTCAACATGTACCACGGGCTGTATCGGCCCGTCTACCTGGTTCAACAAGCTCGGCTGCACATTACCGACCCGCTGCTGGCGGATCGTCCGGCGAGCGGCGGCGTGTTCGTCACCTACCCGCGCGTCTCGCACGAGTCGGCCACGGTGCGGGTGCAAACTCATGTGCGAAACGCGTACCCGATGCCACGCAATTTCCGGGTGCGCGCGACGCTTCGCGCGCCCAACGGAGCGATCGCCGCCACTGCCACATCCGCCATCGTAACGCTCGCGTCGGACGCCGACACTGACGTGTCGCAGGAACTGGGAGTAACCACGCCGGCGCTCTGGAGCCCCGCCGCGCCCAGCCTCCATACGCTCAGCTGCGAAGTGGTGACCGACGCCGGCACGGTGGACGCAGAGACAATACGGGTCGGCATCCGGCGCTTCGCCATCGCACGCGATGGCTTTCACATCAACGGTGAGCGGATGTTCCTGCGCGGCACCAATCGGCACCAGGAGTACCCATACATCGGCTATGCGCTGTCAGACGCGGCCCAGTACCGCGATGCGCTGAAGATCAAAGAGGCCGGCTTCGACTACGTGCGCCTGTCGCACTACCCCCATTCGCCTGCCTTCATGGACGCCTGCGACGAACTCGGCTTGGTGGTCATGAACTGTATCCCCGGGTGGCAGTATTTCAACTCGGATCCCGCGTTCGTCGAGTTACAATATCGCAATTGCCGCGACTTGATCCGGCGGGACCGCAATCACCCGTGTGTCATTCTGTGGGAGGTGTCGCTCAACGAGTCGGCCATGCCGCCGGAGTTCGTGGCCCGAACCCACGCCATCGCGCACGAGGAATACCCGGGCGATCAGTGCGTCACGGCAGGATGGATGCGGGGCTACGACGTCCACATCGACGCGCGCCAGCACGGCGGGTGCCGCAACGCGCAGGACGGCCTTTGCCTGGTGAGCGAATACGGCGACTGGGAATACTACGCCATGAACGCCGGCCTGGGCCAAGGCACCTGGCAGGACCTGACGCCGGCGGAGAGCAATAGCCGGCAGCTGCGCTGGCAAGGGGAACGGGCTCAGCTGCAGCAAGCGGCAAACTTCCAAGAGGCGCACAACGACAACCTGGCCACCGTCGCGTTCGCCGACGGGCTCTGGGTGATGTACGACTACAACCGGGGCTACGCGCCGGACATCGAGTCATCCGGTTGCATGGACATCTTCCGGCTGCCGAAATTTTCACACTACTTCTTCCAGAGCCAACGCTCCGCGAACGAACGGCTGCCGGCCGCCACCTCCGGTCCCATGGTGTTCATCGCAAGCTACTGGACCCCGTCCTCCGATCCTCGGGTCCGCGTCTTCAGCAACTGTGACGAGGTCGCCCTTCACCTCAACGGCCGGCTGCTGAAACGAAAGGGCCCCGACCAGGACCGCATGAGCATCCGGCTCGCCCATCCGCCGTTCACCTTTCACACGGGTGGCTTCCGGCCCGGAACCCTGGAAGCCGTGGGGTACATCGCAGGGCGCCTGGCAGCGCGACATGTAGTGCGCACGCCGGGGACCATCGACCGCCTGACCCTGGATTTTGACTTGTCGGGGCGCCCGCGTGACCCTGAGCGCACGGATACCATCTTCTGCTACGCGTCGCTGGTAGATGCCGCCGGCACGGTCGTGCCCGACGCGTGGGAGAACGTGGCCTTCGGCGTGACGGGCGACGCGACGCTGGCCGGCGCCACCGCGTGCTCGACCGACGCCGGCATCGCCAGCATTCTCGTCGAGCCCGCCCCGGGCGCCTCCCGCGTGGCGGTATGCGCGCTGGCGATCGTCCCGCTCGGCGGCTCGGTGCGGATCCTGAGCGCAGGGCAATCGTTTGAGGGCCGAGCACCGCCGTACGAAATCCGCTACACCACCGATGGCTCGGAGCCCGGGCCGGCCTCTGCGCGCTACCGCCCTACTGCGCGAATCGGGACGCAGGTGCGCGCCGCATTGTTGGTGGAGGGAAGGGTGGTGGCGTCGCTCGCCGCGGATCGGCCGAAGTACCGGATTCCGCCCAGCGCGCCGCCAGACCGGCGGGAGCCGTTCCATCGATAGGACGGCTTCGACCCGCCACGTTGACGATGGGGAGGGATCGATCGTGCAGTTCTGCCACGGGTGCGCTGAACCGGTTGTCCGTCGTGCGCGTCAGGCGGTTATGGTCTGACCGTGGCCGTACTGTTGAACAACCGGGGGGTGATCACGAAATCAACGATCGTGCCGGGCGCGACCAGCATGGGACCCGACCGGGCTTGCTCGCGCGCGGGCGAGCGCGGGGGAGGCTTCGCCTGAAACTCGAGCTGACCGCTGCCGATGATTGTTTGAGGAATCTCGAATTGGCCCACCATTCCCGGATCCACCGACCCCAGCCGGTGGGTGGTTCCGGCGCCGATCACGAAGATCTCCAAGGCGAGCGCATAGTTGTTGGTCACCTCGACGCGGACCGGGCTACCGGACGGCTCGGGTGCTTCGCCGCCGCCGCCGCGCGCGCAGGCCGAGCCGACGAGCAGCAGCAACACCGTGAGAACCCACGATCCGTGACGCACGTGACCTTCCTTTCATCCAGCGTCTCACTGTGACGCTCCGGAACACAAGCGCCGTCGATTCGGAATATGCCGATCTCTTCGCACCGGCGCCAGCACAGGCACGCTACGCACGATCGGCCACCGCCTACTCCCGTCATTCCGCTGGCGGAAGGCAGCCGGTGACCCTAGCTTTTCGCCGGGCGACGATGGCCGGCCGCCGCCGGCCGTTCGACCAGCAGGATTGGTACTCGATACCCCTGGGAATCTTCATGCGTCATAACGCTGCACCCTCCGGCCGGAGTGGTGCGTCCGCCGATGGATGAGCTGAGGACCGTCCGCTCGCTCGCCCGCGCCATGGGAGTTCATGTGCGCTACACGGACGGGCTGGGCAGGCGCGTCGTCGTGGCGCCGGAAACACTGCTCCGCGTCTGCGCCGCGCTTGGCGCCCCGGTCGAGCGACCCAGTGATGCAACGGACGCGCTCCGCGCCCATCGCGCGGCTACCAAGGCCGCGAAACTCCCGCCGGTCCTGGTCGCATGGGATGGAAGGCTCCCCTCGCTCGCGGTGCCGGACGTCGGCCGGGTCCGAGCTGAGATACACTTCGCGAACGGCGAGATCCTCCCGTTGGAGACCGACGGCGCCGCCCTCCGTGCGTCTCGCCCGTTTCCGCTGGGCTACCACCGGCTCACGGTCGATGCTTCAAGCACGCTCCAGACCGCGACCGTGATCGCGGCGCCTGTCATGGCTTGGCGCCGGCCGGGCGATCATCGGAGCTGGGGAGTCGGCACCGAACTCGCCGCGCTTCGCTCCGCGCGGAGCCGCTCCCTGGGCGACCTCTGTGACCTCCGGGCCGTGTGCCACTGGATCAGCGAGCGGGGCGGGGACCTGGTCATGGTGCTCCCCTTGCTCCCGACCTTCAACACCAATCATCCCGAGCCAAGTCCCTATTCCCCAGTGAGCCGTCTCTTTTGGTCCGAGCTGATTCTGGATCTGGGGGAGGGCCACCGGCCGTCACCAGCCGGCGAGATTCTCGACGTGACCCGCGCCAACGCCGAGGTCCGACGCGCCCTGGCGGGGCACCCGATGCCGAGTTCTTCCGAGCTCGACGACGAGCTGACTCGCTACGCCCGTTTCCGAGGGGCGCAGGCCCGGCTCGGCAGAAACTGGCGCGATTGGCCGGCACCTGCCCGGGCCGGCACCTTGGAGCCCGAGCATGTGGATCCTGAGGAGGAACGCTTCCATCTCGTGGCCCAGTCGCTGGTGCGCCGGCAGCTCGACGAGCTGCGCCATGGCCTGGAAGCGGGTGGGATGCGGGTCGGTCTCGACCTGGCGGTTGGCGTCCACCCGGACGGGTACGATCCGTGGTCCCGGCAGGCGCTGTTCGGTCAAGGAATGTCCGTTGGCGCCCCTCCGGACCAGGGCTTTCCGAGCGGACAGGACTGGGGCTTCCCACCGGTGTTGCCCCAGGCGTCGCGCTTGGAGGGTCACCGCTACGTGGCGGCGTCCATCGCCCACCAGGCGTGGCTCGCGGGGGTGCTCCGGATCGACCACATCATGGCCTGGACCAGGCTCTACTGGATTCCTCACGGGTTCGGGTTGCATCAGGGGACCTACGTCTCGTATCCCGCGGAGGAGCTGTTCGCCATCCTGACGCTGGAGTCACATCTCAACCAGTGCGAGGTGGTGGGAGAGAACCTGGGCACCGTTCCCCCGGAAATCGACGAGGCACTGCCGCGCCACCGGATCTGGGGAACCTACTTGGCGCAGTTCCAGGCATCGAAAGACCCGGAAGTGGCACCTCCGGCCGGCACCGACATGGCGCAGATAGGCACGCACGACACGCCGACCTTCGCGGGCTGGCTCAGTGGTGCAGACATCGACGAGCGGGTGCGCTACCGTCTCCTGGCGGAGGGGAGCGTCGCAAGGGCGCGGGAGGAACGGTCGCGCGCTGCCACGCGGCTTGCAACGCGATTGGATTGCGAGGTGGACACGCCCCATGAGTTCCTTGCCAGACTCTTGGAGTGGCTCGGCCAGTCAGAGAGCCCGCTCGTCGTTCCCTGGCTCGAGGACCTATGGCTCGAGGAGCGGGGGGTCAACCTGCCCGGCACGCGCTCGTCGGAACGCGCGAACTGGCAGCGACCCATGCAGAAGCTGCTCGACGAAATATTCAGCGACCCAGAGATCGACGCGCTGGTTCATCGACTCCGCCGCGCCCGGAACCCGTAAACTCCAACCCTGAGGCCCAGGTCTATCATGGGATCACCAGCCACCGCGCCCGCCATGCGGCCCAAGCCGCGCCTGACGTTCTGGCAGATCTGGAACATGAGTTTCGGATTTCTGGGCATCCAATTTGGCTTCGCACTGCAGAACGCGAACGTGAGCCGGATTTTCGAGACGCTGGGTGCCAGTGTCGAGAGCATTCCGCTCTTATGGATTGCCGCTCCGGTGACCGGGCTCGTGGTTCAGCCCATTGTGGGCTACTTCAGCGACCGCACCTGGAACCGCCTGGGCCGCCGCCGGCCCTATTTCCTTGGCGGTGCCATCCTCGCCTCGCTGGCCCTCGTCGCCATGCCGAATTCTCCGGTACTCTGGGTGGCTGCCGGCATGCTCTGGATTATGGACGCCTCCATCAACATCTCCATGGAGCCGTTCCGCGCCTTCGTGGGAGACAACCTGCCGTCGGAGCAGCGCACCACCGGGTTCGCGATGCAGAGCTTCTTCATCGGCACCGGTGCCGTGGTAGCGTCCGCGCTGCCCTGGCTGCTCACGACCCAATTCGGCGTGGCCAACGAGGCGCCCCCGCACATGATTCCCGACTCGGTGCGCCTCTCCTTCTATCTCGGCGCTGCCGTGTTCTTCATTGCGGTGCTGTGGACGGTCATCAAGTCGAGGGAGTACTCGCCGGAGGAAATGGCCGCTTTCGAGGACAACCAGGAGCGCGAAGGTCAGACCAGAGAAGTACGGACGGCAGAGGAGTTTGCGCTAAACGGGTCGCGACAGTTGCGCCTGGGGTGGATCCTGCTCATCGTGGGCGCGGCCGTCAGTTTCTGGCTCGCCAGCGCCGCGATCTATCAGGTCATGATCCTGTCGGCCGGGATCGGCGTCGCCGGCCTCTTACTCATCATCAGCGGGCTCATGCAGCGCGGTGGCAAGTACGATAGCGGCTTCATCACTATCCTGAACGATTTCCAGGACATGCCCCATACCATGAAACAGCTGGCATGGGTGCAGTTCTTCTCGTGGTTCGCCCTCTTCGCCATGTGGATCTACACCACCGCGGCGGTTACCAGTCACATCTACGGCACTACCGACACCACCTCGGCACTGTACAATGAAGGAGCCAACTGGGTGGGTGTTGCGTTCGGCGCCTACAACGGTGTCGCCGCGGTAGTGGCGTTCGGCATTCCGGTGCTCGCGAAGCACACCAGCCGGAAAATGACCCACGCCATCTGCCTCGTGTGCGGCGCCGTGGGGCTCGGCTCCATTTTTGTCATCTCAGACCCCCGGTTCCTGCTGGGCTCCATGGTGGGTGTGGGGATTGCCTGGGCGAGCATCCTCTCGATGCCGTACGCGATCCTGACCGGGTCTCTGCCGCCCTCGAAGATGGGATACTACATGGGCGTCTTCAACTTCTTCATCGTCATTCCCCAGATCGTTGCGGCCGCGATCCTCGGTTTCGTCGTCGGACGCTTCTTCGGCGGGCACGCTATCTACGCCCTCCTCGTCGGGGGGGTGTCGCTCGTGCTGGCCGCGGCGCTGACGCTCCGCGTTGAGGATCGCGACGATGTGGCGGCGAAGGTTACGTCATGAGATTACCATGGACGGTGGTCGGGATATGAAGAGTCTGCTCCGTGCCATAGTCCTGCTGAGCCTCGGCGCGTGTGCGGCGACGGCGCGCCATGCCGGTTCTCCCGGCGCTGGCCGTGGAGCAGGAGAGCATCGATCGGCCCTGGCCTCAGACCCGGCCGCGTTCTGGAACAGCGCCACGATCTACTTCTTGCTGACCGACCGCTTCGAGAACGGCGATCCCACCAACGACCTCGCCCTCGGCCGTGCACAGGATGGCGCAGTGCTCCGGAGCTTCCAGGGCGGAGACCTCGCCGGAGTGCTCCGGAAGATCAACCAGGGCTACTTCGATAGCCTCGGCGTTGACGCCATCTGGCTGACTCCTTTCGTGGAGCAGATTCATGGGAGCGTCGACGAGGGAACCGAGACAACCTACGGCTACCACGGCTACTGGACCCGCGACTGGACCGCGGTGGATCCGGCGCTGGGCACCGACGACGATGTGCGCCGGGTGGTGGATGCGGCGCACCGGCGCGGCATCCGTGTTCTAATGGATGCGGTCATCAACCACACGGGGCCCGTCACGCCCTTGGACCCCCAGTGGCCCGAGGATTGGGTCCGCACCAGCCCCAGATGTACCTACCAGAGCTACGCGACGACGGTCGAGTGCACTCTGGTGGCCAATCTCCCGGACGTGCTGACCGAGCGCGACGATCCAGTCGAGCTTCCCCAGGCGCTGGTCGAAAAGTGGAGGCAGGAGGGCAGGGCCGATCAGGAGTTGAGCGAACTCGGCGCGTTCTTCCGGCGTACCGGGTATCCCCGCGCCCCTCGCTTCTACATCATGAAGTGGCTCACGGACTGGGTACGCGAGGTTGGCTTCGACGGGTACCGGGTCGATACCTCCAAGCACTTCGGCGAGTCGGTCAGCGCGGAGTTGAAGCGCGAGGCCGAGCGGGCATTCGCGGACTGGAAGCGAGCCCACCCGGGCCAGGTCCTAGACGACCTCCCGTTCTACATGGTGGGGGAGGTCTACAACTACGAGGTGCGCCACGGACGGGACTTCGATTTCGGAGACCGGACCGTGGCCTTCTTCGACTACGGTTACGACGGTCTCATCAATTTCGGCTTCAAGCGTGACGCGGCGGCGTCGCTGGACAGCCTGTTCTCGCTGTACTCCGCCATTCTGCATGAGGGAGCGCTTCGGGGCGTCGCGGTTCTCAACTACCTGAGCTCGCACGACGACGGGGGTCCATACGACCGGGACCGGCAGGATCCCTACGGTGCCGGCACTCGCCTGCTGCTCGCGCCGGGTGGCGCCCAGATCTACTATGGCGATGAGCTGGCGCGGCCGCTCAGGGTCGCGGGCGCCGAGGGCGATGCCAATCTCCGTTCGTTCATGAACTGGACGGACCTCGAGCGCGGAGGCACGACGGCGGAGCTGCTGGAGCATTGGCGGAAGCTGGGCACGTTCCGCCGAGCCCACCCGGCTGTCGGGGCGGGCGAGCATCGCCGGCTTCAGGCGGCGCCGCACATCTTTAGCCGCACGCTCGAAACAGCGGGGCTTTCCGATCGCGTGCTTGTGGCGATGGACCAGGGCAAGGGCCGGAAGACCATCCCGGTTTTCGGCGTGTTTCCCGACGGGACCGAGCTGATGGATGCCTACTCCGGGATGGCAGGCACAGTGACCAACGGTGCGATCGCGCTCACGACGGGATATGATCTGGTGCTCTTGAGCGAACGGCGGTAGGCTTGCGGTCGGGTGCGTCCAGGCAACGGCCGGCGCCCACACTGGAGGATGGATGAAATTGGTATGGAGGCTTGCTCGCCGGGGGTTCATCCTCGCGACACTGGCGCTGTCAACATCTGCGGCCGGCGCGTCGGCACAGGAGCCGGTGCGGGTTGCCTCGCCCGACGGCCGGAACATCGTGACGGTCGAGACTCGAGCGGGCGCGTTGCTCTACAGCCTGGACCGTGGGGGCCGGAAGGTCGTGCTCCCTTCCCGACTGGGCTTCGCGTTCACGGACGCTCCGCCCCTCCGCGACAGCCTGAGGATTACCGGCACCGAACGGAACATGGTCGACGAGACGTGGGAGCAGCCGTGGGGCCAGGTGGCCCGGGTACGCGACCACCACAATGAGTTGCGCGTGTCGGTCGCCGAGATGTCGCAGCCCAACCGCCGCTTCACCGTTGTCTTTCGAGCCTTCGACGACGGTGTAGGGTTTCGCTACGAGTTTCCCGAGCAGCCCGCGCTCCAATCGTTCGTGATCACGGACGAGCTCACCGAGTTCTACCTGGCCACCGATGCACGAGCGTGGTGGATTCCAGCCAACGACCCGACCCACCGGTACGAGCTCATGTACGGGTCGTCGCCGATGACCACCCTGCCCGAGGTGCACACGCCGCTCACGATGGAGACCTACGACGGGCTCTACCTGGTGATTCACGAGGCGAACCTGGTCGACTATGCGGGGATGAACCTGACCAGTTCGCGCGACCGCAGGTTGCGGGTGACGCTGACGGCATGGGCGGACGGGGCCAAGGTGTATGGCCGGGCGCCGTTTGTGACGCCGTGGCGGACCATCCAGCTGGCCGATCGTGCCACTGACCTGGCGCCCTCGGTCATCGGCCTGAACCTGAACCCGCCCAACGTGCTCGGCGACGTGAGCTGGATCGAGCCGATGAAATACGTCGGCATCTGGTGGGGGATGCACATCAACAAGGTGACCTGGAGCTCGGGTCCCCGGCATGGCGCCACGACCGCCAACGCCCGGCGGTTTATCGACTTCGCCGCCGACAACGGCTTCGGTGGGGTGTTGGTCGAGGGGTGGAATGTCGGGTGGGACGGCGACTGGATAGCCAACGCCGACTCGTTCTCGTTTACCAAGCCCTACCCGGACTACGACTTGGAAGGCCTGGCCAAGTACGCCCGCCAGAAAGGCGTGACCCTCGTCGGTCACAACGAGACGTCTATGGGGGTCGAAAATTACGAGCGACAGCTGGAGGACGCCTTCGACCTCTACCAGCGTCTTGGGATCAGGGCGATCAAGACCGGCTATGTGGGTGACAAGACGGCTCAGGGCCACGCACACCACGGCCAGTACATGGTACGGCACTGGCGGAAGGTGATCCAGGAAGCGGCGCGGCGCGGGATCATGCTCGACGTGCACGAGCCGATCAAGGACACCGGGGAGCGCCGGACCTATCCCAACATGATGACCCGGGAGGGCTCCAGGGGCCAGGAATACAACGCCTGGGCCGGAGACGGCGGTAACCCGCCCGAGCACGAGACGATCCTTTTCTTTACCCGGATGCTCTCAGGACCGATGGACTTCACCCCCGGGGTGTTCGACATCCTGATTGCGTCGACCGACGGAACGCCGCGCCCGCCCGAAGCGGCGCGGGTTCGCACCACCCTGGCCAAGCAGCTCGCGCTCTATGTGGTGCTCTATTCGCCGATGCAGATGGCGGCGGACCTGCCCGAGAACTACCAGGGCCAGCCTGCGTTCCAGTTCATCAAGGACGTCGCGGTGGATTGGGAAGAAACCCGGGTGCTCGAAGGCCGGATCGGCGACTACGTGGTCGTGGCGCGGCAGGAGCGAGGAGGCCCGGACTGGTTCATCGGTGCCATCACGGACGAAGAGGCCCGCACGTTTGAGGTTCCGCTCGCGTTCCTGCCCGCTGGACAGCACTTCGTTGCGGAGATCTATGCCGACGGCGAGGGGGCCCACTGGCTGCACGACCCGTTTCCCATGTCGATCTCGAGCCGTCCCGTCGACGCGGGGTCCACGCTCCGCATGCAGCTTGCACCGGGCGGCGGCCAGGCCGTTCGGATCCGCCCAGCAGAATGAACGCTCACTAGAGAGCGGTCTACTCCTTCCCGAACTCCGGACCCACCATGAGCCCTGAGAGCTTTCAGATTTCGGTTTGGGACATCTTGATCTTTGTGGCCTTCGTGGTGGCCGTCGTGAGCATCGGCCTGATCAAGAGCAAGAGCGAGAAGGGCAGTGAAGACTACTTCCTCGCCGGCCGTGGTTTGAGTTGGTGGCTGATCGGGTTTTCGTTGATCGCCTCCAACATCTCGACCGAACAATTCGTGGGCATGAGCGGGAACGCCGCGAGCCATGTGGGCCTCGCCATCGCCAGTTACGAGTGGATGGCGGCCATCACACTGGTCGTGGTGGCGTTCGGATTTCTGCCGTATTTCTTGCGCGCCGGCATTTACACCATGCCGGAATTCCTCGAATACCGCTACACCGGCGGGGCGCGCACCATCATGGCCGTCGCCACCATCCTGATCTACTTGCTGCTGCTTGGGTCGGTGACGTACTCCGGTGCCCTGACCATCAGCACGCTCGCCGGGAAGGCGGGGTATTCCTTGAGTCTGGCTACGGGCTCCTTGGTCATCGGCGTCATCGCCATGGCCTACGTGACCGCCGGTGGCCTCAAGGCCTGTGCCTGGGCCGACCTTCTCCAGGGCAGTGCGTTGATCGTGGGTGGGGCGGTGATCCTCTGGTTCGCCTTTCAGAAACTGGGCATGGCGACCGAGGGGGCCGCCGTGCTCAGCGCCCAAACCGGGGCCGTGAGCATCCTGCCGCTGGACCCCAACGCGGGGTCGCTGGAACGGTTCTGGACGCTCAACCAAACCAGGATGAACATGTTCCTGCCGTCCTCGGACATCATCCTGCCGTGGACCGCACTCCTGCTCGGACTGTGGATTCCGAATTTCTACTACTGGGGCCTCAACCAATACATCACGCAACGCACCCTCGGCTCGGCGTCGCTGGCCCAGGGGCAGCGGGGCATCGTCTTCGCGGCCTTCATGAAGTTGTTCATCCCGTTCGTGATCGTCGTGCCCGGCATCATCGCGTTCAATCTCTACTCGGGGCAAATGCGGCTCGAAGCCAGCGGGGACACCGCCAACAGCCTGGCGCGCTATCTGGCTGCCAATCCCCGAACCCAGTTCGTCGAAACCGCCGTGGCACCGCCGGACGATCAGGTGGCGGCGTGGCAGACCGACCGATACCTATTGGCGATCTACCCGGACCAAGGGGCCATCCAGGCTCTTACCACCCGAAACCCGAATGTCCTGCCCATCACGCAGGACGCGTTCGGCAAGATCACGGTGGGCGAGTTCACGGTCTTCATTTCAGAAGATCAGTCGTGGGCGGCGGTCAACCCGGGCCTCGCGGCTGAAATCGGAGCCTTCAACCGGCGGGTCACGGAAGCGGCCCGGGCCGCGGGACGTGCCCCCGCCACCGAGAAGCTGATCGCCTATAAGTACGATACGGCACTGGCCCAGCTGCTCGGCCATGTGCTGCCGCAGGGCATTGGACTGGTCGGCTTTGTACTGGCTGCGTTGCTCGGCGCGGTGGTCAGCTCGCTCGCGGCCATGCTGAATGCGACATCCACCATCTTTGCCATGGACGTCTTCAAGAAATTCATCTCCCCGAAGGCCACTCAGACGACGGTGGTGCGGGTGGGTCGCTTTTCCGTCGTATGCTTTGCAGCCGTGGCGGTGTTGTTGGCGCCTCAGCTGGGCAATCCGGCCATCAGCAACAGCATCTTCACCATCATCCAGGAAGGCCAAGGCTTCATCTCGCCCGGCATCCTGGCCGTGTTCGCCTTTGGGCTCATCATCAAACGCGCGCCGGCCGTCTGCGGCACCGTGGGTCTCGTCACCAACATTGTGGCCTACGGCCTGCTCAAGCTCGCCGTGCCCAGCCTGCAGTTCCTGAACCGTATGGCCGTGTGTTTCGCCTTGTGTCTGGCGATCATGGCGGTAATCACCCTGATCCGCCCGCTGCCCCAGCCGATGGAGTTCCGCCAGAATACCACCATCGCGCTCGAGTCGTCCCGCACCGCTAAGATCCTCGGTGTGGTCGTGGTGGCGATCGTGCTCTCGTTCTACCTCCTGTTCAGCCCGCTAGGGGTATCACGATGATCCGTTGATCGGTTGAAGCCAAGCGGCAGCGGCACCCTCGCGAGTCCGCCGCACTCAGTCGACCGTCCGCAAGAAGCGTAGCACCTCCGCTGCGAAGCGCTCCGGCTCGGCCCAATTCACGGTGTGGCCACCGCCGGCCACCACGACCCGTTGCGCACTGGGAATGCCATACACGAGAGTCTCGGCGACGAGACGGACCATAGCCATTTCCTGGTCGCCGTGGATGACAAGTGTCGGTGTGGCTACTGACTGCAGTTCGTCCACACGGGGAAGCGGCGCCAGGTTCAGCGGCGCCGGTGGATCCAGAAGATCGGTGCCCGAGTACGTCTTTAGCATCTGCTCGGCCCGCTCCATGACGTCCCGAGATAACGGTCCGCCGCCAAACGAGTTGGCGGCCCAACGTGCAATCGCAACACGCAAGGAGTCCACGCCATACTGTTTTCCCAACGCAATCCAGTGCGCAATCGGAGGCCCCTTCGTACTTGGGGGAAGTGCGAGATCCGCCACGGTCGGACCGGGGCCGAACAAGACCAGGCCCCGGACCATCTGGGGATACCGAATGGCGAACGTAAGAGCCACACTCGCTCCCTGCGAATGACCCATTACATGCGCACGCGTGTGGCCGAGGTGAGCGAGTAGTCCAGCCAGGTCTGCCGCATCTGCCGTGAGGTCCGGCTTGCCGCTCGCATCACCAAACCCTCGACGGTCATACCGGATCACCGTATAGTGCTCGGCGAGGGCCTCGACGTCGCCGTCCCAGTAGTGGTGGTTGACGGCCCATCCATGAATCAGCACGAGCGGCGGGCCGCTGCCCTTCACCACGTAGGGCACAATGACGCCGTTGATCTCGGCCGCCGTCGTTTGGGCCTGCACGGGGGCGATGAACACCATGAGAAGTAGGAAGGGAAGAGATGGTCTCGCGGTCATGATACAAGCCTCCAGGGGTGTGGTCTCGAGTCTCTCCGATTTCAGTCACGAATCCAGATAGTAGCGGCCCGAGGTGCCAATCGAGCGGTCATAGATCCGTCCGTTACTTCCACAGCATCGACACCGGGATACGCCGTGCGGTATGTGCCGTTCACCGCGCGGACCGTAATGGTCTGCGGCCGATCGGAGATGTTAAACGCGACGATCGCGCGCTGCGCGCCGAGCGCCCGCTCGTAGGCGAAGAGACCGCGGGCATCGTCGGTTGCGAGAAAGGATACCTCGCCGTCGACGAAAAGGCGGAGGTGGCGCTTTCTCAGGGCGATGAGGTCGGCATAGACCCGATAGAGCGCCGTGTCGGGCGCTACCCTGTTGCGAGGGCGGCGCCGGCTGAACGGGTGAGTAGTCTCGTCGTCGTAGCGGAGGTCGGCCCACACCAGTGGCTTCCGGGGGTCCGGGTCGTCCGCGCCCCACATCCCCACCTCGTCGCCGTTCCAGATGTGGGGTGCCCCGATGTAAGTGAACTGCTGCACCAGAATCATCTGCTGGATCCGGCGAGTGCGCTCGTCGGGCCGGTCGATCCGGTAGTTCTGGTCCTCGCTCGGGTTCGCATGGTACTTGTATCGGCCCGGATTGTAGATCGATGTGCCGAAGCGCGGGGTATCGTGGCTCGCCGTCAAGTTCATCATCACCCGGAGATGTGACGGGTCGATACCCATGTTCAGCGAATCGAGCTGGGCCGCGTATTGTGAGGCGCTGAGTCGTGGCGGAGCACCGGCGAAGAAACTCCTGGTGGGCGCGTACCAGCGGTAGTTCATCACGGCGTCGAACACGTCGCCTTGGAGCCACGGCGCCGGGTCGTACATCCGGTCCGGCCACGACTCCCACCACACCTCGCCCACCAGGTACGCTTCCGGGTTGATGCTCCGAACGAATCGCCGGTAGTCGCGCCAGAAGCCGAGTGGCACCATCTCGGCCACGTCGAGCCGGAACCCGTCGATGCCGTCCGACGGGTCGCCGTCGCCATTGGGGTCGAGCCAGCGCCGGGTCACATTGAAGACCAGGTCCCGGACTCCCGGGACGAGAGTGCCTTCGATGGCGCCGTGGGTCTGGCCCGCGGGCCGGCCGATCTTTTTCCACTCCGGGAGCGACGCGACGCCGACCCAGCCGCGGTAGGCGAACTCGTTGGTATCGGGGGTCGCGGGGTCGTCGAAGCGCGTGATCTCGTACCAATCGGCGTACGGTGACGCCCGCTGGCGCGCCAGCACGTCCTGCCAGGCCCAGAAGTTGGTCCCAGTGTGGTTCCACGAGTAGTCCAGGATGATGCGCATGCCGCGGCGGTGCACCTCGCGGACCAGGGCGAGGAATAGGCTGTCCGCTGCGGTCCAGCCCCAGGTGGTCGGGTCCCGCGGGGTCTCGGCCGTCATCCGCGCCTCGTCGCCGATCGGGTCGGGGCCGAAGTTCCGGTCGATGTGGCGATAGTTCCGGGCATCGAATTTGTGGAGCGATGGCGCGTCGTTGACCGGGTTGAGATAGAGGGCCGTGACACCGAGTTGTTGGAGGTAGTCCAGCTGGTCCATCACACCCTGGAGGTCGCCGCCGTAGCGGCGGAACTGGACGGTACCGTAGAAATCCCTACCGGTCGCCTTGGCCCAGGGTTCCTGTCGATACCAGTCCTGGGTCCACGGCGTCGGCCGCCAATCTTTCGGCATCGGCTGTGTGGTGAAGCCGGCCACGTCGTGCGCGGTGGGGTCGTTGGACGGATCACCATTTCGAAAACGCTCGACGAAGATCTGGTACCAAACCGCGTCCGCCGCCCAGCCGGGCGTATCGAGGTTCACGTCGGTGCTCGGCCTTCCGAACAGGAACGTCAGCGGGTCGCGGAGCCGGGCGCGCCACGAGGCCTCGTTGTGGGTGGCGCCGGCGTAGCGCCGGACCGCGAAGTCCCGGCCCTCGACCAGTCCCTGGTCGACGAGCCAGGCGCGGACCGCCGCGTGGGTCGGCCCGTAGGCCGAATCGAGTCCCAGGGTGCCGTAATCGAACCAGTACCGGGTGTTGGGCGGAACCTTCCGCCCCGCTGCGATGTCCTTGATGATGTAGGGCGTCGTGTCCGGGTTCGCGACCGCGGAGAGATTCGGGAAGACCTCCGCGACGACTGCTTCGGAGATCGGGAAGTGGGTGGACACACAGCCGCAGGCGCCGAACACGTCCGGGTGGTGGGTCACCAAGTAGAACGACAGGAGCCCGCCCATCGAGGAGCCCATGACCGCCGTGTTCTCCGGGCCGGTGAGGGTCCGGAACTCCCGGTTGACGCGCGGCATCAGCTCCTCCATCAGGAACCGTGCGTACCTGGGTGCGCCGTGCCAGGGAGAGTACTCCGGCCCCCGTTCCGCGGTGCTCCACACCCCGACCACGATGACCGGCGGGATGGCACCACGGTCGACTAGCTGTGTCACCGCTTCGTCCACGCCCCAGTCGATGCCGGTGTTTGCAATGCGCGGGTCGAACAGGTTCTGCCCGTCGTGCATGTAGAGCACCGGATAGCGCGCGGCTGGCGCATCGTCGTAGCCCGGCGGCAGCCAGACCTCGACGTGGCGGGTCGGCCCCAGGAAGGCCGACCGGACGTCGGGCCAGTAGACCAGCCGGCCTTTGACTCCCGACCCCTTCCAATCGGCGATGTATTCCTTGGGGTCCTTCTTGAAGTCGGTGATCTCGTGGACCACGACCGTGTCGCGGTGGATGACCAGCTGGTGGTTGGGCGGCACCGTGCCGCTCGGGCCCAGTGCCTCACGGTCCCAGGAACCGAGGGTGAATTTGTACTCGAAGGTTGTGCCCGGCGGGGCGGTGATCTGGGTGGAGCGCTCGCGACCCTGGCCGGTCATGGCGAGCCCATCGGGACGCCACGGGCCGAGCTGGGGCAGACTGCCGGCCAGATAGACGGTGCCGGTGCCATCCGGCACGCGCACTCGGATGGTCGCGGTGCAGCATCGGGCTCCGGTATCCCGGTACCCCGGCGAGGAGCCCGGGCTTGGCGTGGCCGCAAGCAGCACGAGGAGTGTGAGTGTGCCGGACACGAGGAATCCTCCTACGGAAAGCCGGTCACGCGGGAGATGACTGGACTCACAGGAGCAGGCCGGTGGCTCATTTGGTCGTTGCCTGGGCTCCCAGGGTAACGCGGAGTACCACATAACCACAGAATCCCGCGCCCAGCGAGCCGATCAGGATACCAAGCCGCTCCAATCCCAGGTAGGTCGTCGCGCCCTGCTCGAACGCGAGCGACGCGATGAAGAGGCTCATGGTAAAGCCGATGCCGCACAATAATGCCGTGGCGTGCAATTGCCACCAGCCGACGCCCGTGGGAAGTGACGCGATGCCGAGCCGAACCGCAAGCCAGCATAAGAGCATTATCCCGACCTGTTTGCCGAAGAATAGCCCGGTCACGATACCGGTCGGCACAGGGTGCAGGATGTCGCTCATGGAGAGGCCCACGATCGAGACGCCGGCGTTGGCGAACGCGAAGAGGGGCAAGACGCCAAAGGCCACCCAGGGGTGGAGCGCATGTTCGAGGTGACGCAGCAGCGGCTCCGGTGCCGACGACCCCGACGCGTGGTCCGGACTCCTAAGCGGGATGAACATCGCCAGCACGACGCCCGCCAGGGTCGCATGAACCCCGGACTTGAGCACCGCAATCCACAGGGGGATGCCAATGACGAAGTACGCTGCAGGCTTCGTCACGCCAAAACGGTTGAGGCCGGTGAGGCCGAGAATGAGGACCGCCGCGATTATCAGCGAGAGCACACCCAGCTCGGCGGTGTAGAACAGGGCGATCACCACGATGGCGCCGAGGTCGTCGAAGATGGCGACGCTCAGGAGGAACGCCTTGAGGGCCGGCGGGACTCGTTTTCCCAGCAGGGACAGCACCCCCAACGCGAAGGCGATGTCCGTCGCCGTCGGGATGGCCCAGCCCTTCATGGCGACGGCGTCACCCCAGTTGAACGCCGCGTAGAAGATCGCGGGGGCCAGCATTCCACCAATGGCGGCGACGGCGGGCAGGGTCGCTTGACGCAGGCTCGAGAGGTGGCCTTCGAGCACCTCGCGCTTGAGCTCCATACCGACGAGAAAGAAGAACACCGCCATCAGGCCGTCGTTGATCCACAAGAGCAGCGGCTTGTCGATTCCGTAGTCGCCGACGCTGACCGAGAGTCGAAGGTCGAGCAATGCGGCGTAGGAGCCTGCCAGCGGCGAGTTGGCGACGACCATCGCCAATATGGCCGCCGCCATCAATACCAGCCCGCCCGAGGCTTCCAGGCGGAGGAAGTCTTGGAGCGGCTTCAGTACCGTGTTGAACGGGGCGCGTTGGGGTATCTGCATCGGGAACTCGGGAGGGTAGCCGACTGGTGGACAAAGATTGTTGCGTCCGGTACGGCCACAATCGCACGCCGCGCGAGAAGTGCGAGTACCGGGGACACGCGGAAGCCTCCTACTGGTACCGGATCGCGTAGTAAATGACGTAGATCCACGACAAGAGGCCGTGGAGGATGGCCCAGAGGATCGATTTGTTGGCACTCCACGAGATGGCGATCGCGAGCGCCGTGCCGAAGCCGATGCCTGCCTTGGCCGCGGTGCCCGAGTGGCTGCCTTTGGATTTCGGTGTGTCAGGGCTCATTTGTCTGTCCTGGGTGAGTTGTAGCACAACACTCGCCGGCCAGTAGCTCAGTCGACCTTACTGGGTCGCTCGTGGCCGGCATGCCGATTACTGACGTTCTCGATCGTGCCGCACCTGCATCATGCTCTTCCGCTCACTCCTCAAAAGAACGCCACGTACAAGGACAAAACCAGAACGGAAAAAGCAGGGAGCGATTTTTTGAGGGGGTCTTTCACTTTGACATGCATCGCCACTGCGCCCAGCATCAAGATCGCCAACCCGACGGCCGCGGGTTGGGTCACGGCCGGCAGCCACACGCCAACCAGCAGCAGCAGGGCGAGCGCAACTTTCAGGACCCCGATCACGCCCACGGACCACTCGGGAAGACCATAAGCCCGGAATTCCTCTTTCATGTTAGTGGCGTTGCCGCCGCGCCACTCGGTCGGCTTTCCGAATCGCAGCAGCCAAACATTTAGAATTCCCAGCGCGATGACGACTTGAATGATGGCACTCAGTGTATTCATCTGGCTTCTCCTCTCATTGCAGCCCGTGCTGGACCCCGCAGTGATCGGGTGACTCACCAGACCCCATGGTCGGCAGCACTGCGCGGTTTGAGCTCCGACCTACGAGGCCCTAGCGGCGACGTTCAATAGGATATACCCGCCTCGTCCGGCTCCACAACTTGTCAACCAGAGCATGGAAACGGCCAGCCCCGCAGACTCGTATCCACTGAGCCGTCACGGCCGTGATTGGCCGCCAAATGTCGCGGCTGTGATCAGGTAGAGAAGGCTTGCGCGGCCCTCGGCGTCGGACCTCGATCCCGCGCGCACCGCGCCGATCTTTTCGACCGCCCGCTGCGAGCGCAGGTTCTGCGGGCCGATACAAAAGACCACGCGATTCACGAAGTGGAAGGCATGCTCCAACATGAGCTGCTTCAGCTGGCCGTTGTAGCGCCCGCCCCAGTGGGATCGGGCCAGGAATGTCCAGCCAATCTCGACCTCGCTCGCCTCCTCGTCGTAGCCATGATACCGCGAGGACCCGATCACGGTGTGGCTGTCGGCATCGATGGCGATCAACGTCCCGCCGGACGCCAAGGCCCGGCTAAAGAACGCCTGGAATTCTCCTACTTCGTGACGGGTCGGGACGGGATGCTGCTCCCAGATGAGGGGATCGGCAGCGACGCGGTAGAGGTCATCGTAGTCGTCGGAGCGAAGGGGCCTCAATATGACGAGGTCACCTCTGAGGACGGGTTGATACTCAAATGGCACGGGTCACTCACCCCCTGCCGACGAAGTCGTGCTGCGATGCCGGATTGCTAGACCTCCCAACACGACCGCGGCAACTGCCGCGATCACGTTAGCGCGAGCGACGGGCAGGCCGAAGGCCCAAAGCGCCGCGCGCAAGCCCGCGAGGGCAAACACTGCCACCAAGACCCGTTGTGTCCAGAGGTGCCAGCGAACCTGTGCCGGCTTCTCACGATGGAACACCCAGAGCGTGACACCCGCACCGAGAAACAACACGGCCTCCGCTCGTACCACCCATGCCATGTTGAACCCGGTGACGAGGCGGACCGCGAAGTCGGCCGCTCCGACGATCAGGATGAACAGTGTCCAGCGCCATGCCCACTCCATCCGAGGCCCTCGTTGGCGTGACCGCCGCCGGTTGGCGGTCCGATTACTGGAAGTAGTATCGGCCGATGCGACGCCCAAGGTAGACACCCACTGCCGTTCCCACGACGCTGAGGACGAAGGCCGTCATGGTGCCCACTAAGGACCCGGCACACCATCCGAGCCAGCCTCCGACGAGTGCGCCGACGAAGGCCAAGAGTCTCGACATACCCTAGCGGCGTCGGTACTTGTCGAACACGGTGATGACCGGCCTGGCGTTGCAGTCCGCGTCGAAGTAATCCCGGTCGCAGGCGCTCGCTGGTTCCCACCAGAAGATGCCCTTGATCCGTCGGTCGGAAATACCCAGCAGCGTCTCGTTCACGGCCTCGAGGAATGCCTTCCGGGGGCCTCCCGGGGCGTCGTTGGAGAAGGGGGGCAACTCGCCGGCCTCGTACTCGTGGGGCCGGTAGCCTACCTCTACCAGGATGACGTCCTTATCCGGGTAGTTGTCCAGGATGGACAGGAAGTTGTCCCGCAGTTCCAGCAGGTTACCGTGCCACCACGGATAATACGAGAGCCCGATGATGTCGTAGGGGATATGGTAATCGTGGAACCGATCGAAGAACGCCTTGGTACCGTCCGTGTCGGCCCCGTTGTCATAGTGCAGCATGATCAACGGGCGCGTAGCCCGGTCGCGGCCCGCGTCGATGCCGTCGAGCGCCGCCTTGAACAGCTTGCCGAAGTTGTCCCAGTGCTCCGGCAGCCGGCCCAGCGGCCACATCATCCCGTTCCGGACCTCGTTCCCGATCTGTACCATCTCGGGCATGACGCCGGCTTCCCTAAACGCGCGAATGGTGTTTCGCGTATACCCAAACACCGAATCGGCCAGCACAGCGATGTCGGTGGTGTCCCATGCCCGAGGTGTCGGCTGCTGCTGCGGGTCGGCCCAGCCGTCGGCGAAGTGGTAGTCGAGCAAGAACTTGAAGCCGCGCGCCTTGGCGTCCTGCGCCAGCGCGATGGTATACGCCAGGTTATTGGGTAGCTCTGTCGGCGTGTGGAACAGGCGAAGTCGGATCCAGTCGTAGCCGTGGTCCCGGAAGATATCGAGCCCCGGCCGGACCACCCCATTGTCCTTGAACTGGATGCCGCGGTCTCGTTCGGCCCACCTGAGAAACGAGAGATCGGCTCCGACCGCGTAGGTGAGCGTGACACCAAGAGCGGAGTCGGGCTCCTGGGCCAACAGGCCGCCCGAGGTTGGAACGAGAGCACCGAAGCAGAGTGTCGAGCGAAGGATCAGATGACGCATGGGCGAGGCTCTGAGTTGAAGGAACCAACGGATCACGCGTAACGTATAGGCCGTCGCGGCGCACCTACCGGTCAGCGACCCCAGTATCGGCTGACCGCCACTGGGTAGGACAGGATTGGGTTCGAACCATGATCGGCGCCGGTCGTCATATCCATCTGCCACCGGAGCCCCGGCGGGGCATCGGCGGTGAGCGTGGCCCGGATCGCCTCGAATCCGCTGAGCATCCGGTTGCCCTCCTCAGATCCGAGGCTCAGGTACAGGAATGTCTGGTCTGTAGGACGCTCACGCAACGTTCGTTGGAGGACAGAAACGATTGCCTGTCTGCCCACCCACGTCGACGGGCTGAACACGAAGCGCGCGTCGAACAGCGACCAACGCTCGGCGAACGCATACAGCGCGAAAAGTCCTCCCAGTGAGTGCCCAACGAGAATCCGAACGGGTTCGGTGCGGAATATCTCGTCGACTGCGGGGATGGCCTCGGTCTCGAGGAAACGAAGATATCGGTCACCCTGCCCGCCGGCCGAATGCATGATGCGCTGGGGAGGAGTAAAGTCCTCGGTGCGACCGACACTGCTCCGGGGCAGCTCCACGACGATGGACGGTTCGGCGATACCGGCCTGCGCCAGTGTCTGCGTGGCTCGATAGACCATGTCACCGTGAGAAGCATCGAGAACCCAGAGCACGGGGAATCGTCGGTCCGGGTCGGACGCGTACTCGATTGGCAGGCGTATTCCCAGCTGTACCGACTCGCCGAGCACGTCTGAATGGACCGCGAGTTCGGAGCGTGAGTCCTCGTTCACCGGTCCGTTGTACGAGGTCTTGATCAGCGCAATCGCCGCGCCGGCTCCGACCACGCCGCCCATGCCCGCGGCCACAACGAGTCCAGCCATGGCCAACAGGCCGATCTTGAGTCGTGTCATGACTGGGCGCTGCCTATCCTGAAGACTGGGAATGGAGGGCTCCGGCGGATAGAACATCTGGAAGAGATCTCGGAGAACGGGCTGCATCGGTCACCTCTTGCCGGGCCCACGCTGTGCTCAGTCTTCCGACCACACTGCCAGTTCGTTTCCGCTTGGGTCCGCGAAATGAAAGCGGCGGCCGCCGGGAAAGTCGAACGGCTCCTCGACGATCCGCCCGCCCGCCTCGCGCACTCGCCTGAGGGTCAGGTTGAGATCGCTGGAATACAAGATGACCAATGGCCCGCCGGTCGATACCTCCGGCACGAGCCGGAATCCTCCGGCCTCGCCGTCCGGCTTTCGAATGCCGGCATAGTCCGGTCCGTAATCAGTGAACGTCCAGTCGAATGCCGTCGCGTAGAATCGTTTGGACTCGGCCATGTCCGTAACGGAGAATTCGATGTAGTCGATACTGTGATGAACGTGAGTGTCGGCTGGCATGTTCTGTGACTCCCTTGATGTCTGCGGCGCTTCCCCGCCAGGCCTGCACGAACACAGAAACGCCGCCGCGAGCAGGAGCGGGGCCCTTTCCCAGGCCCTGCGATGGGTCCGAGCTACGACACGGCCTGGGTGACTCGCGCTCGTGCCAAGCGGATGCATCACTGACCTCCCTTCGGACGAAGGCTCAGCCGGCCCCGAACCGCGACCGGGCCTCAATGCTCCGCGACCATACCGCCGGTTCCCACCTGCCGCAAGCGCCATGGCCGCCGAATGCCGGTATCTTACCTGTTTCTGCCCACCCGCTCCATTGGCCATGGGGATGCTATGAAGACACTGACCGACCACGCGGCGGCAACCACCCGATGAGCGCGCCGCTTCGCGCCCTCGAGCGAATCCACCGGCAGTTCGGACCGGGCCTCGCTGAGCGGAAGGCCATCCTGCTGGATCGCCTGGCGTCGCGGCGGCTCCCTACCGCGCGCGCGGTGAGCCGGCTCCACGAAGTGCTCTGTTACCTCCGCGCCTATCCGGATTCCCCCGCAGTCTTGGAGCGGGTAGAACAGATGCTGATGCAATTCTCGGGGCGGCGCGACCTTCGCCGCCACGCGGCGGAACTCCAAGACAGCGGAATCGCGGGGACCCCGACCTACTATCCGTTCTTCCACCCCACGGCGGTGTGGCTGGCCTCCCGCTGGCCGTCGCGGCTCACCATCTCATGGCCGGACCTGGAGTATCCCGACCGGCTGGACCGGATCCTCCCCCTGCTCGCGCTCTGGGCCGAGACTCCAGGACTGGACGAAGCCCCGCTGTCGGTCCGCGACTGGATCCGGCGGATGAAAGGCCCCAAGGAAACCGACGCCGTCTTCCTGGTTCGCAGGATGGAAGCGGTGCGGGCGGAACTGCCGGTAAGGGAAGTGGTGTTCGAAGACTTGGGGATCATGTTCAAGCTGTCGTCGGGTCCCGACACTCCCGCTCGCACCCACGCCCGGGTGCCGCGCGGCCGGGCACACTACGTGACCCGTCCGCTCGACACCGCGCGCCCGGACCTGCGACTGGCCCTCCGAGATCGTCCCCGCCGCGTGACCGCGGTGCCGCGCACCGAGGCCCAGCGGCTGATCGACCTGGCCAGGGAAGCCATGGTGGCCCGGAGCCGCGACCTCGATACCTTCGCCTACGGCGATCCCGACGATGTTCGGATCGTGGACATGGGGGACGGGCTCGAATTCGTCGCCATCGGCCTCATTCCCGAGCGCCGGCTCCTGCTCGAGGCGGTCTACGGGTTTCTCACGCTCAAGAACGGCGTACCGATCGGCTACGTGCTGAACAGCGCGCTCTACGGTTCCGCCGAAGTGGCCTACAACGTGTTCGACACCTATCGGGGCGGCGAGGCCGGCCGGGTCTACGGCCAGGTGCTGGCCATGCTCCGCCATCTGTTTCGGGCCACCGCGTTCACCATCTATCCGTACCAGCTAGGCGGGGAGGGGAACGACGAGGGGCTCAAGTCCGGCGCCTGGTGGTTCTATCAGAAGCTCGGCTTCCGGCCCCGCGACCCAGAGGCCGTGACCCTCATGAAGTCCGAACTGGCTCGGATGCGTCGGTCCGCGAGCCATCGATCGACCCGGGCCACGCTGAAGCAACTGGCCGAGCACAATATGTACTACCACATCGGCCGGCCTCGGGAGGACGTGATGGGGGTGTTTCCGCTCGCCAACGTGGGGCTGGCGGTGACCGACGCCTTGGCCCGGCGCTTCGGCGCGGACCGGGACGCCGCCGAGCGGGTGCTCGACCGGGAAGTGGCCCGCATGCTCGCGACCGGCAGCCGGCGCGGCTGGAGCGCGGGCGAGCGGCTGGGGTTTGCGCGCTGGGCTCCGCTGGTCGCTGCGCTCCCGGATGTGGCCGCTTGGACGCTAGCCGAGCGCCGGGCGCTCGCACGGGTGATGCGCGCCAAGGGCGGGCGCCGCGAGTCCGACTTCGTGCTCCGGTTCGATGCGCACCGCAGGCTCCGGCGGGCGGTGGCCGCCCTGGCCCGGGATGCCCGGGTCCCATGACGTGCCGATCTTCGGGACTGGCGATCGTCGCGACGCGGCCGAGCGGTCGTTACGTCGCCAGCTCTCGTGTCATGAACACACTGTTCGGGTCGTCGATGTAATGCGCAAAGGGTCCGCACGGTTCAAAGCCGAACCGGGCGTAGAGGGCCCGTGCGGGGGCAAACGCTTCTTGCGAGCCGGTCTCGAGGCTGAGGCGACGATAGCCACGGGTCCTCGCCACGTGGAGGATGTGTTCGAGTAGCGCCGCCGCAACGCCCGTCCGCAGATGGGACGACGCGGTTCGCATCGATTTGAGTTCGGCATGGTGTGCATCCAACTCCTTGAGCGCACCACAACCCGCCAGCGTCGATCCCTGCCACACACTCCAAAAGGTCACGTCGGGCGCTCGCAAGCCGTCGAGGTCCAGTACGTGGACGCTCTCGGGTGGAGAGATCTGGGAGACGGCATCGAGGTGCTCGTGCAACAACCCGATCACCTCGGGTCCGGTTAGGTCGTCCGGGCGAATATCGAACGGGCGCATCATGGAGGAACCTCTACCTCCGATCGGCGTCTACTCGGCCGGCCGAACCACCACCACGGGAGTGGGGTCGGGTCCATCTGGCCGTCCTCGATGGCGGGCTCGACGTTCGGCTGCGCGGTGTGTGCCTCAGCGGGGCGGTGCGTCGGGGCGATCAGCGCGTTGGTACTTCGTGAGTAGGCGCTCGGCAAAATCCAGGCGCTCCTCGAGCTCCTGCAGCCGCGGTTGTAAATCGTCGATGGTGTCGAGCAAGTGCTCGTTCTGGTCGATGGCGTCGAGCGAATGCTCAGTCCGAGCGTCGGCTTGGTTGCGGGCCATGAGGCGCCGCGCGCCGAGCGCAAACAGTACCGCGAACAGGGCATGGATGGTGGCATGCGATGGCTCGCCGGGTTGAGCGGCAAACCACACGGCGGCGAGGTTGCCGAGCGAGAGGAGCCATGCGACCGGTACCCAGGCGCGGTGTTTGAACCACATGGATGCGTCCAGCGTTGGGAGCTGCCTGACGGGTTCTGTGACCGTGGCGAGCCACCTGGCCCGTCTGCTCACAAATCAACGACTTCCGCCCAGCCAGGCAAGTCCGCCCATTGCACGAAGGGGCCAGGGCCAGCGCCCGGGCGGGAGGCTCAGGCCGCCGGTTGCCCGAACGTGAGCCACGATCAGCATCACCACCAGTGGAAGGCCGACAACCACCACGGCAGCGGCAACCACGACCCTCCTGATCTTCATCGACCTCCCGCCCTGAGCGGCCGCTGTACGCGTCGCGCGTCATTGGGCGGGCTGGCTCATCCGCTTGCTCACAAATCAGCGACGATTGGGCCGTGTGGGTTGAACGAATCCCACGCCAGCGGCGGATCAGACCAAACCAGTCACGGCAGCGTCGCGCTCGACCTCTGGGCCTCGATCTCCTGACCGCCCTGGTGAATCACCAGGGCGGTGGTGTTGCCGCCGGCATCCGTCCGGAACGTGATCTGCACGGCCGCTTCGGTGAGATAGAATTCGGTCTCGGATGTCGGCCACAGCTGGACCCTGTCCTGTCCGGTCGGCTGCGCCCAGAGCGTGGTGTCTTCCCGCGTGATGACCAGCTCGCCGAGCCCCGGAACCTGGTACGTCCCCACGTGCCGATCCAGCACGGCCTGGCTCAGGTGCACCGGCTTCGGCTGCGGCCAGACGTTGTCGCGGGGGTTGCGGTCCGGAAAGCGCTTGTGGGGATCGAGCGTGATCTTCGCGATCTGCCGCCCGCCAAACTCGAGGTCCGCGTCGAAGGTGCGGCCGCCGTTGAACCAGACGTCCACCGGGAAGGTGACCAGAGCGGTTGTCGAATCGGTCATCACGCTGTTTGTCATGGCGACGATGGCCGGTCCGGTGGGCTCAAATTCCACCTGGAGCACGACCGGCGACGGCATCTCGCCGTCCTGCCGAACCGTCACCACGGTGTGCGGCCCTTGGGTCGTCACCTTCTGAAGCGAGGCGTCGACCGACTCGGTCGTCCACAGCCAGTAATACCAGAACCAGCCTAGATCCTGGTGCAGCGCGGTGTTCATGAAGAACGCGTAGTCCCAGGGCGTGGGGTGCTTGAAGCGCCAGGCATGGGCGTAGGCGCTGTGCGCCCGCCAGACGGCGCTGTCGCCGACGATGCCGCCCAGCATGGACAGCATCATGGGCGCCTTGCCGTAGGCCACGAACCCGTACATCGGACCGGCGTAGTTCTCATCCCACATGAGCGGCGGCTCCTGCTCGTTGCCGCTCATCTGGCCGTACGACTGCCCCGGCCCGTCGAGCCCGGCGTCCGGTGCGCGGTGGTTGCGATCGTTGGAAGACAGGATGTTCATGTACTGATTGAACCCTTCGTCCATGAATCCCCACCACGTCTCGTTCACCCCCACCATCATCGGCCACCACTCGTGGCCGACCTCGTGATCCGCCGCGCCCAGCGCCGACATGATGAACATGGGATACTCCATGCCCAGCTCGGGGCCGTCAGCGACCGTCAATTGCGGGAAGGCATAGGGCATCCAGAGTTGCGAGTAGAACTCCAAGGCATGGCGCACCCGTTCCCCAACCTGATCGAAATGATGAGGCGCCGCTTCGTGGCCGGGCAGGTAGAGGATGTGGACCGGGATGTAGCCCTTGCCTGGGATGTTGGCTCGCGTGGCGTCCCAGGCGTAGCTCTTGGACGTGGCCCAGGCCACGTCGGCTACGCTATCGGCGACGAAATGCCACCTGAGGCGAGTGCCCGGGGCGGTGGATCTTCCGGGCCCCAGACTGTCGGGATCGACAACATGAATCTGGTTATCGGACTCCAACACCGTGGCGAGACGGGCGCGCTCGGCCTCGGTCAGCACTTCGTCGGGATTCTGTAATACACCGGTCGCCCCCACGATCCAGCCCGCAGGCACCTCGTACGTCACGTCGAAGTGTCCGAAATTGTTGTAGAACTCAGCACTGCCCAGATAGGGATCCGTGTCCCAGCCCTTGTAGTCGTCGTACACGGCCACTCGCGGGTACCATTGCGCGACCTGGTACACCGTATCGGCCGAGCGGCCCATGCGCAGGCCGCGCCCCGACGGAATCAGCGGCACCTGAAACTGCCACTCGATGTCCAATGTGGCAGAGCCGTGAGCGGCGACCGGTGTGCTCAACCGTACCCGGGCGCTGGTCGTATTGAAGTTGTGCGCCGTCGGCTCCGTCGGCGGTCCCGATGGACGGCGAAACCCGCCTTCGCCGCGCGCGGCCGGCGTCGTCAAGTCGATGGTCTGACCGTCAATGGTCAGGCTGGTGACGTTCATGCCGCTGGTGATTTCGGACACCGACCTGTTGCGCGGCGAGTTCTGTGCAAAGATGTTCTGGTCGAGGCGGAAGTAGATGTCCCGCATGGCCTCCGGGCTGTTGTTGTGCAGCACAATGGTCTCTCTGCCCGTCACGATGGAGGTGGCCGGGTCGAGGCTCGCATGGATCCTGTAATCCACCGACGTCTGCCAGTAGTTGGGCCCGGGCCGACCGGTCGAGTCGCGCGTGCCCGCTTGATGCGCGCGCTGGATCATGTTGGTGATGGGAATGGTGCGGCGAATCGCGCGGGGCGGCTGCTGGCCGAACGCCTGGTCCGTCCAATTGGGAGCGAGCAGCCCGGCGGTGGCGAGAATCAGGAGAGTGCGTTGCATGGTCATAGCCCGGTGGGAGTCACAGTGGTCGACCGACGTCCGGCTTGAGATATCACATCAGGACGTCTTCGGCGAGGCGTCGGTTTCAGCATCTCATCACAACGACAAAGCTGACCACCGCGATCCGAATTGCGGGGACGGGGCCTGCCTCGGGCTGTGACTAGCGAGCCTCGCTTCGGAGGTACTCGTCGATGTTCCTGGCGAGCACGTCGAGCGGCACGTTGCCGCCGCGCACCACGGCATCGTCGAACGCCTTGAGGTCGAACGTCGCGCCGAGCGACGCCCTGGCCCGCTCGCGCTGGCGATTGATCTCGCTGTGGCCCACCTTGTAGCCGCAGGCCTGTCCCGGCCACGAGCAATACCGGTCCACCTCGCTGGCGACCTCTTCCGGGTTCGACCCGTTCACGTCCACGAAGTACCTGACGGCCTGCTCGCGGGTCCAGCGCTTCGCGTGAATGCCCGTGTCCACTACCAACCGGCAGGCTCGGAAGGCGATCGATTGCAGGTAGCCGAGGCGCCCGACGGGATCGTCGTCGTAGGCGCCGAGTTCATCGGCGAGCTGCTCGGCGTAGAGCGCCCAGCCTTCCGAGTAAGCGTTGAACGCGAGCATCTGACGGATGAGCGGCATCGCGTGGGTGTACTCGCCTTGCCAGATGTGACCGGGAATCGCCTCGTGGAAGGTCAAGTCCGCCAGGCTGTACTTGCTGTGCAGGGCAGTGGTCCTGAGGTTGATCCAGAATCGGCCGGGGATCGTTCCGTCGATCGACCCCGCGCCGCCGTACGCACCCGGAGCGCCCGGCTCTTCCTCGGGCGGCAGCCGCTTCACCTCCATGTGTGGATCGACCACCGTGTCGAATGCGCGCGGCATCTGGGCCTCGATCCAGTCGAGCCGCTCCTCGATGAAGGCCATGATTTCGGCGCGGCCCTCGTCGCCTTCGGCGAACTGGTAGCGGGGATCCGTCGCCAGGCCCTTCATCCGTTCGCCCACGGAGCCCTGCGAGTAGCCGACGTGCTTCAGGAGCGTGTCCATCTGCGCGTGCAGGCGCTCGAGCTCGCTCTGGCCCAGCCGATGGACCTCGTCCGGTGACATGGAGGTGGTGGTCGAGGCCTTGAGCGCCCAGCGGTAGAAGTCCTCGCCGTGGGGCCGCGCCGCGATGCCGGCGTCGGTCGTCGCTACCGCGCGCTGTGTCTCGAGTTCGCGGATCTGCCGATCGAGCGCCGGCGCCACCTCCTGCACGGCGATCGTCCGCGCCCGGGCGGCCCAGTCCTCTGGAATGTCCTTCGACCGTCGCTTGATCGACTCGACGAGGATCCCGCCGTCGCGTGCGTTCGTCGCGGAGAGGCTCATCTGCCGGACCGCCTTGTCGATCAGGAATGCCGGCGGGACGAGCCCCTGTTCACGCGCCGTCTGGATGCGACTCAGTTCGCCGTCCAGCTGCTTCGCGTACGACTGCAGGCGCGCGAGATACGCCTCGGCGTCGGCGGCGCTCTCGATCCGATGATCGCTATCGAGGAACCGGGGGATGTCGAGATAGGCGCCGACATTCTGGATCACGACGTACGGCGTGTTGCGCCAGCCTCCGACGGTGATGTCGCCGTAGGGGAGCGCGAAGCCTTTGAGTGACGTCGCGTAAGCACTCCGCACCACCTCGAAGCTGGTGCGCGTTGCGTATGACAGGGCGCTCGCGTCGAAGGCATTGAGTCGGGCCAGGTCTGTTCGGAGCCGTTCCGCGATCCGCTGCTGGCCGGCCGCGGACCGATCGGCCAGTTGGGAGCGGAGGGCGGCCCTCGCCCCGGTATCGATGCCGAGCGAGGTTGCCTGCTCCGGGACCAGGCGCAGGAGATTGTCCGCCACCTCGTCGAGCAGTGCCTGGGCGTCGACGTCGTTGGGCGTGGTCGGCCGCGCCGCGCCGCCACGGCTCATTGCGGGGATGAGTGGGATGGCGGCTACCGCGGATCCCAGGGCTGCGAGGACCTCTCGGCGGGTGAGGAATCGTCGGTGGGTCATTGGCCACGGCTCCGGGTGAGAGACTCCCGATCGCATCTCGAATTCGATGCTGACGATTCGGCGGTGGATGGTAGGAGAAGGTCCGAGCGGAACCGTCCGAGGTCAAGGGGAGCCGCCGCCGCACCGGTCACGCAGCCCGTCGCGCATGTAGGCTGGTTTCTGGCGACGACTGAAGAAGCCAACGAAGACGAGCGTGACCACAATCTGCGCAAGAATGATCAACGCAATGAGCGTAGGCCGGTTCGCGAGCGCAGACTCAGGCACCGTGACCTGAGGCGATAGCAGGGATAGGTTGGCGACGTTGAACAGGACGATGAGTGTAAGAAGTGCCCTGCCGCCCTGGTAGACCCGCCCGCCTGTGCACTAAACAACGACTTCCATCAGACTGGTAAGGCCCGGGCCACTGCACGCGGTGGTTAGGCTGCCTTACGCTGCAAACATCTCCTGCAGCACCGCGAGCGATTGGGTGACGGCCTTGGATGAAAGCTTGCCAAGGCGCCGGACCAGGCGACGAGTGTCGACGGTCCGGAGCTGGTCCAGCACGACAACGCCCGACCGCTTCTGAAAGCGACAGGGCACTCGAAATGGGTAGGGATGGCGGCCGGTCGTCATCGGGGCGACAATCACCGTCGTCAGGTGTTCGTTGAGTTCATTGGGCGATACGATCACGCACGGTCGTGTCTTCTTGATCTCGCGCCCGAGCGTTGGGTCGAGCGCGACCAGGAAGACGTCACCGCGCCGTGGCCATGCGGTCACCACTGCCAGTCCGTCTTGTCGAACTCAGTCGATACGAGCCCGTCGAGCACGCCCTCTCCCCCTCGTTGCCGAATCTCCTGTGCTGCTTCAGCCCATCCCGCCCGGGGCGCAGCCGAGGCGGCAAGGAGGATCCCCTCCGGCTCGAGGCGCAACTCGACCTCTTCGCCGAGTCCGGCCTGTTCCAGGAGGGGTTTCGGGATCCGGATACCCTGCGAGTTTCCGATACGGACGATGCGAGTTTTCACGGGTGAGCCTCCGCAATGGTAACCACAATGTAATTACCTGCGGAGGCGTGTGCAAGTAGGTGGAAGGGCAGCCTAACGAATTCCGCGTCAGCGGCGGGCCAGCCGGCCCGCCTCAGGCCAATCAACGACTTCCGCTGAAACCGCAAGGGCCCGGCCACTGCACGCGGCTGTAAGGCAGCGCCGCACCTTATCTAGTGTGACACACCAGGTGTCTGATGAAGGTACGTGTCGTCAACAAGTTGCTT
>DATHRW010000271.1:0-6667 GCA_035464955.1 Gemmatimonadales bacterium
ATCCGGCACGCCTGCCATCGGACCCCGCTCGGGGGGCCGCACCACGATGGCGGTGACCGTCGCCGACGCCGCAACCAACAGCACCGCGGCGGCTGCCATGGCATACGGCCTCGTCCACCATGGCCGGGAAGGCATGCTCCGAACGGTCCCGAGCGGGACGATCTTCCGCTGTCCAATCGCGGTGCGGATGGCCGGCCACCAGTCGTCCGGCGGGGCGACTCCTCGAGGGGCCGCCCGCGCCATTGCCAGGAGCCGCCTCAGCTGCTCGACCCGCTCGCTACATTCGAGGCAGAAGGCCACATGTGCGTCGACCAAGTGCCGTTCGGCCTCCGGCAGTACTCCATCGACCAGGTCGTGGAGTTCTTCATCCCGCAGATGGTGCGTCATGACAGCCTCTTCATTAACAGCTGGCGTGCGCGGTGGAGGTGCGCCCGCATCGTTCCCGGCGCCGAGCCTGTGAAGCGGGCAATCTCATCATGGGTGTAGCCCTCGATGTCGTGAAGCACGAAGACCTGTCTGGCCTTGGGCGGTAGGGCCTTAATGGCGGCCTCCAGATCCAGACGCTGGTCGTAAGTTCGGGAGAGCGTCACATGTGGCAAGTCTTCCAGGTCGGCTCGCGGCTCTACCCGCCCTTCGCGGCGCCCCGTGGCCCGGTGCTGCTCCAGGACCAGGTTCACCGCCACCCGATGGAGCCAGGTCCCGAACGCACTCTCGCCGCGGAAACTTCCGATTCGCTCCCAACACCGGACGAACACATCCTGAGTCAGTTCTCTCGCCCGAGCTGCGTGCCCGGCCATGCGCAGGCACAGGGCGTAGACTCGTTCCACGTGGTGTCGGTACAGCGGCTCGAATGCCTCGATGTCCCCCGCTTGCACCCGCGCCACCAGGGCAGGGACGTCGGGGGTTGAGGAGGCGGCCCTACCGGCCTCAGGCTCGGAATCCCTGGATCTCGCGCTCACGGGCATCTACCCATTGGATGTCGGCCACGGGGGCAGCGCTTAGAACGCATGGAGCGTACGCCCTCATGCCTGAGTGCTCACGTCGGCCACGTCCAACGCAACATATCGCACTGAAACGGACGAGTGGAGGCAGACGTAGGCTTAACTGGGCGGAGTGCTGGCGATCGGACGGCGGTGAACTTAACGGTTGGCGGCCCTGGAGGCCCCGAATCCGACCTAAGTCCCGACCCATGCCGGCTCCGACCGGGTCAGGCTATGATCCCGTCGCCGGAGCCAGCCGCCGAGCCCGCTTTTCAGCGTGGTGACATGCGTCCTCGTGCCAACCAGTGCGCGCCTCTCGTTCGTCGGGTTATCCTATGAGGCGAATTCTCTGAGTCGATTCACCGCTGCTTCATGGTTCTTTCATCGTATCCGGTGCATTTCTTCTTGGATTGGAAGGTGACCCGCCCAGCGGGCCCTGCCGCGTCCACCGCTTCCTCGTGTGGAGATTCATCATGAGTCGCATTCAGTCGTTGGGTTCCATCATGCTGCTAGCCGTCGGAGGGCTCCTTGGAGCCGTTACCACCTCCACCGCGCAGGCGGCAAAGGCAGAGGCAAAGGCCAAGCCGGCCGCACAATCGAAATTCATCAAAGAATTCGGGACGATGTGGACGTTCGACGCCCCGCCGCTCGACTATTGGAAGGCGACGTACGACTTCGCTCCGGATCAGGCCTGGCTGGACAGGGTTCGGCTTGCGTCGGTACGGCTGCCGAACTGCTCCTCCTCCTTCGTGTCCGATAACGGGCTCGTGATGACCAATCATCACTGTGCCCGCGGTTGTATAACCGCGGTTTCTCCGGCGGATACCAACTATCAGGACACCGGCTTCAGCGCGCGCACGCAGAATGAAGAGCGCGCCTGTCCGGGCCTCTGGGTGGACCAACTGCAGTCGATCGACGATGTGACCTCCAGAGTTCGAGGGGCCGTCACCGCCACCACGCCGGCCAAGCAAGTCGCCCAGCGCGACTCGGTCATCGAGGTGATCGAGAACGAATGCCAGGCCGGCACCGGCTTCAACTGCCAGGTCGTTCGATTCTACCAGGGCGGGATGTACTCGCTGTATCGCTACAAGCGGTTCAGTGACATCCGGTTGGTGTTTGCCCCGGAGGGTCGGACCAGCTTCTTCGGCGGCGATCCTGACAACTTCACCTACCCACGATACGATCTCGACCTGACGCTGCTGCGCGCCTATGAAGGTGGCCAGCCGTACAAGCCGGCGCACTACTTCCCGTGGAGCAAGAACGGCGCGGCCGAGGGTGAGCTGGTTTTCGTCACCGGGAACCCGGGCTCGACGGGGCGGCTCCTCACCATGGCGCAGATGGAGTATTTGCGGGATGTCCAGTACCCAGCGCAGCTCCGCGCCATCGAGCGGCAGCTCGACGTCACTCGGGAGCTGGCAAAGGCAAGCGAGGAAGCTCGCCGCCAGTATGAGAATCAGATCTTCGGTCTCGAGAACGCCCACAAGGCGATCACGGGCTACCTGACCGGACTCCTCGATCCCGGCATCATGGCGAAGAAGCAGCGCTTCGAAGCCGACTTCCGTGGGCGCATCGATGCCGACCCGGCGCTCAAGCAGAAGTACGGCCCAGCCTGGGACAACATCGCCAAGGCCCAGAAGGACCTGGCCAGCTTTGCCACCGAGGCGCGGTATTACGGCTTCGGCGGGTCGCAACTGCTGAATTTGGCCGGCGGTATCGTCCGTTGGCCGGCGCAAGCGGCGATGGCGGATGAACTCAGGCTGCCGCAGTATCGCGGCGAGGGGCTCGACCGGATCAAGGGCTTCATCCTGCGCGATCAGCCCATCGATACCGAGGCCGACAAGCTCGCCTTCGCGGCCTTCCTGAGTGAAGCCCAGCGAGACCTTCCGGCGAACGACCCGTTCCTGGCAGCGATTCTGGGCGGTCGGAGTCCCGAAGTTGCGGCCGAGGCGTTGATCAACGCCAGCACCCTGACGGATGCGGGCGCCCGAAAGGCCCTGCTCGACGGCGGTACCAAGGCCATTGCGGCGTCCACCGATCCCATGATCGTGCTCGCTCGGAAGCTCGAGCCGCTCGCCCGCGCGCAAGCGGACCGGGCCGCGACGCTCAACGACGTGATCTCGGCCAATGCCGAACTCGTGGGGCAGGCGATCTTCGCGGCGTACGGAAAGGCGCTGCCGCCCGATGCGACGTTTACGCTTCGCATCAGTGACGGCGTTGTCAAGCGCTACCCGATGAATGGAACGGTCGCGCCCTACAAGACGAGCCTCTATGGGTTGTTCGGCCGGGCCGCCGAATTCGATTACCAGCCCCCGTGGGACCTGCCGCAGCGGTGGCTGGACCGTAAGGACCGGCTCGACTTGACGACGCCCATCAACTTCGTGTCGACCAACGACATCATCGGTGGGAATTCGGGCAGCCCGGTGATCAATCGTAACGCGGAGGTCGTCGGCCTCATCTTCGACGGGAACATCGAGATGTTGCCCAACCGGTTCATTTTCACCGACGAGGTGTCCCGGTCGGTCAGTGTCCATTCGGCGGGCATTATCGAGGCGCTCCGGAAGGTGTATGATGCCGACCGGATCGCGAACGAGCTGCAGGGGGTGGCTCAGCCTGCAACCCGCTGAACGAGGGGCGCCGACCCGGCATGACCCCGCCCGGCGCCTCAGGCTCTGGGCGGGGTTTTGCCCGTCTTGCCGGGCGGCCTCCGGAACGTCAAACTGGAAGGCGACCATAGACCGGCTCGATCGAGCGTGCCCGTAGGGCGCGCACCGGTTTCGTCCATTACCTGAGGACAAACGCCGTGGCGGCGAACAAGACGGTCGCATCGCGACCCGCGAAAAGCACAATCTCGATGGGCGAAGATCTCCTACACGACCCGCGGCTCAACAAGGGCACGGCGTTCACCGACGCCGAGCGCGACACGCTGAAGATTCGCGGGCTCCTCCCGCCGCGCATCTTCACGCTCGCTGAGCAGCAATGGCGCGTCTTGGAGAACCTGCGCCGCAAAGAGTCCGAGCTGGAGAAGTACATCTTCCTCACGTCGCTCCAGGATCGGAACGAGACGCTGTTCTATCGAGCGGTGATCGACAACATCCGCGAAATGATGCCCATTATCTACACGCCCACGGTGGGTGAAGCATGTCGGAAGTTTGGGCACATCTTCCGGCGCCCCCGAGGTCTGTATATCACGATCAAGGACCGAGGTAGGGTTCGCGACGTGCTGCGAAATTGGCCCGAAGACAAGGTCGACATCATCGTGGTGACGGACGGGGAGCGCATTTTGGGCCTCGGCGACCTCGGCGCGCAGGGCATGGGAATCCCGATCGGGAAGCTCTCGCTCTATACGGCCTGCGCCGGGATCGATCCCGCGCGCTGCCTTCCGATCACCCTCGACGTCGGGACCAACAACGAAGAGCTGCTCAAAGACCCGCTCTATATCGGTCTCATGCAGCATCGGCAGCGGGGCGACGACTATGATGCCTTCATTGAGGAATTCGTCGAGGCGGTCCAAGACGTTTTCCCCGGGGTCCTCATTCAGTTCGAAGACTTCGCCACGCAAAACGCGGTGCATCTGCTCGAGGTCTATCGCGGTCGAGCCTGCATGTTCAACGACGATATCCAGGGCACGGCCGCGGTCACCCTCGCTGGACTCTTCTCGGCCGGCCGCATCGTCGACGTGAAGCTCACCGATCAGACCATCCTGTTCCTGGGCGCGGGGTCCGCGGCCACCGGCATCGCCCATCTCATCGCCTCCGCCATGATGGGCCAGGGTATGGCCGAAGACGAGGCGATGCGGCGCTGCTGGTTCGTGGACTCCAAGGGACTGGTCGTGGCGTCACGTCGGGATCTCGCGGAGCATAAGCTCCCATTCGCCCATGACCATGCCTTCATTCCCGACCTCCTCGGCGCGGTCGAGGCGCTCGGGCCGACGGCGTTAGTGGGAGTGTCCGCGCAGCCGAAGACGTTCACTGAGCCGATCCTGCGCGCCATGGCCCGGCTGAACGACCGGCCCATTGTGTTGGCGCTGTCGAACCCGACTTCGAAGTCGGAATGCACGGCGGAGGAGGCCTACCGCTGGACCGACGGCCGAGCGGTCTTTGCGAGCGGGAGCCCGTTTGACGAGGTCACCTACCAAGGCCAGACATTCGTGCCGGGCCAAGGCAACAATGCCTACATCTTCCCGGGCGTGGGCTTGGGCGTGATTGCCTCGGGCGCAACCCGTGTCACGGACGCCATGTTCCATGCGGCCGCCAGGACGCTCGCAGAGAGCGTCGACGAGGACCTCTTGAAGCAGGGGTCGATCTATCCGCCACTCGAATCGATCCGGCAGGTGTCCGCTGCTGTGGCGTTGAGCGTGGCCCACGTGGCGTTCGAGCAGGGCCAGGCGGCCGGGCCGGCGCCGAGCGATATGCAGGCTCATATCGCGTCCATGATGTACGACCCGAACTATCGCGAACATGCCTGAACGGCGTGCCGTTCCCCCGGGCTACTGGTGACGGCCGCCAAACCCAGTCCCAGGACTCTCTTTCTCATCCATCACAGCCACACCGATCTCGGCTACACGGAAACACAGAGCCGGGTGGAGCGGTGGCATGTGGGATTCATTCACCAAGCGCTGGATATCATTGCTCGCTCCGGCGGTCGGGCACCCGGCGGCTGGAAGTGGCAGTGTGAGACGTTCTGGGCGGTGGAACGGTTTTGGGAGGCCGCATCCGCCGGCCACCGGGCCGCGTTCGTGGCCGCCGTCGGCTCGGGCCACGTCGGGTTGTCGGGCAGTTATCTCAACCTGAACGAGCTGCCCGACTACGACCTCCTGACCGCACTGACCACGCGCGCGGCTCGGTTTGGGAAGTCCATCGGCTATCCGATCGACTCCGCCATGACGGCGGACATCAACGGCTACAGCTGGGGATTCTCGCAGGCGCTCTCCGACGCGGGGATCGAGCACCTCTTCACGTGCATTCACACCCACCACGGTATGTTCCCGCTCGGCCGAACCCAGGTGCCATTTTGGTGGGAGACACCGTCCGGGCAGCGCATCCTGGTATGGAACGGGGAACACTACCACTTCGGCAATGAACTCGGTGTCGTCCCAGGGGCGGTGTCGAGCTACCTCACCAAAGACGAATGCGACGCCGAGATGATTTTCGGCGATCACTGGAGCGTTGCGGAGCTGCGCATCCCCAGGTATCTGGAGCGCCTGGAGGGCGCGGGATACCCCTATCCGTTCGTGCCGGTCATGGTCTCCGGTTTGCGAACCGACAACGCACCGCCGAATCCCGGAATTGCCGAGTTCTGCGCGCGGTGGAATCGACACCACAGCGATGTCTGCCGGGTCGAGATGACCACCCTGAGTGAATTCTTCCGGCGCCTGCGGAGCGAGGATGTCGACATCCCGACGTATCGTGGCGATTGGCCCGATTGGTGGTCCGACGGCTGTGCCGGCACCCCGGCGGCGACCAAGCTCTTTCGCCAAGCACAACGGGATCTCCGCGCCTATCACCAGCTGCTCGACTACTTTCCGCGACTGACCCGGGAAGCCACCGACCACGTCGAGTACGACCTTGCCCGCTACGCCGAGCACACGTTCAGCCATGCTGTCGCGATGTCCGCGCCGTGGCATCCCTCGGGGCATGTCATCGCGGGGCGAACGAGCGCCTCTGCCAGCGAGGCTCTGGAGGCGGTTG
>DATHRW010000272.1:0-2435 GCA_035464955.1 Gemmatimonadales bacterium
GTGAACACATTCTGACCACCAACACGCTCAGACAACGTCTTGGTGATCGCCGCCGTCAACGTCGTCTTCCCATGATCAATATGACCCATCGTCCCAATATTCACATGCGGCTTCGAACGATCGAACTTTGCCTTTGCCATAGTCTTCTTTCCTCTGTGTCGACGACGCGGGTTTGAAGTCCGCGTACCGGGGCGTAGCGGCGGGCAGACTCGAACTGCCGACCTCTCGATTATGAGTCGAGCGCTCTCACCTACTGAGCTACGCCGCCGCGGATGACCTCGTGGCCACCGGGAGCCTCCTCGGGGATTTGAACCCCGGACCCCTTCCTTACCATGGAAGTGCTCTACCCCTGAGCTAAGGAGGCATTCTGTTTCGGTGCCTCGCACCGGTGCCGGGAGAAGGATTTGAACCTCCGAAGGCATACGCCGGCAGATTTACAGTCTGCTCCCTTTGGCCGCTCGGGCATCCCGGCCAGCCCGGAAACCTCCGGGGGCTTGGAAACTATACATATGCGCCTGTTGGCGCACAAAGCGACGCCTGTGCCGTCAGGCCTCCGCTTCCTGGGTTCCGGTGAGCCTCGCGGCGGTTCCGACGAGCACCGCCCCGAGGGCCAGAGTGACCCAGGCGACCGGCCCCGCCGAGAACGAGAGCCCTCCGAGAAGTGCGAGCACGAGGCCACCGGCGAACAGGAACCTACGTGACCTTCTGAGGATGGCCACCCTGCGCTCGGGGTCGATCTCGACGAACCCGTCGAGCGACTCGAGCCGGTGCAGGTTCCGCAACAGCATGGCGGACAGGAACCACATGGTCGCCACGATGTAGACGGCGGCGGCACCCACCCAGAAGGGCCGAATCACGAAAGCGATGGCTGCCCCCGCGATCAGGAGAGAGGGCCACAAGCGGCGCAGGCCGTCGAGGTGCTCCATCGCCCATCTCGGCCCGGCTGCCGCCGATCGCACGCTCAGGTTGGCTCCCCAGCCGACGGCGACCAGCACGAAGACGCCGATCACGAGGATGGCGGCATCGACGCCGAGGGCGATCACGCCCGATCAGCCCCCGTAGGTCATCTTGGTGAGACGCTCGATGCGATCCTCTGCAGGCGGGTGCGTCGAGAAGAGCTGCGCCATCTGGCTCCGGCTTCCACGCTTGTTCCCGAAGGCCTTGAGCGGGTTGTCGATGTAGAGCGGGGCCACTGCGCTGTTCACGTTCATCGGGATGCGGGCCGTGCCCTCGCTGATCTTCTGCAAGGCCGACGCCAGGTGCAGCGGCTGGCCGGTGATCATGGCCCCCGAGCGATCCGCCTGGTACTCCCGAGTCCTGGAGATGGCGAAGCGGATGAGCATCGCCGCCAGCGGCCCGATGATCAGCGCCAGGATCGCGCCGATCGCGCCGAGGGGGTTCTCCCGGTCCCGACTGCCTCCGAACCAGAAGGCCGAACGAGCGAGGATCGTGAGCGCTGCGGCCAGCATCGCCGCCACCGAGCTGATCAGGATGTCCCGGTTTTGCACATGGGAGAGCTCGTGAGCCAGGACGCCCTCGAGCTCCTGCTCGTTGAGAATCTGCATGATCCCGGTGGTCACGGCCACCGCCGCGTGCTTGGGGCTGCGCCCCGTGGCGAACGCATTCGGCTGGGGCGAGTCGATGACGTAGAGCCTGGGCATGGGCATGCCCGCCTGCTGGGTCAGCCGCCGCATGATCGAGTAGACCTGCGGAAGTTCCTGCTCGGTGACGGGCTTGGCCCGCGAGGCGGCGATGGCGATCTTGTCGGAGAAGAAATAGGCGCCGAGGTTGAACACGGCTGCGATGCCGAGTGCGAACCCGATGCTCATGCCGAGCCAGTCGGCCACGAGCACCAGCAACACGCTCATGAAGGCCAACAGCCCGACGGTCTTGACGTTGTTCATGGATGAGATGGTATCCGAATTGTGCCGGTACCGGCTGTCGGTCAGGTGTCGCTTCGCGGCAGCGGCGCAGAACCGCCGTCGGCACAGAACTTGATGCCACCTTCGGAGCTCAGCCGATAGTCCAGCGTCTCTTCACCCGCCATGAGCTCGACCCAGTAGCCATCGACCAGCGCTTGCGTGTAGGCCATCCCGGGCTCGGGGCATCCCAACGATCCATCCTGCCACGTCACGGCCTCGGCCCTGAGCACGGTCATGTCGCTGCGATCCAAACCGGTTCTGGTCTCCGCGTCCGTCAACACAGACGCCATCAGGTCATCGGGCACCTCGCCGGTGCCGGCCATTCCATCTCCCTCCGTTGTAGTGGTCGTGGTGGGTGCCGGCCGTGTGGTCGAGGTCACCGAGGAGGCGTCGTCGGACGCCGACGAGGTCTCCGTGGTGGTCGTGCTGGCCGTGCTCGCGGTCGAAGTCGACTGACCTCCTGAGGTCGAGACCACAACAGTGGTCGCCGTGGTCTCCGCGGCAGCCTCGGTC
>DATHRW010000273.1:0-5386 GCA_035464955.1 Gemmatimonadales bacterium
CTGCTCTTCCTTCCGAAGCCTCCATCGAGGCGAAGCGTTTGGTCGGGCTCGCCCGGGTTTGGGGCCATGTCAAGTACTTCCATCCCGCGCTGGCCTATCGGTCCGACGTCGATTGGGATTCGGCCCTGGTTGCGGCAATCCCGCGAGTCCGCGCGGCGCAAACATCGTCGGAATACGCGACGGCGGTGCAAATGCTGCTGCGGGTCTTGGGCGACCCCCTGACGCGGGTGCTCACGCCACGGACCGAAACACGGGCGGCGACACCCAATACGGAGTTCGGGCACCGCTTGACGGATGACGGTATCCTGTTCATCAACGCTGGGGAGTATGGGGCGCTCTTCGCACCGTCCGTTCCGCAGGTGGTTGAGAGGATCCAGTCTGCATACCGGGATGCCAGGGCGGTCGTGATTGACCTGCGATCGAGGGGGCCGACCGACGCCTATGCACGTTTTCAATTGACCTATGCGTTCAGCGGACTAGAGAGCCTCCTCACGACGGAACCGTTGGACACGCCGGGCGAGTGGTACCGGGTCCACACGGGCTACGAAAGCGAGGGGCCGTTTTCGTCCGGACAGTATCAGACTGGCGTGTTCATCCGCCGCGGGCGACGGGTTACCCCATCGACCGGCTCGCGCGGTATCCCCATTGTCTTCGTGCTGAATGAGCACGCTGGCATCCTGCCGATCACGGTACCGTTACAGCTAGCGGGCCATGCACGGATTGTATTTGAAGGCGACCTTGCGCAGCATACCGTCGGCGAGACCGTGGAGATCGCACTGCCTGACGGGGTGACGGTGCAGGTGCGCCGAAGCGAATCCGTACTCGCGGACGGGATGAGCGCGGCCTTCCGACCCGATGCGGTTGTTCCCGCCTCAGCTGACCAGGACGGCGATTCCGCCTTGGCCCGCGCACTCCAGATGGCGAGGACGTTCGCGCCATCTCGGGTGGATCGCGAACGACTCCCCGCTGCGATCGCGCCACCGCCGGATCGTGCCTATCCTGAGATGCGGTACCCGAGTCTCGAGTATCGGCTCTTGGCAGCGTTCCGCATCTGGAACACGATTCTCTACTTCTATCCATACAAGGAACTACTGGATTACGACTGGGACACGGTCCTCGGCGAGCACCTGTCCTCGTTCGTCACTGCGCAGGACGCTGGGGAGTACGCTCGCGCGGTGGCGGCAATGGCGGGGCGAATCCAGGACTCGCACGCTTATCTAGCCGGGACGCTTGTGACCGAGGAGTTGCTGGGGACCGGCTATCCACCAATCCGCGTCCGGATGATCGAGGACACGCCAGTAGTCACGGCGTTGTACGAGGGTACCCCCGATGGAATCGCAATCGGCGACATTGTGGTGGCGGTGGACGGCGTGCCGGCAGCGGACCGACTGACCGAGACCGCCCGGTTCCTCGCGGCGTCCACGCCGTTGAGCCTCTTGGACCGCGCTGCCCACTCGTTCATGAATGGCCCGCCGGGCTCGAGGGTGACCCTGACGCTGCGGGATGTCACGAACCGGGAATGGGACGTCGTGCTGGAACGGCGCCACGAGGACTATTCGACGTTGTATCACCGCGAGCGCCAAGGCCCGGTGATGCGCATCCTGCCGGGCAACATCGGATACGTGGACCTTGATCGCTTGCCGTTGGGAGACGTGGACCGGATGTTCACGCTGATGGCGGGTACCGCCGGCATCATCTTCGACATGCGCGGGTACCCGCAGGGCACGATCTGGCGGATCGCGCCCTGGTTGGCGCGGGATGCCCGCACGGTGGCGAGGTTCGAGACGCCGCTGGTGGGGTACCCCGCTCCCGAGCCTGGTTCGCTCGCATTCGTGCAGACTGTCGAGCCGGAGAGGCCAGGACAGGTAGGCTATCAAGGACCCACTGTCATGCTCATCGACGAGCGCACGATGAGCCAGGCCGAGCACGCAGGCCTGTATCTCCTGGCGGCGAACGATACGCGGCTTGTGGGAAGCCGCTCTGCGGGGGCCAACGGGGAGATTACCACTTTCACCCTTCCCGGCGGCATTACCGTTGGTTTCACCGGTCAGGCAGTGACACACGCTGACGGCCGGCAACTGCAACGTATCGGATTGATTCCCGACATCGAGGTCAGGCCGACCATCGGTGGAGTCCGGGCCGGTGTGGACGAGGTGCTTCATGTAGCGCTTCAACACCTACGCGGCCAGCCTTGAGGCGGCAACACGCGGTTGGAGCGGACCGCTACGCGGCCGCTTGCCGGATGGCCGATGGCTGGTGTATACGGCAAGGACACACGATGACGCTGACGAGAACCTCGATATCTATGCTGTCGAGGCGGACCGGGGATCATCGCCGATCAGATTGGCTGGTGGCCCAGCCCGTGAAGCGGAGGGACGTTGGCAGTCCGTACGCTAGACCGGCATCCGACGTTGCGGCCTAACAACAGCATGCAGCTGGACGTTAGGCGGCGAAACCACACCAAGACCCCCCTCCGAAGCAAAGGAGAGAGCCATGAAGCCCGGATCCCTGATGGCGATCGTGCTCTTGTCGCTCGTTGCCGTCCTTCATTTCTTCCGACTAGTGCTTGGTGTGGAAGTCACAGCGGATGGCGCAGTGATTCCGATGTGGGTGAGTGGGTTCGGTGTGGCGGTACCTACCCTGGTGGCACTGATACTGTGGCGTGAGCAGAAGGCGGGCCCTTCGCCGCCTAACACGCGCTAGGAGCTGACGGCCGCGCTGGGCGGCAGCAATACGAGCGCCATGCAAATCGTGCTCTTCAAGGCATCCGACTCGCCCGCCCGGCGAGTCGGGCCGCAGCTCAAGCGCAGAGACGTTAGGTGGCGCGTCCGCCGTTCATAAATGGAGAATCATGATGACCGTGCCCACCCGTCTCGAGCACATCGACTTCCGCATCACAGCCTGGATGGCTCGGAACGGAGTGACGCTCACGCGGGTTGCCCTTGGTATTGTCTTTGTGTGGTTCGGCGCCATTAAGTTCGTGCCGGGATGGAGTCCTGCGGCTGACCTCGCAGCGCGCACCATTGAGCGCCTCACTCTGGGCGTCGTGGAGCCATCACTAGCGTTGCAGCTCCTTGCCGCATGGGAGACGCTCATTGGCATAGGGCTGATCACGGGCAAGTTTCTGCGCTTGACACTGTTGCTGTTGTTCATCCAAATGCCCGGCACCATGCTCCCGCTGGCCTTCTTCCCCTCGGAGACTTTTGCAGCGTTCCCGTATTCGCCAACGCTGGAAGGTCAGTATATCATCAAGAATCTTGTGCTGGTGGGTGCGGCCATCGTCGTAGGCTCGACCGTGCGTGGAGGAAAGCTACAGGTGCCCCCGCCCGAGGCTTCGAAGGAGCGCACACGAGGTTAGCAGCCAATGTTCGACCAAACGTATTTCAGTGGCGGTCTCAAGGCTCAGGTCGACAAGATCGGTGGAAACCCGGTCGTTGAGGTAGCGCTCCTGACTGGCGAACGCTATTTCGTCAGGAGCGTCGACCAAGCGACAAGCGGATGGGTGGTATTGGATGTCCATCCACGGCCGGGAAGCAGCGCGCTCCAGCGAGGCCCACAGGTGCTAACAATTCCCTATGCGACGGTAGCTTCGGTTCTTGTATCGAGTACCACTGTCGAGCAGAGTCCCAAGATTGGCTTCAGCGCCACCTAACCCGCGCATGCAGCTGCGGAGGCGCCGACGTTTCCAGAGGAAGTCGTTGATATGAGTGCTTGGCAGACATCACTTAACGGTCAACTGCGGATGTTCTCCACGGGGAGATCGCCCGCAGCTGATCCGCGAAGTCGTTAGGCAGTGGTTCCAGGCCTGAGTGATCAGTGCGGCCCCCACTTATGATGATGAGATCCTTGGAGGCGATGCATGAATCGGTTCCCCGCATCAATTGGAGTCCTCCTCCTGCTATTGGTCCCATGTGGGCCGGCGGCAGGACAGGCGACGGAGCCTGCCTTCCGCATGGTGGAGGCCAAGGGCCAGCCCACTCGCGTCCTCACTCTTGGGCTGGAGAGGCGGAGCCCGGGACAGCCCGTGGTGATTCTGCAGAGTGGCTTTGGGTCGCCCATGGAGCTCTGGGGATCAGTCCCCCAGGGTGTGGCTCAGTTTGCACCGGTGGTGGCGTACGACCGTCCAGGCATTGGGGGCTCTCCCTTCCATGGGTCCCCCCCCACCTTGGATCGGGTGACCGACCACCTGGGTGCGCTATTGGCTGTCCTCGACGCCCCCCCGCCGTACATCCTGGTGGGCCATTCGTGGGCCGGCCCCCTCATCCAGGACTACGCTGGCAAGCATCCTCAGGACGTGGTGGGGATGGTCTTCGTGGATCCCACCGACTGGACCGCTGATGGGTTCCCGGTGGACCGTGCCGTACTGGCGAATCTCGGCTTCGAACCGGCGGAGGTGGCTTCGATGGAGGCCGAGCTGGAGGCCTTTCTCGATAACTTCTACTCCCAGGCCCCTCCCGGGATTCAGGCAGAGGAGCAGGTGAGCCAGAGCTTCATGGCGATGTCCGTGGAGGAGCGCGGCCTCCCTGAGCTCCTCCCGGTCCCGACAGCCGTCCTCCTGGCGGGCCGCTCCGAGCCGCTGCCTCCCGGGGCGCCGGAGTTCTTCGACGAACGTTTCGATCGGGCCAGGCGTGTCGGTCGGATCTCGAGCTTCCGGGAGATGGTCCTGGATCTCCCGGAGGCCACGCTGGTGGTGGCGACATACGCTGGGCATTACGTCCACACCGATGACCCGGGTTTGTTGGTGGAGGCCATTCGCCGAGTGGCCTTCCCATCCCTGGCGCCACAATTGGCGCGAGCCGTAGAGCAGGGGGCCGCGACAGACCTGGTGGACACCTACAAAGAGCTGAAGGCTCGCTACCCCGCCGAGCGCTTCAACGAAAATTTGCTGAACGCCTTGGGGTATGACCTGCTGCGCGGAGGGCGGGTAGACGAGGCCATCGCGGTCTTCGAGCTGAACGTCGCCGAGTATCCCTCGGCTTGGAATCCGTACGACAGCCTGGGCGAAGCCTACATGGTCAAGGGTGACCGGGAGAAGGCCGTCGCGAACTACCGGAAGTCCCTTGATCTGAACCCGAACAATGAGAATGCCGCCCGGATGCTGGAACGCCTGCTCGGCGGGTGAGCCCCACTGCCTAACAAGCGCATGGACCTGTCGAGCGCGTACGTTTTCAAAGGAAGTCGTTGATCGGTGCGCCTGGCGTTGATACAAGTCCGTTCACCGAGAGGCGTGGCCGGCGGGCGGGGCGCTCGCAGGTCATGCGCTGACCGTTAGGTCGCATGCGGGTACGTACGCCAAGCATGGATACTCGGAGGCAATGATGAACCGTGTCGGATCGCGGAGAAGGGGGCGTCACTGGGCGCTCTCCTTGTGGATTGTCTTGTGCAT
>DATHRW010000274.1:0-26881 GCA_035464955.1 Gemmatimonadales bacterium
GGCCGAGGCCCGTGCCGCCGGCAAGACGCTCAGCGATGGGAAACGCGAACGGGGCGGTGATGAGGCTCGCCAAGACTCCCGGCACCGCGACGCCGGCGATGGGAAGCCCGACCAGGTTGACGACGATCCCGACCACGGATACCACACCAAACAGCGCCGCGATGACCGGCGCCGTTGCGAGCGTCGCTCCCAGCGACGAGGCGAGGGCGCGCTGAACGAGCGGCATCCGTCGACCCACGTCACGATTCGGTGCGAACGTCATGATGCCCCAGACTGCAAGAACCGAAAGCCAGGCCCCGGCATTGAGTATGGCCCACGGGTCCACCAGCATGACCAGGAGGGCGGTTGCCGCGAGCACCGCCAGGGCATCGACCCTCCGCTGGCGGCCCCGCGCCACCGACACCAGCAGACACAAGAGGGCAGCCCTCGTGGCGGGGGCCGGCCAACCGAGGAACGCGGCATATGCCACGGCGCCGCCTGAAGCCGCGATGAGCGCCGTGGTGCGGGCCAACCCCACCAGGCGGCTGGCGGCGTATAACCACGCCGTCAGGAGCCCGACGTGGAACCCGGAAATGGCCAGCAGGTGAATCATGCCGGACCGGGCGAAGCGGTCGCGGAGTACCGGATCCAAGTCCGCCTTCCGATTGAGGACCAAGGCGTCCACGATCGGCGCGCGGGACCCGTACAGCCGGTCGATGATGCGGACCGTGCCATTGCGAAGGGCATGATCGGGACGAGGTCGCTGTCGGACATCGAGCACCTTCTCGATGACCCATCGCCCACTGTGCCGGCCGTTCCGTTGGTCGCCTCGAACCCACCGACCGACCAGCCGGACTTCGTTCCCAGCGAGGACGGGCTCGGCTGGCGGCCACCGCGCTGCTGTCGAGCCCCGGCACCCCACACCGAGTGGCTCGAGCCGGGTCACACCGCCGGACGAGTCGATCGGCTCCAGAACCAGGGCCAGGAATTCAACTCGCGCTTGGGGCAGACGTGCCGCACAACGCTCGTGCTCGGCCTGAGCGAGCGCGCCGCCGAGCAGTCGGCCGAGCAGCAGCACCAAACTGAGCCAGCCAACCCACGATCGCCGGCTGGCGACTCCGATGAGCGCGAAGAGCGAAATGACGACGAGGGGTGCCCCGAAACGCAGGAGGCCGGTCGCGAGACCGGCCCCGAAGCAGACGGTGACTGGGATGATCGGGCGCCGCATCATCGCGGCGCTCGGATCAAAGCGTCTGCGGCTTCACCTTGCCACAGCGTGGCGCCATGGCCACCGTCTTGAATCCATCGATCAGCGTCCGGTCGATGTCGGCCCGATTCTGACCCTTTTCCAGTTGGAATTCGGTGACGGCCTTGCCTTCGTCGGAGGCCACATAGCGGGGCGGCAGCCGGTTCAAAGCGAAGATGAGCACATCGTTGCGGCAGCTGTCGCAGCCGCAAAAGTTGGGGAAGTGGGTCGACAGACGGCGGTAGGCTTCGGTGACTCGGTCTTCGGTGAGATTGCGGATCATAGTACGGCCAGCTGCGAGGCGGTGAGCGCAGCGGTAAAGGTGGAACCGGTGGTGCCGGTGAGGCGGACCCGGTGGTAATCGCCGATGGACGATTCCGGCAGATCCAGGAGCACCATCTGGTTGCCCCGCGTCCGTCCCAATTGGCCCCCGCGCTTAGCGGGCCGCTCCACCAGCACCTCGGTGATGGTGCCCACGCGCGCGACGTTCCGGCGGCGGGCCACCGAACGCACCACGCCAATGAGCCGCTGCAATCGCTCACCGGCCTCCTCCTCGGGCACCGCGTTGCCGAGCTTGACTGCCGGGGTTCCATCGCGCTCGGAGTATCGGAACGTGTACGCGTCATCGAATTGCGCTTCCCCGACGAGGCTCAGCGTCTCCTGGAACTGCGCTTCGGTCTCGCCCGGAAAGCCCACGATCAAATCCGTGGTGAACGTGATCCCGGGAATTGCCGCCCGCAGCCGGGCCATCACGTCTAAGAACTCTTCCCGCGTGTACCGGCGCAGCATGCGCCGCAACACTGCATTCGACCCGCTTTGGGCGGGGAGATGCACGTGCTCACACACGGCGGACGTCGTGGCCATGGCCTCGATGACCCGATCGGTGAAATCAGTCGGGTACGGGCTGGTGAAGCGCACCCGCCGCACGCCGTCCACGGCGCCGACCGCCCGGAGGAGGTCGGCGAAGTCGGCGACGCCATCGTGGTAGCCGTTGACGGTTTGCCCGAGCAGGGTGACTTCGCTGCTTCCTTCGGCAACGAGATCACGTACCTCTCGGAGAATCAACTCCAATGTGCGGCTGCGCTCGTTGCCGCGGGTATACGGAACGATGCAGAAAGTGCACCGATAATCGCAGCCGCGCTGAACCGTCACGAAGGCCGTGGGGCCGGCCGTTCGCGTCTGCGGGATGTCCTCGTAGTGTTCCCAGGGTCGGAGCTCGGTATCCACTGTGCGCTCACCGCCTGCCGCCAGGCGCAACAGATCGGGAAGGGAGCGGTAGGCGTCCGGGCCGGCCACCAAGTTGACCCGGGGCACGCGCTCCGTGAGCTCGCTGCCGAGTCGCTGCGCCATGCAGCCAACGACGCCCAGCACGCTGCCCGGGCGAGTGTAGCGCTGGAGATCCCCGAGCCGGCCCACCACCCGCTGCTCGGCGTTCTCGCGGACCGCGCACGTGTTGACCAGGATGACATCCGCCAGGTCCGGTACGGGACTGATGGTATACCCGTGAGCATGCAGCAAGCCGGCCATGAGCTCGCTGTCTGCCACGTTCATTTGGCAGCCGTAGGTTTCGATGTAGACGGAGGTTGCCATGAGTCAATCAAGATAGTCCGGCGGGGTGGGATCGGAAACCGAGGAGCGCCCCTCGCCACGCCCGGCCGGGTGGCGGGATGCTACGGCGTTACCGACACTCCGGCGGTAAGAATCCAGGCCGTCTCGGAGAAGTCAGGCCCTTCGCTGCGCCACACTCGTTCGAGCGCCAGGTCCACACCAGCCCGGAGGGCCGCGAACCGGGTCCCGGTCCCAATCGACACGCCGAACTCCCTGCCCTGTTCCCCGGTCACGAGCGGAAAGGGCAGCTGGCCGTAGCGGACGCCAAAACGAATCGGCCGACGATACGGACGCTCCGGATCGCCCACCAGCTCACCGCCAACCGCGACCTCCCAGGTGTTTTGGGCCCCGGTGCCTCCGCGGGCCAGGAGATCGCTGTTCGCTGCGGACCAGGTCCGGTAGAGCACGTGGCCAGCCAGCGCGAGTTTGGGCCTCGCTTGCCAGCGGATGCCGGCGCCGAACCGATGGGGCAGGTCGATGGTGCCGAGCGAGGTGGAGTCGCGGTCGGTGTGGGCCTTGGCGTCTGTCCGCGCCATCGCCGCCACCGCCAGCCTCGGGGTCAGCTGCCCGAGGATGCCGGCCGAGACGCCCCAGCCTGTGTGCGACAGTTCTGCGCGCTGGCGGAATGACACGAAGCTCGAGTCCGAGAACGAACGGCGGATCTCGACCCGCGTGCCACCGGTGATGACGTGGACGCCCATGCCGACGGACCAGACGTCATTGAGCTTGAGCGCCGCCCCGAGCTGGAGATCGTTGAGCCCTCCGAGCGACGTGGTCGTGTCCCATATCCCAACGGGCTCTCCGCGCAACATCAAGGTGTCGGTGGTCGCGATTCGAAAATCCTGGTCGGTGTAGAGCGAGGCCGACCCACCGATCCACAGGCCCATGCCCTTGATGGGTCCGGCGACACGGACCAGGGGAAACCGGCTGTCTTTGAGCGACGCGTCCCCGACCGGATTGCTGGGCGATCGCCACTCCTGCAGCACGGTGAACCCCGCCGCCAGGTTTTCCAGCGCGGTGAGCGCCGCCGGGTTCAAACTCGATTCGGCGTCGAACAGCGAAAACCCCCCACCCATTGCCATCGCCCGCACCGATGCGCCGCGTCCCGGCAGCCCAAGCCCACGAGTGCCGAACTGCGACGCCTGTGCCGACACGACGCACGGAAAGAGCGCCCCGAGGAGGGTACCCAGGAGAAGACGCCGCATATCAGGGAACCTCAAATTCGAGCCGGCGGGCGTACGTGATACGGAGCCGGGGCACGTGCACGCCCGCACGCGTGGAGCCGAATGTCGCGGTCGTGAAACTCCCCCCTTCGGGTATCAGCAACACGAAGAACGCTTCCGGCGCGCCGTCCTCTCCCTGCCAGCCCCGGACGATGTCGGGGACCTCCACGCGCAGCGTGTCGGTGCTGCCGGTCACGAGCTCCGCTTGCGATCGGCGGGTGATGATCGCGCCGCCGCAGAGATTCGACAAATTGCATAGCGGGGACTTCGCCCCGATATCGCTCAGAATGCCGCGAACCTCGAGGGTGGCCGGGTCATTTGGCAGCCCCGGAAGCGGGCTCTCGGGAACAAACTCGAGCGTGGCCCGAAGGATCTGCACGGAGTCCTTGATCCGGGACGGCAGGGCGAATCGGATGAGCGACCGGGAGGACGGTGCGCCTCCGACCGAGAGCAGATCCGGCGGTGGGAAGCCCGCGGTGCTGGTCACGAATGTGTTGAAGCTGGCAACCCGGACGATGCTCTGGGCCTGAAGCGCCGTATCGGCAATGTCGGCGGTCACAAATGTGGTGAAGGCAGGAGCGAGCGAGCCACCCGTCTGGCTGCCCAGCCGGACTCCGGTCTGCGCTGGCCCTTGAAGGCCGATGGCGATCGCGAGGATGCCGCTGTCGCCCGGGGGTATGGCCACGCGGGCGAGCAACGTGTCGGCCAGTGGCAGTTGAACGCTTCCCGTTTGAATCGAATCGGGAATCGGAATGGTTCCCACAAGGTTGGCGGGGATAAAAGCCGCGTTGACGTCCGCCAGGGTGACCGAGGAATCGACCGTGCTCGGCAGGCGATAGAGCACGAGGCTCAATCCGGAAACGGTACTGTCACGGGCCAGCAGGCCAACCGAGATGAGCACGGAGTCGACGGTGAATGCGCGAAGGGTGTCGCGAACCAGCACCGAATCCCCTCGTGAGGCGAAACGAAGGACGGCCCGGGCATCGACGCCTCCAAGCTGCTCCGCGGCCAGCAAGGCGGATCCCGCACCTGCTTCGATGTATCCGATGAACGTGCTGTCGCCCCCGGGAACCGGCGTCAAGACCGTATCGACCACCTCGGGCGCACCGCCAGGACAGAGCGCCGGGCAGGAGCCGGGCGCCGTCAGGTCTTCCTGACACGCAAGCGCCACCAGGCAAAGCAGCGCGCTCGCTGCAACAACGCGGGCGGCCCGAACGGGCGTGGGAACGTCGATCACTGGTCGCCGCGCGGTAAACGATCAGACAGAAACGCATCGGGCAGGAGTTCTCCGAGCGTCCACTCACGCCGCTCGGTGGGCCCGACGGCCACAATCTCGAGATCCAAGCCGAATTCCGCGAGCATTTGGCGACACGCGCCGCAGGGCGAGGCAGGCGGGTCGACCGATGTGGCGACGGCGAGTCGCCGGAATCGATGAGCCCCGCTCACCACGCCGGCTACCAGTGCCGCACGTTCGGCACATATGGTGAGCCCGTAGGACGCGTTCTCCACATTGCACCCGAAGAACACCGTGCCGTCAACCGACTCCAGTGCTGCTCCGACCGGATACTTCGAGTAGGGCGCATGCGCGGCGGCTTGTGCCCGCCGCGCGCCATCCACTAAGGCATCACCCACGCCACACCTCGCTCAAGAACGACTTGCCGGCAGATAAGGGTTCGACCCCCAGGAACTCGGCGACCGTCTGACCCATGTCGGCAAAGGTAGTCCGCCGTCCCAGATCAATCGCCGCAATCTTGGGGCCGTAGGCCAATACGGGAACGACCTCGCGAGAGTGATCGGTCGAGGGCGTCGTGGGGTCGTTGCCGTGGTCGGCGGTAAAGATAATGAGGTCGTCCGCCCGAGTTGCATCGAGGATCGACGGCATGGCCTCATCCAACTCGCGGAGTCCGTCCACGAAACCCTGGATGTCGTTGCGATGCCCCCACGTCTGATCGAACTCGATCACGTTGGCGAAGAGGAAGCCCTGGGCCATGGTCTGGAGCGCATCGCGAATCAATCGATAGGCCTCTTGATTGGTCTTGGTATGGATGCTCTCGATAGCCCGGCCGGCAAACAGGTCGTCCACCTTCCCCACGCCCACCCGTGCAATGCCGGCTGCCGCCAATCGATCGAGCAACGTCACCCCGGGAGGCGCCAGGCTGAAATCCCTGCGATCGGGTGTGCGCTCCCACCGCCCCGGCGAGCCACGGAACGGTCGTGCGATGACGCGGGAAACTCCGACCGGCGGTTGGAGCATGTCGCGCCCGATCGCACAGGCGCGGTACAACTCCTCCAGCGGAACCACGTCTTCATGGGCCGCTACTTGGAATACGCTGTCGGCCGACGTGTAGACGATCCAGTCGCCGGACGCCACGTGCGCCGCCCCAAATTCCTCCAAGAGCGCCGTGCCCGAGCCTGCCTTGTTCGCGAGCACACCGCGACCGGTCCGCCGGGAAAATTCTCGAAGCAGGTCCTCGGGAAATCCTTCGGGAAACGTGGGGAACGGCTCGGCTAGCAGGAGCCCACAGATTTCCCAATGCCCGGTGGTGCTGTCCTTGCCCGGGCTCGCCGGCTCGCAGCTCCCGTGCGCGGCCTGGGGAGTGCTCACCGACCGGATCGACCCCAAGTCCGCGGTGCGTCCCAGGCCCAGCGCCTCGAGGTTCGGCAGTCGGAGGCCGGACGCCGACCGCACCACGTTGCCCAGGGTGTGGCTTCCCGAGTCGCCGTACTGGTCGGTGTCGTGGGCCGGTCCGACGCCAAGTCCGTCCAGCACGACGATCGCAGCCCGTCGTGTCACTGTGCGGAAGAAGCCTGAACGAAGCGGAACCGGAGGGACGTGAGCGTCTGGGTGAGGAGCGCGTGTTCCTCGGCGTCAAGTTGCCCGGTGGTCTTTTGCTCCAGCATGCCGAGGGTATCGATCAGGGCTTGAGCCACGTCTTTGGGGTCGGGCGCACCCAACTGCTCGGCGCCCGGCGGGAGCTGGCCATCGAGTGCGGCCTGTGCCTGTTGTGCCAACCCCAAGACCAACGATGCAAAGTGTGGATTCATGATCAGTGCCGGTAGAGTCGAGGTACCCGCCCTCCGAGGGCGGTCAGCAGTTCATACGAAATGGTCCCCGCTCGCTCAGCTTGCTCACTGAGGGAGACGAGTCCCCCGTAGACCGTCGCCACATCGCCACATTGGACCGTGCCGGCCGGGACCGCCACCATGGAGAGGTCCATGGTGACTCGACCCACGAGCGGACGGCGGGCGCCGGCCAATTCGACATCGGTCCGTCCGCCCAGCACGCGGGGCACCCCATCGGCGTACCCGATCCCAATCGTTGCGATCTCCGTCGAAGCCGGTGCGGTCCACGTCGCGCCATAGCTCACCGTATCGCCGGCCCGGATCGTCCGCAGCGACACAACGGGAGCCCGCAATCGAACCGCCACCGACGGCTCGTGACCGCCCGCCGCTCCGCCATAAAGGAAAATCCCAGGGCGGACCAGGTCGCCCGAGAAGCGGGTGCCACGGAGTGCGGCGGCGCTGTTGGCCGCGTGAATCAAGGCCGGCCGCCGGGGCAGTTTTTGGACCACGCTGTGAAATCGTTCCCACTGAGCGGTCGTCGCCGCGTCGTCGGTGTCGGCCGAATGGAAGTGCGTGAAGACCCCTTCCCACCCCGGTGCCGATGCCACCAGCCGGAGCGCGTGGGCCAACGCGTCGGCGTCGTGCCAGCGCAGTCCGGCGCGAGCCATGCCGGTATCGATCTCGAGGTGGAATGGCCGGTCAGTGGCACCGATCCACGCCTCTAACGCCGGAAGGTCGCCGATCGCGGGGCGGAGATCGTGCCGGAGCACATCAGCGACGCCCTCCGGCACGAGCGGACTGAATACGACGATAGGCCGATCGATGCCTGCCGACCGAAGTTCGGCCCCCTCGGCCAGCGTGGCGACGCCGTATCCCCAGGGGTCGAGCGACTCGAGCGCCCCGGCGACCTGGACCGCACCCAGCCCGTAGCCGTTGGCCTTGACCATCGGCAAGAGGCGGCTCTGGGAGACGGAGGCCACGGTGTTCGCGTTGGCGACGATCGCGCCGAGATCGACATCCGCCCAGGCACGGGCGACCGGCCGCTGGTTTGACTGGCTCACAAGACGGCGCGTATCATACGGGCCAAGGAGGATAAATGCAAGACAATTCAGCGCTTGGGCGCGCCATGGCCCTGGTTGCCGACCTCCGCGAACGGTGCCCGTGGGACGGGGCCCAAACGCGCGAAACGCTTCGGCCCTACTTGGTCGAAGAGGCGCTCGAGCTCGATGACGCGCTCGCCCGCGGATCGGCCGAGGAGATCCGGCATGAGCTCGCAGACGTGTTGCTCAACGTAGCTTTCCAATTGGTGTTGGCGGAGGAATCCGGTGAGTTCACGGCCGCCGACGTCGCCGAGACGTTGGAGCGGAAGATCCAGCGACGGCACCCGCACCTGTTCGACGGTGGGCCGAAGGAATCCTGGGAGGTCATCAAACATCGCGAGCGCGGGCAGGACGGGAGCTTGTTGGACGGACTGCCACCTACCTTGCCACCGCTCCTCATGGCCCAACGCCTCCAAGAACGCGCCGCCGCCGTCGGGTTCGATTGGCCCGATACCGCGGGGCCGGCCGACAAGGTCCGCGAAGAACTCGCCGAATGCGAGGCGGAGTTTGCCGAGTCAGGCGACGCGGAACGCGGTCACCGCGTGAGCGAAGAGATCGGCGACTTGCTGTTTGCGGTGGTGAATCTGGCACGCAAGGCCGGCGTGCCCCCCGGGGTGGCGTTGGATGCGGCCAATCGCAAGTTCCGGCGCCGGTTCACCGCGATGGAGCGCCTGGCGGAGACGCGGCACATCAACGTGCATGCGGCGGGGTTGGAGGTGCTCGACCGGCTCTGGGACGAGTCGAAGGACGAACCATGAGCCGCGGTGCGCGGCGGGCTCAGGGGTGGAGCCGGTGGATCTGGCGCGGGAAGGCGATGGATTCGCGAATGTGCGGGTTGCCGCAAATCCACGCCACCGTCCGCTCGACCCCGAGACCGAAGCCCGAATGCACGAAGGTGCCGTAGCGACGCAGGTCGAGGTACCAATCGTACGCCGCGGGGTCGAGCCCCTGCTCGATGATCCGGGCCTTCAACCGATCGTAGTCGTCCTCGCGTTGTGAGCCGCCGATGATCTCGCCGTACCCTTCCGGGGCCAGACAGTCATTCCCCAGGACCGTCCGTGGGTCCTCCGGGTTTTCCTTCATGTAGAATGCCTTGACCTCCTTCGGGTAGTTGTAGACGAACACTGGCCGGTCGTACTGCTCGGCGAGTATCGTTTCGTCGTCGCCCCCGAGGTCCTTCCCCCACCGGATATCCGAGCCCAGCGCGTTGAGCCGCTCCACCGCCTCGCTGTATGACAGCCTGGGAAACGGCGGCGCTACCCGCTCGAGCGGTGCCGTGTCGCGCTCCAGTGCCGCGAGATCCTCGGCGCGGCGGTCGAGCACACGGGCCACGATGCTGGTCACGAAATCTTCCTGCAGGCGCATGTTGTCGTTGGAATCCGCGAAGGCAACCTCGGGCTCGACCATCCAGAACTCGGTGAGGTGGCGCCGGGTCTTCGACTTCTCGGCCCGGAACGTTGGGCCGAAGCAGTAGACCCGACCAAGGGCCGCCGCGGCTGCCTCCGCGTAGAGCTGTCCGGTCTGGGCCAGGTACGCGCGGCCCAAATCGAAGTACTCCGTGGCGAATAAGTTTCCCGCATCTTCCCCGATGGCGCCCGTTAGGATCGGGGTGTCGACCAGGGTGAAGTCGCGCTCGTAGAAGAAGTCGCGAATTCCCTGCACCACCTCGTGGCGCACTCTGGCAATCGCAACCTGACGGCGACTTCTGAGCCAGAGGTGTCTATGTTCGAAGAGGTAGCTCGTCCCATGTTCTTTAGGGGTGATGGGGTAATCGACGCTCGGGCCCAGAACGGTGAGCCCATCGGCCGTCAGCTCGAACCCCCCGGGCGCTCGGGCGTCGGCACGCACCACCCCTGTAACCGCCAGGCTCGTTTCTTGGGTCAGGGATTGGAACGCCTCCCAGGCCTCGTCCGTCACCTCCTTACGGGGCAGGACGGCCTGGAGATAGCCGAACCCGTCACGCAGCACGAGGAACGCTATCTTGCCGCTGGACCGGGTCGTGACAACCCACCCCCGAACGGTCACGCGTTCGTCGACGTGCGAGGATAATTCAGTGATTCGAACGACAGGCATGCTGTGCTCGCGCTGAAGGTTCGATGGTCCGGCGGCGGCTTCAGTCTAGCCGCGCTCCTGAGCCTCGTCAACGCGGCGTGCCTGAATTACCGCCCGAAGCTCCAGCCCATGCCGGAGAATGCCGGCACCATCCCGTTGGCAGAGCGCTGGAACGCCAAGACGGGGCGCGGCGCCTCGGGTGCGGTGGCCATGGTGGATTCGATCATGTTCATCGGAGACGCCGATCGCCGGGTGTACGCGATCGACCTCGCCACCGGGGAGACGCGCTGGAGCAAGCGGCTCCCTGGATCGGTGTTCGGGGGCGTCGTCCGATCCGGCGACACGCTCTACGCCGCGACCGACCGACCGAACAGTCGCGTGGTGGCCCTTCGAGCAGCAGACGGCGACATCTTGTGGCAGCATGATGCGGGAAAGCCGAGCGCACCGATCACGCTGGCGGACGGTCGCGTTCTCGTTCCGACGTTCGACGGGCGATTGGTCGGTCTCGACGCCAAGACCGGAGTAACGGTGTGGGAGCGGCGGCTTGGCTCATCGCGGGCGGCGGCCTACCAAAGCGGGATCGACACCACGGTCTTTGCCACGACGGATTCGATCTATTGCCTCACCACGGGTGACGGCAGAGTGCTGCACCGCGCCGCCTCGCCGGGGGCCGTGTTGGGTGGCTGGCGCCGGTCCGGCGAGCTCCTGGTTGCCGGCACCACAGACTCGCTCCTCATCGGGCTCCGCCCGCGCGACCTGACGATTGTTTGGCGAGTGGCACTCGATGCCGCGATCCTGGAACCCCCGGCTGTGCACGGCGACACCGCATTCGTCGTCAGCCGCAGCGGGACCCTGTACGAGATCGACCTCGGGCCCGCTCCCAGCCCCCGGGCCAAAGTCATGGCGGCGCTCCATTGGCCGGTTACCGCCCCGCCCGTTCAGTTTCGCCAATGGGTCTTGGTGGGCGGAGCCGACGGGGTCATACGCGCCATCGGAGCCAACGGCACCGAGGACTGGCGCCTCGTGATGTGGCAGCCTATTCGAATGGCACCGGTTGTGCTGGAGGACGGTATCGTGGTAATCGGTGGGATCGGAGATTTCTCTCGCTACCAGCAATAATGAACCGCGCCCTGCCCTTCCTCCTTGCCATGCTCGTCCTCGCCCCGACGTCGGCCGCCGCACAGATGTCACGCCCGCTCGTCAAGTATGGCAAGTGGGTGGCCCTGGCCGCCTCGATCGGGTTCAACATCGCGGCTGCCGATGCCCACAACGACGCCAACCGTTCCTTCGCTCGCATCGATGCCCGCTGTGCGGCGCCGAATGCACTCCGATGTGAGCTCGAACAGTCAGGACGCTATGTGGACCCCGTCACCGAACAGCTGTATCAGGAAACCCTGGCCCTCGACGAGAAGGCCACGCGCTGGCTCATCGCCGGCGAGGCCGCGTTGCTCGGTGCCACCGCATTGTTCGTCTGGGAGCTGACGCGATCCGTCGACTCGCCGCCGGACAATGAGCCGTTCGCGCCCGTCGTCCAGCAATTCTCGAACGGGGTCGGGCTGGGGTTCCAGATCCGGTTCTGAATCAGCTCAGTCAACCAATCCGAAACAGTTCCATCGCCTTGGGGTAGCGGGCGACGGCCCGCTCACGCATGGCGCGCCCGGCGGGCTTTTGGAGTTCGGGGTCGGCCGCGATGACCTCGGATGCGAGGGCCCGTGCCTGGCCAAGCAGCTCGGCATCCTGCGGCAAGCGCGCATGGCGCAGCTCGAATCCACCGCTTTGCCGCGCCCCGATGAGGTCTCCCATCCCTCGCTCCGCCAGGTCCAATTCGGCCACCGTAAAACCGTCGTTGGTGGCGGCGAACGCCTCGAGTCGTGGGAGGATTCGGTCCTCGACCTGAAGAACGCAGTGACTCTCTGCCGCGCCGCGCCCCACCCGCCCCCGAAGCTGGTGTAGCTGGGCAAGCCCGAACCGGTCGGGATGTTCCACCAACATGACGGTGGCATTGGGCACGTCGATCCCGACCTCGATGACGCTGGTGGCAACCAACAAATCGACCTTCCCCGCCCGGAAATCTCGCATGACCTGGTCTCGTTCATCCGGCTTCAACCGGCCGTGGACCAGGCCGACTCGCAAATCGGGCCAGCGCGCGGCCAGGCGCTGGGCCATGGTCGTCGCAGCGCGAAGGTCGGCGCGTTCCGATTCCTCGATGACCGGGAGGACCACGTATGCCTGACCGCCAGCCACGCAACGCTGCCGGACGAAGTCGAGCACGCGGTTCCGTTCAGCCGGCGTTCGAATCGCGGTCCGGACGTCCCCGCGTCCGGGGGGGCGCTCCCGAAGCGTCGAGATATCGAGATCCCCATAGAGCGTGAGGGCCAGCGAGCGGGGAATGGGAGTGGCGGAGAGGAGCAAGACATCCGGCGTGTCGCCCTTGCCGATCAGCGTGGCGCGCTGCTCGACCCCGAAACGGTGTTGCTCGTCGATGACCACGAGGCCCAGCCGGTGGAATGACACCGTGTCCTGGAGCAACGCATGGGTCCCGACGACGATCCGCGAGCGTCCGTCGGCGAGGCGCTCCCGCGAGGCTGCCTTCTCACTCGATGTCTGACGGCCAAGGATCAGCTCGGGCGCGATCGCGAGCGGCTCCAAGAGTCGCTCGAGCGTGGCAGCATGTTGTTCCGCCAGGAGCTCGGTCGGCGCCATCATCGCCGCTTGGTAGTCGTTCTCGACGGCCAGGAGCATGGCGAAGAGCGCAACGATGGTCTTTCCGGTGCCGACGTCGCCCATCAACAACCGGTGCATCCGGTCGGGTGCCGTCATGTCGGCGGTGATTTCGCGTATCGCCTGTCGCTGGTCGGCTGTCAGGCTGAACGGCAGATGATTCTTCAACCGTGAGGTCAGCTCACGACGGATCTCAAATGCGATGCCACCGCGTGCCCGCTTGGCCACGGCCCGTGCCCGGACCAAGGTAAGCTGCAGATCGAACAATTCATCGAACGCGAGCCGACGGCGCCCTTGCTCGGCCTCATCGAGCGATCGAGGCCGATGGACCGCTCGCAAGGCGTCCGGCAGGGTCGGCAACCCCAGCCGGTGGCGCAGCGGATCGGGCATGTGATCCTGGCTCAGGGCGAGCAACGCTTCCAGATGCCGATCGATCAAGCTGCGAATGATCTTGTGGCTCAACCCCTCCGTTGCCGGATACACCGGGAGGATCTTTCCCGCGTCCGTGCCTTCGGTGTCCTCACCGTCGGCGTCGCCCAAGACCACGAACTCCCGGGGTGCCATCTGTCGCCCATGATAAAACCGCACCGGACCCGCCACGAGGAGGAGTTGCCCAACTCGGATGCTTCGGTCGAGAAACGCCTGGCCCGGCCAGGCACATTCCAGGACCCCAGAGTCGTCGCGGAGTACCGCCCGAAAGATCCGAAGGCCGCGCCGGGTAGGCTGCACACCCGTGTCGACCACGCGACCAACACAGGCCACATCGTCACCCACCCGTGCCTGAGCCAGAGGAGTGACCGTCGACGCGTCGACGTATCGATGGGGCAGATGCCACAACAGATCCCGCGCGGTTCGGATGCCGAGCCGGCTCAAGGACTCGGCCCGGCGGGCACCGATGCCCTTGAGGAATTGGACGCTGGTATCGAGCCGGACCGTCACGGCCGGTCAGGCTTCCGCGAGCAGGAGATCGGCGTAGCGGCCGGGATCGAACGGCTCCAAGTCGTCCAGTCCTTCGCCCACGCCGATAAAGCGAATCGGGAGATCCAACTCGCGACGGAGGGCCACGACGGCGCCGCCGCGCGCACTGCCATCGAGTTTGGTCACGATGAGCCCGGTTGGGGCAACCGCATCGCGGAACATCTTTCCTTGCTGGACGGCATTCTGGCCAACCGTTCCGTCCAACACCAGGAGCGTCTCGTGCGGCGCTCCCGGCGCCCGGCGCGCCACGACGCGGCTCACCTTACGGAGCTCCTCCATGAGATCGTCTTGGGTATGGAGCCGCCCCGCGGTGTCGATCAGCACCGTGTCCGCGCCGCGAGCCGCCGCCGCGTCCACCGCGTCGAATGCAACCGCGGCCGGGTCGCCACCTGGACGGCCGGACACGCAGTCAACGCCGAGCCGCTCCGCCCATGCTTCCAATTGCTCGATGGCACCAGCACGGTACGTGTCGGCCGCGGCGACGAGCACCCGCCGGCCCTCACCGGCAAGCCGGGCCGCGAGTTTGGCCAGCGTGGTCGTCTTCCCGACGCCGTTGACACCGACCAAGAGCACGACGGTGGCCCCGCCGGCTTCCCCTACCGCAATCTGCCCGGGATTGGGTGGGCCGGATAACAAGTCCACCAACCGCTGCCGGAGCGAGGCCTTGAGGTCGGCCTCCGTCTTGGCCTTCCCTCGCCGCACCTCGTCTTCCAATGCCTCGGTGAGCTCGACGGTGGCCTGCACTCCGAAGTCCGCCTCGATCAGAATACGTTCGATAGCCTCGAGATCGTCGGCATTCAAGCGCCGGACCAACGCACCCACGTCGGTGAGGGCCAGCCGTTTGATCCGCTGCCACACGCCACGCTTCTGTGACGCCCCGAGTCGTTTGCCGCTCATCGGAGCCCCCACCGGCGCCGACCGGTCCACTCGCCGACCAATCCCAAGACGCCCAGGCCGAACAGCCAGAGCGCTTCGCGGGCGGAGGCCCGGCCGGCCGGCCGCGACAGGCCGGCGGCGGAGCTGGCAAGTGTGGTAGGGCGCACCAGCCATTCGCTGGAGTACTCCTCCACCGCGATCACATGCTCGGGACCGCCCGACCCAAAGTGGTAACGATATTCCCCGGGAGGTAGCCATACCTCCGCCTCGCCGCTGCCGTCCCACCTCAGTGTGTCGGTCCTGACGCCAGCGGGCCCGCTTAAGTGAACGGGCAGCGCGGATGATGAGTCCCTCACCGCAGCACGGAACACCACGGGACGGCCGCGCTCCACCACCGCGTGCACCACCCCGGCGGGGCCGCGCGCCGAATCTGCCGCGCCGAGGAGCCAGGTGACGGCCGACGCCACGAAGGATCGGTACCCTTGCTCGCTGCTCCCTCCTCGAAAGGCCCAGCGCCAGAAGCCGTCCGCCCCAACCACGAGCCGTCTCCGCCGGCCGGCGTCGATGCCCGTGACGATGGGCCGGGACGCTCCACGCCGCCCTGCTTGGGCAGTCAGAGCGGTCCATCCACCGGTACCGGTATCGATCGGCGTCACCTGTGTTGCCGGGGGAAAGGAATCGACGGGGAGTCCAAGAAAGGCTTCGGACATGGGAGAGCCGGGTTCAGGCGTCACATACCAATCCCCCTCCAGCGTTGTCGCGCCATTCTCGCCGCTTGGCCAGCGCCACACGGCCCTGGTGCCCGGGCCGGGACCCAGACCCTCGTCGCGTCCCTTGAGGATCAGCAGGTCGGCGCGCCGGGCGGCGCGGCGCACGACCGACTCGGATACCAACCCGAGGTCGTGCATGCCATGCCACGTGCCATCGGTCACGCGGCTGTACCCGCGAACCGGGAGGTCGGAGACTTCCTTGAGTGCACGGTAGAGGAACTTCGCGTCCCAATCCGGCGGACTGGCCAAGATGACCACGCCCGGGGTCGGGACGATCTCGACGTAGTGGAGCCTCATGTCGGTGCGCGACTCGCTGTCCACAACGCCATCGAGGGCGATCGTGACCAGCTGCTCGCCCGCAGGGAGCCGGTTGGTCGGCGCCCGGAGCTGAACCCGCTTGCGTCCGCCGGGCTCGATGTCAACGGAGGCTCTCGCGAGACGGAGGGATCCGGCCCCCAACACCACACCGATCCGTTGGACCTGGCTGGTTGGCGAAGCAAGCACCTCCGCTTCGAGCGCGAGCGTGTCCCCCTGCGTGACCCGCTCCGGCCCGCGAATTCGAACCAGTGCCACATCGCCTTCAGGCTCGCGGGCCAGCACGTTCACGTGGGCACGGGCGAGGATGTCGGCAGGGATATCCTGCACATCGTCCAGCTCGCCGTCGGTATAGACCACGATGGACCGGGTGGTGGCGGCGGCGGCGCTGAGGGCGGGGCCGAGCCGCGACGTACCGCGCGGGCTCGAGTCTCGCGCCGGTCGCTGGTCGCCGAAGTACCACACATCCGCGACAGCGGACAGACTGTCTCGCAACGCCGTCCACCGTGCCGAGCCGTAGTAGCTCAGCGAGGCGTCGAGCAGAGCGATCGGCGGGCCGGCCGCTCGGCGTGTGGCGCAGCTCAGGTTGAGGACCAGCACGCCGAGAGCACTCCAGGCGAGTGCCCGGAATGCCGCGGCAAGCCAGGCTCGACGAATGATGCGTTCCAGCCACCAGTAGGTAGCGACGGCCATCCCCACTGCACCGAGGAGAATCAAGACCAGCGTCATGGACTTAAGATGGCACGATGAGGAAGGGGATGCTTGCGGCTACCGGCTCCTGCCTCACTCGGCGGGGAGAGGCGGATCAGAAGCGGCCGGAGCCGGCGCGGCAGGATTGAGGAGTGCATCCAACCGGTCCCGCTCGCGCTCGAACGCGGCCCGATCTTTCTCGGGCACCGGGTCCCCGGTACCGAGATCAACTCGCCGGTGGTCCTTGGCCACACCATTCACTCGAAACTCATAATGCAGGTGCGGGCCGTTGGCCAATCCCGTCGCGCCCACGTACCCGATAACCTGACCCTGGGTGACCCGGGCGCCGGAGCGCACCGCAACGCGCTGCAGATGCCCGTAGCGGGTGGTGATCCCCTTGGGGTGTCGAAGCTCCACCAGGTTGCCATAGGTGCTCACTCGGCCGGCGCGCAGGACAACCCCATCCGCAGTTGCGCGTACCGGCGTGCCACGGTCAGCCGCGTAGTCGGTTCCGGCGTGCTTCCGGATCCGGCCGAGTACGGGATGCCGCCTGGCTGAGCTGAACCGCGATGAAATCCGGCGGAACTCGAGCGGAGCCCGCAGAAATGCGCGGCGTAGGGAGCGCCCCTGAGCATCGAAATAGCCGGTGGTACCATCCTCGGCTTCGAACCGGTACGCGGGCAGACGCTTCCCGGTGACCGTGAGGTCGGCTGCGAGGATCCGGCCCAACCGCACTTCTCCTTCCTCCGACTCGCGCCGCTCCATCAGCACACGGAAGTAATCTCCGGGCCGGATATCGCGCGTGAAGTCGACGGTCCAGTCGTAGATCTCCGCGAGGTTTCCGGCCATGCGGATCCGCTCGCCCGATCCGAGCACGTCCTCCGGCACGTTCGCGTCCAAGGCCAGGTACAGGGCGTCGCCGATGGGCCCTTCGACTCGGACCGCTTCCGAGGACCACGTGATCGGTTCACTGCGGGACAGCCATTCCGCTCCCAAGCGCTCATAGTGGAGCCGCTCCTCCGGGCCGCGGCGCACTGATATGCGGGAAGGGACCGAGTCGGTGACCAGCCGCTGAAACGAGAACACCAGTCCCGCGCGGGCGCGCCGCGGATCGAGCGTGCTATCCGGGTTGAACGCGCCGAAATCGAAATTCACTACTCCGTGCCGGGCAAACAATTCGGAGAGTGTCTCGCCGGATTGCAGGGTATCGACCGTTTCGCGAAAGGCCTCGCGGACCAGGATGGGGGGGGCCACGACTGGTTTGCTCGAGAGCCAGGAGCCCGACGCCACCGCGATAGCCGAGGCACCGAGCACCACCAACCCGAGGAACGCGGCCCGAGCGTACATCAGTCCATTTGACGCCGGATGAAGGTTGGGATCTCCATTTCCGACATTTCACCTCCGGCCGGGTCGGCGGCGGGTCGTTTGGGCGCGACCTTGCCGGGAGTCGGCAGCGGGACCACCGGAGTCGCGTGCCGCCGTGGAGTTGGAAAGCTCAGCACGGCACCGCCCACTTGGCGGCTGACCGGCTCGCCGGTCACGGCCTTGTCGAAGCCGGTGGCGATCACGGTGACTCGGATTTCGCCTTGCATTGCGGGATCGGTGGTCGCCCCGAAGATGATCTCAGCCTCGTCGCCGGCCGCATCGTGAATGATCTCGCTGATTTGCGTCGCCTCGCCCAGGGTCAGGTCCTCGCCTCCCATGATGTTGATGAGCACGCCCGTCGCACCGGCGATGGACACGTTGTCGAGGAGCGGGCTCGAGATGGATTGTTGCGCAGCTTCCATCGCGCGGTTCTCACCGCGGCCGATCCCCGTTCCCATGAGCGCCGCACCGCCGTTTTGCATGATCGTCCGCACGTCCGCAAAGTCGACGTTGATGATGCCGGTGGACGTGATCAGGCTGGCGATCCCTTGCGTCGCGTGGAGCAGGACTTCGTCGGCCTTCTTCAACGCATCCTGGAACGGAATCCCCTTCCCGACCACGGCGAGGAGCCGTTCGTTGGGCACCACGATCATGGTGTCGACGTGCTTCCGCATTTCGGCGATGCCGGTTTCGGCCTGACGCATCCGTTTCCGGCCCTCGAACAGGAACGGCTTGGTCACGATCCCGACGGTGAGCGCGCCCACGTCACGGGCCAACTGGGACACGATCGGGGCCGCCCCGGTGCCGGTGCCGCCGCCCATGCCACAGGTCACGAAGACCAGGTCGGATTCCTGGACGGTCTGGAGAACCTCGTCCTTGTTCTCCTCGATGGCCTGGCGTCCGATCTCCGGTCGAGCGCCCGCGCCGAGGCCCCGCGTCAGCTTCTTGCCGATCTGCACCTTGAGATCGGACTTCGAAGCCTGAAGGGCCTGCGCATCCGTGTTGACCGAGATGAACTGGACGCCCGCCAGTTGCTCCTCGATCATCCGGTTGACCGCATTACCACCACCGCCGCCGACTCCGACGACTTTCATCCGCGCCCGCTGCGCGACGCTCTCTTCCAGCTCGAAGATCATGGTTAGCCTCTCACGCCCGCATCAAAAGAAATCCTGGAGCCAACGCTTCACCGGTCCAAACCACTTGTCGACGGCCGGCGACCGCCGCCCCCCGGTCCCAAAGCCGGTCTGCCACACTTGTCTCGCCCCGTAGTATACCAAGCCCGCGGCCAACGCCATTCGTGGCGACTCGACGCTGTCCGCCAGGCCGGTGAGTCCCTGCCCGGGCGCACCGACCCGCACGGGCATCGCGAAGACCTCTCGGCCCAGCTCCACGATGCCGGGCGTGAGGGCACCACCCCCCGTCAGAATCACCCCGGCAGGCAACCGTTGGTGATACCCCGCCTGGGCAATCTCGTTTTGCGCAAACTCCATCACCTCCTGCAGGCGGGCCTGCATGATGTGAGCGAGCACCCGACGGTCGGCTGCACGGGATCCCTGCCCGGGGGTGCCGGGAAGCTCGATAGACTCGCCCTCGGGCATCCCCGGCTCGTAGGCCGAGCCATGGCGTTCCTTCAGTCGCTCGGCGTCCTGCTGGGTTACCTGCAGCCCCTGCACGATGTCGGCCGTCACATAGCCGCCGGAGCACAGGAGCGACCCGGTATGGCGGATCTTGCCGCCCTGAAAGATGGCCACGTTGGTCGAGCCGCCGCCGAGATCCACCAACGCGCATCCCAGCTCGCGCTCATCAGTGGTCAGGACTGCCAGCGATGTCGCCAGAGGCTCGAGCACGAACTCGCCCACGCGGTAGCCGGCACGTTCGACGCACTTGCCCAAGTTGTGCAGGATGCTGGACAAGACCGTCACCAGATACACCTCTGCCTCGAGCCGGGAGCCGGTCATTCCGATCGGCTCGTTGATGCCCGCCTGCTGATCGATCAGGTAGTCCTGCGGGATCGCATGCAACAGCTCGTGATCGCGGCCATAGGAAATGTTGCTCGCCACATCGTTGACCCGGGCGACGTCGGCGGTCCGGATCTCGTCACCGGTTACGGACACGACGCCGTGCGAGCTCTTCCCCGCCACGTGCTCACCGGCGATGCCGGCGTACACGGTTCCCACTTCGACCCCCGCCATGCGCTCCGCATCTTGCATCGCCTTGATGATGGCTCGGGTGGTCTCTTCGATGTCTCGCACCACGCCGCGGCGCACCCCGCTGCTGCGCGCCGATCCCACACCCAGAATCTTGACGAGCGGCTCCCTGGCACTCCCGGACGCGTCCGCAATGACCCCAACGACCTTGGTGGAGCCCAAGTCGAGACCGGCGACGAGCCGCTGCGGCGCGCCGCTCACGCGACCCGGCCTCTGACGATGACCTGCCCGCCGAAGCGGACGTCGAGTTCCTGGAATTTCCATCCTCGTCGCGTCAAGTCGCGCGCCACATCCATGGCTGCGATCAGGACCTCGGGTTCGGCATCGCTTCTCAGCCACAGGCGCCAGTGGCCGAGGTCGAGTACGACATCTCCGGCGCGACGCGACGCCGCCGACACCCGGCTGAACAGATCGGGGTCGGCGCTTCGCACGCGGGCGAGCAGGGTGGTCAGCACGGAATCCGTTTCAGCGATCACCGGCAAACTGGGCGCGGAGCGGGCGGGATCGAACGGCAAGGCAACGCCTGACACGTCGAGCAATGCGAGTCCATCCCGCGTGGGGGAGAGGGCGACCGGTTCGGCCTCGCTCACCACGACCCGAAGGGTCCCAGGAATTCGGCGTCCGATCCGGGCATCGATCACGCCCGGTATCTCGCGGATCCGGCGCTCCGCCTGCTTGAAACCGTCGAACACGTTGGCGTCGGCCTGCAGTGCCAGCGCGTCGAGGACGATCTCGGCCGACAAGTGGCGAGCCCCCACGATTTCGATCCGACGTACGTCGAAAAATCCAAAGTGCCGAAATACCTGAGGTGTGCCGAACCAGACGCCCGCGGCGATGGCCGCGCCGCCTACCACCCACCAGCCGCGCTTCACGCGACGGCCGGCCATTCCACCAGTTCCCGGCCCACCCGGGTGATGTCTCCGGCCCCGAGGGTCAGCACGACATCGCCCGATTGGATTACTTCGCGGACCCGAGGACCGAGGCGATCACGCTCCGGCTCATAGATCGTTCGAACCCCGGCGCGGGTGGCCGCATTGGCCACCTGTTCGCCGCTGACGCCGGCAATCGGCAGCTCACGAGCGGCATAGACATCGGTTACCACCACGAGGTCCGCGCCACTCAGGGCCTCGCCGAGGGCGTCCCCGAGCCGCTTGGTCCTCGAGTAGAGATGCGGCTGGAAGACGGCCACCAGGCGTCGGCCGGGAAACGCTTGGCGCGCAGCTAGGATGGTCGCCAGGATCTCCGTCGGATGGTGCGCGTAGTCGTCCACCACCATGACACCGCCCACCTCGCCCACCCGCTCGAAGCGGCGGCCGACTCCCTCGAATTCGGCAAGGGCCTCCAGCGCGGGCTCGAGTCGAGCGTCGAGCGCCGCGACAACTCCAACCGCAGCGGCGGCGTTCCGCACATTGTGGAGCCCAGGAACACGCAGTCGCAGCCGGACTGCTCCCCGATTCGGAACCGACAGCGTGGCGCTCGTTCCGGTCGGTGCGTGCTCGACCTCGGTGATCGCCAAGTCGCCCCGGCCGAGTCCGAACGACCAGACCGTTCCTGCCAGCTGCTGTGCCACCCGATTGGCTCCGGCATCGTCGGTGCCGGCAATGACCACCTCCGCCCGCTCGGCAAACCGGACGAAGGCCGACTCCATGGCGGCCACCGAACCGTACGAATCGAGGTGATCCGGCTCCACGTTCGTCACGACGGCAATGGTTGGATACAACTCGAGCAGCGCTTGATCGTACTCATCGGCCTCGACCACGTAGAGTTCCGGACTTCCGATTTTGACGTTCCCTCGCCAGGTGCGGACCCTACCGCCGGTAATTCCCGTCGGCTCGAGGCCCGCGGCACTCAGTGCTTCCGTGACCATGGTGGTGGTGGTGGTCTTGCCGTGGGTTCCGGAAATGCCCACAACCCGTGATCCGGCAACGAGTTCCGCCAAGAGCCGTTTGCGTTGAATCACCCGCACCCCAAGGTCGTGCGCGCGCCCAAGCTCGGGATGATCCGACGCAACCGCTGCCGTGACCACCACCGCCTGCGCCCCGTCCACGTGCGACGGGTCGTGGCCTGTGGCGACTGGAATTCCGCGAGCAGCCAAGTCGGCGGCGCCGGCCGGATCGAGATCACACCCCGTGACCGACATCCCATTCGCATGCACGATGGCGGCCAACGGGTTCATCCCCGCGCCGCCAACTCCCATGAAGTGCACTGGGCGCGGGTCCGAAGCGTCGAAAAGATCCATTACGAATGCGCTAATCTAAGAAGGTTCGGTAAGTTGCGAAACCCCAACCGGTTCCAAGAGCGTCAGCAGATGGGACACGATCTCCATGGCGGCGTCCGGCCTGCCGCGCGCGCGGGCCGCCCGCCCCATCGCTTGTCGGATTTCCGGCTGGGATTGCAGCCGTGCGATGGCCGCGCCGAGGCTCATACCATCGAGGCGTTCCTGATTGAGGTGCCACGCCGCTCCAGCCTGCTCCATGGCCGCGGCGTTGCTCGCCTGATGGTCTGCCGCCGCACTTGGCAACGGGATGAGCACGCTCGGTAAACCCCAGGCACAGAGTTCCGCCACGGTGAGCGCACCGGCCCGGCTGATTACTGCATCGGCGGCGGCGTAGCCATGCCCCATCGGGTCGAGAAAGTCGATCACCCGGACGCGTGGTGGCGCGTGGTGCCGCTTGAACTGATCCCAGCCCGCACGACCGGTCACCCAAAGGAGGGTAACGCCGACGGCTCCTGTCGCATCGAGCCACGCGCTCACGGCCTGGTTGATGGCGTGAGCGCCCTGGCTCCCACCTGTCACCAGTACGGTAAATTCATCGTTCCCGATGCCCCATTGGCGCCGCGCGGCCGGGCGATCTTCGGGCGTCGGAGGCGCGATCGGATTCCCCGTCACAAAGAGCTCCGTGTGGGATCCGAGGCGGAGGTGCCGCTCGGCCTCGGGAAGTCCGAGATAGACGTGACGCGCCCGCGCAGCGAATCGCCGCGTGACGAGGCCGGGAAAGGCATTCTGTTCCTGGATCGCGACGGGAACGCCCGAATGCAGCGCCCACCACACCACGGGGGCCGAGGCGTACCCACCGGTCCCGAGGATCGCCGCCGGACGCTCCAGCTGGAAGATCGCGCGGAGACCACGCCAGAGCCCCGGAAGCACCACGGGCCACCTGGCGTTCTTCCACCACTGACGGCGGTAGATCGGCTGGGCCGGTAACAGGTGGTATCGGTACGGCCTCCGCCGCAGCAGTTCGGCTTCGATGCCTCTGCGTGCTCCAACCAGCACCGGCTCCACACCTGGAGCCTGCTCCCGAAGCAGAGCGGCGATGGCCAGCGCGGGCATCAGGTGCCCGCCAGTTCCTCCCCCGGCAATGACGACCCGTCGTTCGCGACCGTCGGTGCGAGCCCCGGCGGACCCGCTCACCGAGACTTGGGTTTGGGCGGCCGCCCTCGCCGCGCACCAATGTTGATCAGGATTCCAGTGCCGAGCAGCGCGACCACGAGGCTGGTTCTGCCGTGGGACATGAACGGCAGGGTCAGGCCCGTCGTGGGCATGAGACCGAGGGTCACGGCCATGTGCATGGCCGCGGTGACGACGACCGACGCGGTGATGCCTGCCGCGAGATACTGCCCGAACGGATCCGCGGCCGTCTTGGCGATCCGGAATCCGAGCCACGCGAAGAGCCCGAAGAGCAGCACCACCAGTACGACTCCGAGAAATCCCCACTCCTCGCCGATGGTGCTGAACAGGAAGTCGGAGTAGGCCAATGGTAGGAAGCCCAGTTTCTGTTGCCCCTCACCAAATCCAACGCCCATTATCCTGCCCGACCCCATCCCGATCAGCGATTGCTGGATCTGGAGCGCGGCGTCGCTGCCGCCTTCTCCCGGGTTGAGAAAGGTGGTGAATCGTGCCAACCGGTACTGCGCATCGCGAATCTGGTGGAAGACCAGGAGGATGCCACCCATGCCGAGCAAGAGAAAGTGGCCAATCTTGGCGCCCGCGGTGAACAGCACGATGCCTCCAACGAGCGCCACGAGCGTAGCCATGGACAGGTCGGGCTCGAGCATGATCAAGCCCGACACCAGACCCAGGATCACGAGAAACGGCAGCACGCCTTTCTTGAACCGGCGCACTTGTGGCCCCTTCTTGGCTGCGAGCATGGCACACCATACCACGACAGCCAGCCGGGCGACTTCGGAGGGTTGGAAGCTCAGGACGCCGAAACGGATCCAGCGCCTGGCGCCGTGGGAGGACGGGGCGATGGCGGTCGTGAACGGCAGAACCAAGATCAGCAGCGTGGCAATTGTCGCAAGCAGAATCGGCCATGCCATTGCCCGCCAGAAGTGGTAGTCCACCCGGGCAGCCACGAGCAACAAGATGGTGCCGACTACCGCCCCTGCAAGTTGACGCAGGGCCAGACTCGAGCCGGCAAATCCCTGATTTCCCGACACGATGCTGGACGCGCCGTACATGCTGGCCAGTCCGAACACCACCAGGGCTGCCGTGACAATCAAGAGCAGATGAGTCTCCCAGCGGAAGTCGCCGGGGTGGACGATGGCTCGTTCTCGGCTCACATGGCCTCCACCGCGGCGCGAAACTGGGACCCACGCTCCTGGTAGTTCTTGAACATGTCGTAACTGGAGCACGCAGGGGACAGCAAGACGGCGTCGCCTGGACGGGCGAGCCGGGCTGCCTCGTCCAGGACCTCCGCGAAGGAGTTCGCCCCGACCACCGGAACCGCGCCGGCGAGGTCGCGTTCGATGATCGACCGTGACTCCCCGTAGGCAACGACGGCCCGGCACCCCTTCAAGAGCGGTACCAGCCGCGAATACGGCTCCCCTTTGTGGCGCCCGCCCAGGAGCAGCACAAAGGGGCGGTCCAAGGCCGTCACCGCAACCGATGTCGAGCCAAGGTTGGTAGCCTTGGAGTCGTTGATCCACAGCACCCCGTTCACCTCACGCACCACCTCGAGCCGATGCGGCAAGGGGCCGGCCCGGCGCAGTCCCTCCGCAATAGCTTTCGCTGACCCACCGGCGCGAGCGGCCACCAGCACCGCGGCAAGCGCGTTGCTCACGTTGTGATCGCCGAGCAGGGTGAACTCGCTGCGCTCCAGCACCGGTCGGTCCCCAAGCATGAGCATCCGGTCCGACCGGCGATACCACGCGTCCGCTGGCCCGAGGAGACTCCAGTGCTGATGGAGACCAGGTACCCCGCGGGCCAATCGTGCGACCGCGTCATCGTCTCCGTTCAATATCCAGCAGCTCTCGGGGCCGGCGTTCTGGAACAGGAGCGCCTTGTCCGCGTAGTAGGCGTCGAGCGACGGATAGCGATCGAGGTGATCGGGCGACAGGTTGGTCACGACCCCGATCGCGAGCTCGAGATGCGGCGCGTCGTGAAGCTGAAACGACGACAGTTCCACCGCCAGCCACTCGGGCGCGGGGTCCTCGAAGGCCACCTCGCTCACGGGACGCCCAATGTTGCCAACGGCCTCCGCGCGGAGCCCGCACGCCGTCAGCACCAGGGCCGTGAGCGTGGTCGTGGTGGTCTTCCCATTGGTGCCGGTGATACCGACCCAGCGTGTGCCGCGGAGGACCTGGGCTGCGAGATCGACTTCGGCGAGGAGCTCGATTCCCGCCGCGCGCGCGCGCGCGACGGCCGGGGCGTCCGGCGGCACGCCGGGTGAGACGATGACCGCAGCCGCACGCAAGACCCGGGCGATATCGTGCCGACCGAGGTCGACTTCGGCTCCGTCAGCGCGGAGCGCCTCCGCGGCGGCCGCCAAGTCGTCGTTGGTGGAACTGTCGGAGGCGTACACCCGTACCCCATGCTGCCTGAGCAGCCGGGTGGCCGAGGTGCCGCTGGCGCCGAGGCCCAGCACGGCAACCTCCGTGTCACTCGTTCGCCACCGGTCGAACATCACCTGAGCTTGAGCGTCGAGAGGGCCACGAGCGCGCAAAGGATGGCGAGGACGTAGAACCGGGTGACGACTGTTGTCTCCTCCCATCCGAGCTTCTCGAAATGATGATGCAGTGGTGCCATCCGGAACACGCGATGGGCATCGGCGTATTCCCGGCCCCGGGTGCGTTTGAACCACTTGTACACGCCGGTCTGCAGCAACACCGAGATCGTCTCCGCCACGAACACGCCGCCGATCAACAACAGGAGGAACTCGGACTTGAGGAGAATCGAGACGGTCCCCAACGCGCCACCGATAGCCAGGCTCCCCGTGTCTCCCATGAATACCCGCGCCGGATGCGCATTGAACCAGAGGAATCCGAGCGTTCCGCCCATCAAGGCCCCGCAAAAAATGGTCAACTCTCCGGCACCGGGTAGGTAATACAGATTCAAATACGCGGTGGCATCGGTCCGCCCGAGCAGGTAAGCAAACGCGCCAAAGGCCGCGGCGGCGATGGCGGCCAGCCCGGTGGCGAGCCCATCGAGCCCGTCGGTCAAGGTCACGGCATTGGTGCTACCCGTGATGATGAACGTAACGAAGAGCACGAAGACCACGGGCGAGAAATTGAGAATCAGGTACTTGAAGAAGGGGAGCGTCGTCCCAGTGGCGGGAATCGTCTCGCGCGGGACCAAGGGAAAGAAGAGCAACAACAGGGCAAGCGCCAGGCCAAATGATACTTGCCCGGCGAGCTTCCATTTGGCAACGAGGCCGCGCGGCTTCCCTTGCACCACCTTGAGATAGTC
>DATHRW010000275.1:0-17925 GCA_035464955.1 Gemmatimonadales bacterium
CGGTGAGCCATTCGTTGCCGTGAATAGCGCCGCACTGCCGGAACACCTGGTCGAGAGTGAGCTCTTCGGTCATGAACGTGGCGCGTTCACCGGCGCCCACCGGCTCCACCTCGGCGCGTTCGAGCGTGCAGGGAAGGGCACCCTCTTCCTCGACGAGGTCGGGGAACTCGCGCCCCAGGTCCAGGCCAAGCTGCTCCGGGTCATCGAGGAGCGCGACATGATGCGGGTCGGGGGGACGCGTCCCGTCGCCGTACGGGCGCGTGTGGTGGCTGCCACCAATCGGGACCTCGAAGAGGAGGTTACGGCCGGACGGTTCCGAGAGGATCTCTACTATCGGCTGAATGTACACATCGTGCGCGTGCCGACACTGCGTGAGCGCCTCTCGGACATCCCTGACCTCGTGGAGCATTTCCTGGCATCCATCTGCGAGCGCTTTGGGATCCGGAAAGTCACCATTGCGCCCGACGCGTTGGAAACGCTCATGCACTATGACTGGCATCGCAATAACGTGCGCGAACTCCGCAACATCGTCGAGCGTATGATCATCGCCGCGGAGGGCGGGGTGATCCAGCCCGCACACGTGCCCGCCGAGCTGCGATCGGTCGGCCTGGTGGACACGGCGCACTCCCCGCAGACCTTCAAGCAACTCAAGGCGGAAGCCGAGCGGCGGATTCTGGTGGAGGCGCTCGAGCGGAACGATTGGCGGATCACCCAAACCGCCGAAGCCCTCGGGCTCGCCGATCACGCGAGCCTGCTCAAGATCATGCGCCGCCACAACCTGACCAAGAAGAAACGGAGTGTCGATTCGGACACGTAAGGGTTGATCGTGCCGTGTCTGATCGGACACGCCGCACTGGTTTCTGGTCCGTCGCGACCGCTGGCTCCAACCTCATAAACAGTTATAAATCAACACACTATGGCATCGCACTCCGGTCCGGGGCTGGATGGCCACCTGCTTGCCTCTAGAGCCGGTTGACCACGTTGGTCCAGTTCACCAGCCCCAGAGGGGCCTCATCCGGAGGACACCATGACCCACCCTATCCATGTTGCCGTCGCACTTCTTCTCGCTGTGCCAATTGTGGCCGGCGGATGCGACGTCCCGGGCTACGACTCGGCCAAGACCACCTCGGTGGAAAGCCAGAGCGAGGCCCGAATGCTGCCAATCTCTACCACGACGACCGTGCCCGCGGCGTCCACCGTCACCTCGACCGCTGCCGTGTTCACCGGGCCGGTCTCCTTCGATGAGGCCGAGGCGGTCTATCGAGACAAGCGATACGAGGAAGCGTTCGATATGTTCTCCGCGTACGCGAAGGACCGCCCGGATAACGCGTGGGGTCGCTACATGCAGGGGCTGTCTGCCTGGAAGTCCGGGCGCCTGGACGACGCGGCCGCGGCATTCGCGGCCGCGCTCGAAATCGATCCGGCCCACGAAAAGAGCCTGGTGAACCTGGCTCGCGTGTATCTCGACCAAGACCGTCCGGCCGAAGCACTGGCCCAGGCCAAGCAGGCAGCGGAATTGAATCCCTCTTCGGGCAGCGCCTTCCGCCTCATCGGGCGTGCGTACGGAGCGCTGGGCGATGGCGATGCGGCGCTCGAAGCCTACCATCGGGCGCTCGTGGTGGACGACCAGGATGCCTGGTCCATGAACAACCTGGGCCTTGTGTTGATCCAAGCGGGACGGTTCGACGAGGCGGTGCCGGCCCTGGCCCGTGCGGTCGAACTCCGCGACGGCATTGCCATGTTCTACAACAACCTGGGCATCGCCCTCGAACGGAGCGGCTATCCCGGCGCGGCCGCCAAGGCCTTCGGCAGGGCGCTGGACGTCGACAGCACCTATGAGAAAGCCGCGACCAACCTCGCCCGCGTGACCGATCGCGTCGTGGGCGCGGTGGAGGAAGACGTCGATCTCGAGTTCTTGGCCCGGCTCTTTGTGGAAGATATCGCGCGGTGGCGAGACAGACCGGAGCCGGTCGTGGTGGAGCCGGTGGAGGAGGGTTCGCCGCCCATCACCAATGACTGACCACACCAAGCGGGGCGGCTACCATGTGTAGCCGCCCCGCGGGTCATGCGGTGCGTTTCGTGCAGCAAATTGTCCGACACACGTCGGAAAACGAGTAGTTTGCGTTACGCGGTCCGTGTCGAGCCAGACTTGGTTTGCCGGGCCGCTTGCTCGTTCCGGGATTCACTGCAGAAGATCAGGAAGGACTCAGCGTAGCTCGCCAGCATGAACCGGCAGGTCGGCCAAGAGCTCCGCCCGGAGCACCGTGACGGCCTGTCCGCCAAGGATGACGCGGTCGCCGTTGCGCCGCACCTTGAGCACGCCGCCCCGCGCCGAGGCCTGATAGGCCATGAAGGCGCTCTTGCCCAATCGCTTTTCCCAATAGGGGACGAGGCAACAATGTGCCGACCCGGTAACCGGGTCTTCCGTGATGCCCGCGGCGGGAGCGAAATAGCGGGAGACGAAATCGAACCCCGGTCTCGAGGTGCGGCTGGTCACGATGCAACCGCGAGCCGGGATCGTGGCCAGCCTGCTGAAGTCGGGCTGGAGGCCGGTCAGGATTTCTTCGCTCTCGACCTCGACCAGGAGGTCGAACTTGCTCTTCCCCACGTAGGTGGGAGTCGCGCCAAGGGCTTCGGCCAGGCTGGGCGGCGGCGGCGTCGCTTCGGCAGGGAGTGCAGGGAAATCCATTTCGATCCACTCGCCCGCCTGCGCGGCGGTCAGGAGACCGCTCCGAGTATGGAAGCGAGCCTGGGCACCCGCGTGCAGCCGACCCAACTCCCAGAGCACGTGCGCGCTGGCCAGCGTCGCGTGCCCGCACAAATCGACCTCGAGCTCCGGGGTGAACCATCTGAGATTGTACCCGTCACCGTTCTCCAGCAGGAACGCCGTCTCCGAGAGGTTCATTTCTTGTGCAACCTGTTGCATCCAACGATCGGTCTGCGGTTCCGACAGCAGGCACACGCCCGCCGGATTTCCGGTAAACGGCTCGGAGGCAAAGGCATCGACTTGGAGCAGCGGAACGGGCATGCGACATCACCGGGTAGGGGGGGACAACCGGCACCGCTGAATGATAATCGGATGCCCAACGGAAATGGTATCACTCGGCATAGTGGCAGGCTGTCATCGAGCCTCCAACTTGGCGCAGCACGGGGTGCTCGAGTGAACAGCGCGCATCTTTTCGCGGATGGAAGCACCGTGGATGAAACGGGCACCCGCTTGGAGGAGTCGAGGGGCTCGGAGGCTCGCCGCCGAGGACGATGCGCCGGCGCGATTCGGTGGGATGAGGTTCGGGGGCCGCCGAAATGAGAGCCTGGGTGTACGGATGGCGCGGTGCCGTAAGCAGAGACTCGGTCGGCGCGCTCTCGACGATTTGTCCCAGATACATAACGAGCGTGCGCTTGGCTAGTTGGCGTACGATCGCGAGATCGTGCGCTATGAACAACAGTGACAGCCCCCGTGTGCGCTGCAGTTCTCCCAGTAGGTTCACCACCTGGGCTTGAACCGACACGTCGAGGGACGAGACCGGCTCGTCGCACACGAGGAATGAAGGCTCCACGGCCAACGCGCGGGCGATCCCGATGCGTTGTCGCTGTCCGCCGGAGAACTCATGGGGATATTTGTCGGCGGCGTCGCGGCCCAGGCCGACCTCGGCAAGGAGCTGTCCGACTCGTTCGGGAATGGCCGCGCGCGGAGCCAACCCGTGGATCTCGATGCCTTCGGCCACGGCTCGGCCCACCCGCATCCTGGGGTTCAACGAGCCGTAGGGGTCCTGAAACACGATTTGCATGCGTCGCCGGAGGGCTCGAAGTTCACGCGACGTGAGAGCAAAGACGTCGTACCCATCGAACCAGACCCGTCCGGATGTGGGTTGTTCGAGCCGAAGGATGGTTCGGCCGATGGTGGACTTGCCGCAGCCCGATTCGCCGACGAGCCCCACCGTCTCGCCGCGCGCAACCTCGAACGACACCCCGTCCACCGCACGCACCGGCGCGCCGCCTGCGCGCAGCACGCGCACCCCGCGATAGTACTTGACGAGGTTCTCGACCACGAGCAATGGATCGGCGGCAGTCATGCGGGCGCCTCCTCCACGAGCCAACATGCTGCATGGTGTCCGTGGCCCGCTTCCAAACGTGGCGGGTCATCTACCCGGCAGCGGGGCATCGCCTTGGGGCAGCGGGGATGAAACCGACAACCCGGCGGCCAATGGGCGGGATCGGGCACGGCGCCGGGAATCGGAACCAGCGGCCGGCGCGGACCCGTCAGCCGCGGAACAGAGTTGAGGAGGCCTTGCGTATATGGGTGGGTCGGTTTGGAGAACAGCGCGCCCGTCTCGGCCTCCTCCACGATGCGGCCGGCATACATCACGGCCACGCGATCCGCATGGCCCGCGACAATGCCCAAGTCGTGGGTGATGAGGAGGATGGCCAGGCCATGGCTCGCTTGGAGTCGGTCGAGGATCTCCAGGATTTGCGCCTGCACCGTCACGTCCAGCGCGGTGGTCGGCTCGTCCGCGATGAGGACCTCGGGTTCGGTCGCGAGCGCCATCGCGATCATCACGCGCTGGCGCATGCCCCCGCTCATCTCGTGGGGATATTGGTCGATGCGATTCGCCGGATCGGGGATCCCAACCTCACGCAACAATGCCAAAGCCCGGTCGCGCGCGGCCTTTGGCGTCACCGACTCATGTGCCTGGATAGTCTCGACGATTTGGGCTCCAGCGGTGAAGACCGGATTGAGGCTCGTCATGGGATCCTGGAACACCATAGCCAGGTGCTTCCCGCGCATCGACCGGAGGGCGCGCGGGTCCATGGCCAGGATGTCTTGATCTCCGAATCGGAGGCTGCTGCCGGGCTCGATCCGTCCCGGCGACGGCACCAGGCGCAGGAGAGCCAAGCTGGTCAAGGTCTTCCCACAGCCCGACTCCCCCACCAGGGCAAGGGTCTCCCCCCGGGCCAGCGTGAATGTGACGCCGTCCACCGGAGTCGAGGTCCCGGCGTCGGTCGGGAAGCTGATCCTGAGATCGCGGACGCGAAGGAGCGGAGTCATGCCAGTCGTGGATCGCTGGCGGCGCGCAGCGCATCGCCGATCAGGTTGACGGCCAAGACGGTCACCACGATTGCGAGTCCTGGAAAGATGCTGCCCCAGGGTGCGACAAACAGCGTTTCCTGGGCGTCCAGGATCATGCCGCCCCATGTTGGCGTTGGCGGGCGGACCCCGACGCCGAGATAGGACAAGCCTGCCTCGAGCAGGATCACGTTGCCCACGCCGAGCGTTGCCGCGACGAGCAACGGTCCGGAAACGTTCGGAAGAAGATGGCGGAACACGATACGCAGGCGGTTCGCGCCCAGCGCCTCGGCCGCGTGCACGTAGGGCTCCTGTTTGATTCGCAGCACTTCGCCCCGAACCAGCCGGCTCGTGCCAAACCACCCGGTCGTGCCGAGGACGACGATGAACGCCGCGAGCGGCATGGATTCCCAGGCGGCGACCACCAGCAACAGGACGAACAATCGCGGAATAGCCAGCGCGCCATCGACCAGACGCATCAGGGCCACATCGACCCACCCCCCCCAATAGCCGGCAACCAATCCCACAACGGCGCCCAAGGTTATCGACAGCGCAACTGCCACCAACGCAATCGACAGCGAGATGCGGGCTCCGGTCGCGACCCGTGCGAGCACGTCGCGGCTGAGTTGATCGGTTCCGAACCAATGGGCGGCACTGGGCGGCCGATTGGCTCCCGCGAGAATGTCGGGTTGGGCCAGCGGATCCGGCAAGAAGAGCGGAGCGACGACAGCCGCAACCACCAGGCCCGCCAACACGAGAACCCCAAGCCGGCCTCGCGATGACGAGACCGCAGTCAGCAGCACCCCCCGAACGGTGCTCATGCGGCGTGTCTCACCCTGGGGTCCAGCCAGGCGTAGGCCATGTCCGTCAGCCATCCACCTCCGACCACCAACGCCGCGGCCAGAAGCGAAGCCCCCATAATGACGGGGTAGTCCCGGCCTGAGATTGCCTTGGCGGTGAGCGACCCCAGCCCCGGCCAATTGAATACATGCTCGACGAAGACCGAACCGGTCACGACGATGGGAAGCCAGAGTCCAAACAGGGTGATCACGGGAAACAGCGCCGTCCGCCAGGCGTGCCGCCAGATGACGTGCCGCTCCGGCAACCCTTTGGCGCGGGCGGTTCGAATATAGGGCTCGCGCAGCGCCTCGATCATGGCAGTGCGTTGGTAGCGCATCGTGGCCGCGATACTCACGATCGACAACGTGAGTGCAGGGAGGACCAAGTGGCGGAGAATATCGAGGGATCGCACCACGACCCCGGCATCAGGCGGCAGCAGGGGGTCGATCATGCCGAGGGCCGGCAAGATGTGCCAGCGGATGCCCACGAGCCAGGCGAGGATCAGGCCCAGCCAAAAGGACGGCATTGCGAATGCCGCCAACGACAGCGTCGACAGCCATCGGTCGAGTCGTCCGCCGAGCCGGACGGCCTGCAGGGCACCGAGCCAAATGCCGAGAGTGAAATTCAACACCAGCACCGTGCCGCCGAGCAAGAAGGAGGCGGGGAGCCGTTGACGAATCAAGGTCGTGACCGGGATGCGGTATTCGATCGACACGCCGAGCTCCCCTCGGGCCAGTCCACTCACGAAGCGGGTGAATTGCTGCGGGATCGGTTGGTCGAGGCCATAGAGCGCCCGGAGGGCGGCAACTTCTTCGGCGCTCATGGGCCGGTCACCCATCAATCGGGCGAGCGGATCGCCGGGCGTCACGCGCATCAAGACGAACATGAGCACGGCCGCGACCGCGATGGTCACGGCCGCCTGCGCCGTCCGGCCTGCGATCCAGCGCCTCACCGCGCCACGGCGTGGTCGAGAGCCCTGGCCGCGCGCCTCAGGGAGCGATGGTCCATTGGTAAATCGTAGACCACGGGCTCCACGGCGTGAGGGTCACGGTGCCGAAGCGACGGTGAATGGCGACGACCTTTGCGGGTGCATAGAGAAATGCGGCCGGGGCGTCGTCGCGGATCTGCAGAAGGACGGTCTTCCAGAGCGGAGCTGGATCGGCGGACGTCGTCAGCGCCACGGCCATCAGAGAATCGACGCGAGGATCGCAGTAGCCCCCGACGTTCGCATTGGGCACGCCCACGCTCTGGCACGACCAGCTGTTGCGGATCCCGGACGGAGTCGGATCCATGCTCGCGGCAGCGATCTCCATGTCGAAGCGTCCGGCGTTGCGCCGCTCGATGAACACTGGAATGGCGAGGATGGAGAGTTCGACCCGAATGCCGAGGCCACGGAGCTGCTCTTGAATCTCGAGCCCCATCTGCCGCCGGGAGGCGCTCGTCGCGGGGATGTTGAGCGTGAGCGCTAACGGCCTGCCGTTACGATCGAGCACCCCGTCCCGATCGCTGTCCCGCCAGCCGGCCTGGCGCAGGAGCCGGCGCGCTTGGGCCGTGTCTCGCGCCTCGGCCGGGCCCGCCAGCCCCCGGATCCAGAAGATTTGTGGTGTAGGGCCGTTGGGCACGTCTCCGAAATCGCCGAACAACGACCGGGTGATCGCGTGCCGGTTGAGGGCCAAGGTGATGGCGTGGCGAACCCGGGCGTCGCCGAGCACCGGGTGGGCTCGGCTGAGGTCGTCCGGCGAGCGCTGATTGAAGAGGAGATATCCAACGATGCTTCCCGGGACCGTGTGGAGTTGGATGTCCTTGTGCCGGCGCAATCGTTCGAGATTGGACAGCGGCGGGACCACGCCCTCCGACGCATCGGCCTCACCGCTCAACAACATGATCAGGCGGGCGTCTGGCGACTCGGCGGCACGGAAGATGACCCGAGTGATGTGAGGCCGGCCCAAGAAATGATCGGCCACGGCGGTCAGTTCGACGAATTGTCCCGCTACCCGCCGTCCCCATCGATATGGTCCATTGCCGACGGGCTGTTGGGCGAAGTCGGACGACGCAAACAAGGAATCGGGTACCGTCCCGACCAAATGCGCCGGAAGCGGCTGCACATGAAACACGGCATCGTACAGCTGTTCGTTATAGGCGCGGTCGAATGCGATCACGACGCGGCGCGCTCCCTCCGCAGACACCGAGACAATGTGCCGGATGGCGGGTGCGAGATGTCCGCCGGTGGCGGGATTGCGCGCGCGGGTGAATGTGAACACGACGTCCTTGGCGGTGACCGGGACGCCGTCGTGCCACCGTGCGGCGGGATCGAGATCGAAAACGAGCGTCACGGAATCGCGGCGTTGCCAGCTCGAGGCCAGCTGGGGCACGAAGCCTCCATCGCCGGCGGTGCGAAGGCTTGGTCCCAAAGCGGCAAGCCGGAGAAAGAGCAAATCCGCCACGTCCTGATTCCCCGTGCCTGAAATCAGGGTGGGGATTGGCAGCGTCGCCTCCTGCCCCGTGGCGATAACGATGGTCGCGGCCCGTTGTGCGCAGGCGAGTTCGGACCCGAAAACGAGCACACCGAATACGATTGATGTGCTGAATACCGCGCGGGAGCGTGAGGCCATCGGGCGATCCTTCAAGGAGAGGATGCGCAGGCGCGAGTGGTCGTCGGAAAGATAAGAAGATAAGGGGGACAGCGGGGTGGGTGTGAGAAGCCGGTCACCGACTCCAGGTCCACGCCTCGTCGCGGAACTGACCGGTGTACCGCTCCGCTGACGCGCGAAGACGACGCGTGCGCGCTCCATCCGCCGCCGTCCACGGCCCGCGCCATCCGGCCAGGGCAGAATGGATGGCCTCGGCTACTTCGTCAAACGACACGCGTCGGCCGAGTTCCGCGGACAGCGGCGTGTCGCGGGTGGACGGCGCCCGGTCCGCACCGAGCAACAGCTCGCGGACCGTCTCCTGTGAGTCTTCGAGGAGAATGGAGCCGTGCTGAAGAAAGGCCTCGCCCTGACGCAGTTGGGCGCTCCCGACCACCTTTCCCTTGGTCACCATGATCTCGCCCCCCGCCGGGTGGGCGAAGCATGGTCCCGCGTCGAGCCCAGCGCTGCCTCGGGGTGATGGGGCGAGCGACGCCGCGGCACCGAGCTGGGCCAGCGCCTCCGCGAGCACGCCATGGATTTCCTGGTAGGCTTCCTTCAATGTGCCGAACTTTGCCGTCGGTGCCGCCACGGCGTAGGTCAGCTCGCGAGCGTGCCAGACCGCCCGCCCGCCGGTCGGACGGCGCACGACCGAGAGCCCGAGCCGCCGGATACGTTCGCGATCGTATCGGCGTGTGGCGGGCTCGTTCCGCCCGAAGGAAAGGCAGTGGGGTTGCCACCGGTACAGCCGCAGATAGGCGCCGCCGTCTTCCGTGGCCAGATCGAGCAAGGCCCGGTCCAACGCCATGTTGCGCCAACCCGGCTCGCCGTCGGCCTCCACCAGCACTTGGCATCGCATGGCCTGGCCGATCACTCGCTAGACCTCTCCGTAGGCCTCCAGCGGCGGGCACGAGCAGATCAGATGCCGGTCGCCGTACGCGCGGTCGATCCGTCCCACAGCAGGCCACACCTTGTGCTCGCGCGTCTCGGCGCTCGGATACCCGGCACGCTCGCGGGAATAGGGTCGATCCCACGTATCTGAAATGACGTCGGCGATGGTGTGCGGCGCGTAGCTCAGGATGTTGTTACCCGGTTCGGCGCGTCCTTCCTCGATCTCCCGGATCTCTTGCCGAATGGCGATCATCGCGTCGCAGAATCGATCGAGTTCCCGCTTGGGCTCGCTCTCGGTCGGCTCCACCATGAGGGTTCCCGGAACGGGGAAGGACACGGTTGGCGGGTGGAAGCTGAAATCGATGAGGCGTTTGGCGACATCTTCGACGTCGACTCCGGCCGACTTCTTGAATGGGCGGGTGTCCAGAATGCACTCGTGCCCAATCAGCCCGGCCGTCCCGCTATACAGCAGCGGGAAGTGTTCCTTGATGCGGTGGGCTATGTAGTTCGCGTTGAGGATCGCAATACGGGTCGCCTCCGTGAGCCCGTCCGGACCCATGAGGGCCAGATATGCCCAGGAGATGGGGAGGATGGACGGGCTGCCCCACGGCGCCGCCGATACGGTTCCGCACGGCGCTTCCCGGCCCAGCGGAACAACGGGATGATCCGGGAGGTACGGCGCGAGATGCGAGGCCACGGCGATCGGTCCCATGCCGGGGCCGCCCCCGCCGTGAGGAATGCAAAAGGTCTTGTGCAGGTTCAAGTGGCAGACATCGGCCCCGATGTCGCCGGGACGGCAGAGGCCCACTTGGGCGTTCAGGTTGGCCCCGTCCATGTAGACCTGACCGCCGTTCGCATGGATGATCTCGCACACCTGTCGAATCCCGGCTTCGAACACGCCGTGGGTGGACGGATACGTCACCATGAGCGCGCCGAGCGTCTCCCGGTGCTTTTCGGCCTTGGCCTGGAGGTCCTGCATGTCGATGTTGCCGCCCGCATCGGTGGCGACCGGCACCACCGTCATTCCCGCCATGACGGCGCTTGCGGGATTGGTGCCGTGCGCGGACTGCGGAATGAGGCAGGTGATGCGACCGGGCTCTCCGCGGGCGCGATGGTAGGCCCGAATCGTCAGGAGGCCGCAGAATTCCCCCTGCGAGCCGGCATTCGGCTGCAGGCTGACGGCGTCGAAGCCGGTGATCTCGGCCAGTTGGGCCTCCAAGTCACGGAACAACTCGGTGTAGCCCTGAGCCTGCTCCCGCGGCGCGAAGGGATGCAGCCCTCCAAACCCGGCCCACGTAATCGGCACCATCTCCGCGGTGGCATTCAGCTTCATGGTGCAGGATCCGAGCGGAATCATTGCCGCGGTGAGTGATAGATCCTTTGCCTCGAGCTGCTTCAGGTAGCGCAACATCTCGGTCTCGCTGCGATACCGATGAAACACCGGGTGCGTGAGATAGGACGTGGTTCGGCGCTGCGCTGCCGGAATACGCATGGGTACATCGGTCAGGTCGACATCCGCAGGACGTCCGAGAGCGAACGCCGCGAGGAGGTCCGAGAGGTCGGTCTCCGTCGTGGTTTCGTCGAAGGCGACACCGAGGCGGGTCGCGGTAACTTCCCGGAGGTTCATGTTCCGTTCGCGCGCGGCCGCTACGATCTTCGGGACCTGGCCGGCGGGAACGTCGATCGCCACGGTATCGAAGAAGACCGCGTGAGCCACCTCATAGCCGAGTTGTTTGACACCCTCGGCGAATCTGGCGGCGAGCCGGTGCACCCGCTCGGCGATGCGGCGGATTCCTTCGGGGCCATGGTACACGCCATACATGCTGGCAATCACGGCAAGGAGCACCTGGGCGGTGCAGATGTTGCTCGTGGCCTTGTCGCGGCGAATATGCTGCTCGCGGGTCTGGAGGGCCATGCGCAGGGCGGGCTGGCCACTCCGATCCTTGCTCACGCCGATGATCCGGCCTGGGATCTGCCGCTTGTAGTCGTCGCGCGTGGCAAAGAATGCGGCGTGCGGCCCTCCGTATCCCAGCGGAACGCCGAACCGTTGCGAATTGCCCACCGCGATGTCCGCACCCCATTCACCGGGAGGCACGAGGAGGGCGAGGGCGAGCAGGTCGGTGGCGGCAGTGACCAGCGCGCCGACGGCGTGCGCCCGATCGCATACCGCGCGGAAATCTTCGATCTTCCCTTCAGTCGACGGGTACTGCACGAGCGCACCGAACACCGACGCGTCGAACTCGAATGTGGCCGGCGGGGCGACGACTACCTCGATGCCGCGCGCCTCGGCTCGGGTCTCGACCACGGCGATGGTCTGCGGGTGGCAGCCGGCATCGATCAAGTACCGATGAGCGTCGGATGTGGAGACTGCATGTGAAAGCGTCATGGCCTCCGCCGCGGCTGTCGCCTCATCCAACAGCGACGCGTTGGCGACCTCGAGCCCCGTCAGGTCCGAGACCATCGTCTGGAAATTGAGCAGGGCCTCGAGCCGGCCTTGTGCGATCTCTGCTTGGTAGGGGGTGTAGGCCGTGTACCATCCCGGATTTTCCAGGATGTTGCGCTGAATGACCGGCGGCGTGAAGCAATCCGAATACCCCATGCCGATGTACGTCTTGAACACGGTGTTCTGCGACGCCATCCGCTGGAGCGCCGCTATCACCTCCTGCTCGGACCGCGCGGGCGGCAGATCGAGGGGGCGACGGTCGCGAATGTTCTCCGGAACCAGCGTGTCGATCAGGCTGTCCAGCGAGTCGTAGCCCATCGCGTCCAGCATCTGCCGGACGTCGTCCTCGCGCGGTCCGATGTGCCGGTCAACAAACCGTCCGTCGCCGCGCGGAGCAGGTGTGGCCCCATCCGACCCGGAGTGCGCTGATGATGAACGGCCGGTTTCTTCAGTCGTCGTAGCCATGAATGGTCTGCGTCCTTGTGTGCAAACGCCCCGAGGTTTGGTTCCCCGGGGCGTTGGTTCGTGCCAGACGTGATCACCGCGGGGTGCTCACTCTCCAATGTGCTGGCTGTATGCCTCGGAGTTGAGCAGGGCCTCGAGTTCGCCCGGCGCGCTCAGCCGGATGCGAACCATCCAGCCATCTCCGTACGGGTCCGTGTTGACGACCGCGGGGTCGGCATCGATCGCGCCGTTCACCTCCGTTACCTCGCCAGATGCCGGGCTGAAGAGCTCCGACACCGCCTTCACCGCCTCGATCGTGCCGAAGACCTGCCCCTGGTCGAATTCCTCTCCCACTTTGGGCAGGCTCACGAACACGATGTCACCCAATTCGCCCTGCGCGTAATCGGTGATCCCGATTTCGATCAGGTCATCGTCGATCTTTCTGACGTACTCGTGCTCCTCGCTATAGAGGAGATCATCCGGCACGTTGGACACGCGCGCTCCCGGTTTGGTTTTGCGGGGGAGAGGATACGTGGGAGCGAGGCCGAAATCAAGCGCCCGCGTTCCCTTGGCTGACGAGGGCGTCCCACACCTCCCGCACACGGGTCTCGAGGGCCTCGAGGGTCCCGGCGTTGTCAATGACGATGTCGCTCCGCCGCCGCTTCTGGTCGGCGGGATCCTGCGAGGCGATCAGTCGATCTGCCTCGTGGGGGGTGAGGCGGCGAAACGCGACCAGGCGCCGGCGCCGGGTGGCCGGCGGAGCATCCACCAGGATGATGACGTCGAATGCGTCCTGCCACCCCGCCTCGAAGAGGAGCGGAATGTCGCTCACCACGATCCGAGCCCCGCTGGCCTCGGCCTCGGCCAGCCGTGCACCGTGCAGTCGCTCAACGGCGGGATGGATGATCGCGTTGAGATCGGCCAGGGCGGCCGGATCGCCCATGACCCGACGGCGCAGCTTGGCCCGGTCGAGCTGCCCGTTGGGCATCACCATCTCCGAGCCGAATCGGTCCGTGATGTCCCGGAGCAGGGGCGAGCCAGGCTGCTCGACCTCCCGCACCAATTGGTCCGCATCGATGACGATCGCGCCCAGCCGGCGCAGCTGATCGACCACGACGGACTTCCCGGCCGCCACGTTTCCGGTCAGGCCGACCTTCAGCATCGACCGGCTAGAGGAGGGCAGTCTGACTCTCGTCCCGGGCCGGCACCCGGTGGCAGTGCCGGCAGCGGGCTTCGTACGCCTCTTGTCCGCCCACCATGATGGTGGGGGAGTTGTACGGCGCCGGCTTGCCGTCGATGAGCCGCTGGTTCCGACACGCCAGGTCTCCGCAGACCACGCAAATCGCCTGGAGCTTATCGACGGTCTCGGCGATGGCCATGAGATGACCCATGGCCCCGAAGGGCTCGCCGCGGAAGTCCGTGTCGGTGCCCGCCAAAATGACTCGCACCCCGCGGGACGCCAGCTCGGTCGCCACGGGCACAATTCCCATATCGAGAAACTGGGCCTCGTCAATGGCGACGAGCTGCGTCTCCGGTCGGACCAGTCGCATGATTTCCGATGACGTGTCGACGGGGGTCGCTTCGAATTCCCGGCCGTCATGGCTGGTAACGCTGTACAGGCCGGCGTAGCGGGCGTCGAGATGGGACTTGAAGACCTGAACCGTCCGTCGCGCGATGATGGCCCGACGGACGCGCCGGATCAACTCCTCGCTCTTGCCGCTGAACATCACCCCGCTTACGACTTCGATCCATCCGGGATGACTGCCGTGATACATCGGTCGATTCTCCCCGCTCGAGCGCCGCGGGAGGTTAGCGCGTGATGAGCCGCCGGTCAAGCAGACGCTTGCCCTAGGACTAGCAACCTCGCGATATTGCTGGTGTGGCGCGGGTTTCCCGCTGCCGCAGCATCGCGTTCCCATCGTGTCCGCTCGCCATCTCAAGGAGTTCTCATGAACAAGACGGAAATGGTAGCAACGGTCGCGAAGAAGCTCGACACCTCGAAGGCGCACGCCAACGAGATCGTCGATACCTTCTTCGCCAAGAACGGTATCATCACGTCGACGCTGAAGAAGGGTGGCAAGGTCCAACTTCCGGGGTTTGGCAACTTCGAGACCCGTAAGCGCGCCTCCCGTCAGGGCCGGAACCCGCAAACCGGTAAGACCATCACCATCAAGGCAGCGACCGTCCCAGCGTTCCGGGCCGGCAAGGCCCTGAAGCAGGCGGTCAACAAGGGTCGCTAGGGCCGATCTTTACCATCGTCACCCTCTGTCGAGGGATACGGGCCACCCCGCTGGGTGGCCCGTTGGCGTTCAGCGGCGGCGACTCTGCGCGCGATCCAGGTGGGCGCTCACCCGCTTGCGTCTGAGGAGCTTGCCATTCATCGCTGCGATGATCGCCTCGGCGTCACGGGCCGGAATCTCGACCAGCGCGTGGGTATCCTTGAGCTCGATCCGGCCGACCGCCTTCCGGTCGACCCCGATCTCCTTGGTGAGCACCGCAACCAGGTCGGCCACCGTGACCCCGTCTTTCCGGCCGGCGGAGACAAACATCCGGGTCGTCGCAGGAACAGGCTCCGCGGCGGCGGCGGGTGCTGCTGGCTGTGCATGAGGTGCCTCGCTCCACAGGCGATAGAGCGCCGCGGCCACCCGGACAGGATCGAAGCGATCGAACAACGGCGCGAGCGTGAGGACCGCCCCGTCGAGCGGCGTCCGAGCGATCAGGTCTGCGACCGAGGCGCGCCGGGCTGCCGCTTCGTCCCGGGCCGCCTCAAGCGCTCCGGGCAACCGCAGTGGCCGGTCCTCGACCCCGAGCGCATCGACGTAGTGCCCCGCGATTGGCGGCACCAACAAGACTCGGCTGCCGGTGGCCGCCCACTCCCTGAGCCGGCGTGGCGTAGGCAGATCATAGGCGACCACGACCTCGGCCTCGGGAGTGTCGTCGTGAAACAGCGTCACCCCGGCCATCATCCCGGCCAGTGCCAGCCTTACCTCCTCCCGGGCGGCTGAAGTCGCGGTCCACACGGCACACCGGGCCGGATCCAGCAACGCCAGCGTGTCCCGCAGGGCTTCGCCCCTGCGGTGCCACGGGACCGAGACGGTCCGGACGGGAAGAGGTGTGGGAACGGAGTCCTCGGATCTCATCCCCACGGTGAGAGCCCGCCAGGCATGGCGCTCGATCACGGCCGCCGCTCGCTCCGGCGCGGCAGTGTAGATCAACCGTTGGCAGTCGCCCGAAACGTCGGCCATGAGATCCTGCAGGAGGGCATCGCCGTCCCAGACTTCGGGCCAAGCAAGCAGGAGGGTCTCGAGTTCGCTCGCACGAAGTATCGAGCGCGCGAGGAGCTCGCGGGCACGCGCGGGGGTTGTCAGGAGTATCGAGACGGGCTGGTCGCTTGGAATCCTGGTGCGCGGCGTCTCGGGAATGGCGATGAAGGAGGATTCCGAGGTGGGAGCAAGCCGGGCCAGGAACCAGGCCAGCTCTTCGAGCATGCTCGGGTGGGTGAGGACGAGCGACGTGGGCGTGGCCGCGTGGCGTCGCTCCGCGAGCAGGGCGAGGGCAGGGGCGGCGTAAGCTGCCGACGGTGGGGAAACGACGACCAAATTGTGCTTTCGCCTGATGGTCGGCACGGCCTCACCAGCGAAGGCTTCTTCCAGCCGCCAGCCGATCCGATCGAGCGCCGCGCGCTCCGATCCTGTTGGGATCGATTCCCTATCCGTCATGCTCCACCTCGGTTGTCAAAAAGCCGCAGTCGCGCGAGTGCGCGATGAAGCTACGTCAGTGCCCGCGCCGCCGCTACCTGGTCGCCTCGTGATGGAGTTGACACTCCTCGCGCGACCGAGGAGGTTTCGAGCGCCAATTCTCCTTCAATCGGCCTCAATCGGCTCATGCCCATGCCCGATCCGCTCTCGTCAAACCTCGCCTACATCACGGCCTCTCAGACGGTCGCCATCTCCAACGAGGCAACTCGCCGGAAGGCGGCGGGCGAAGACGTCTTCGATCTTTCGGTTGGCGAGCCAGATTTCGACACGCCGGGCGTCGTCGCGCAGGCCGGCGTTCAGGCCATCCAGCGTGGTAAGACCCACTATCCCCCCAACGTCGGAATTCCCGAGCTGCGAGCGGCCGTGGCTCTGCACCTGTCCCGTCTGAGCGCGGGCCGCCCCATCAACGCCGACCATATCATCGTCAGCACCGGCTCGAAGCAGGCGCTCTTCAATGCGTGCTTTGCCCTCTTCGGCCCCAAGGACAAGGTCCTCATTCCGGCACCGGCCTGGGTGTCCTTCCCCCAAATCGTGCGCCTGGCTCGGGCAGAGCCCGTGCTCGTTCCCGGCGACGTCGAGTGGGGTCTCAAGGTGAACGTGGCCGACTTGGACCGCCAGGCCGACGGCCTGACCCGTGGCCTGATTCTCAATTCACCCTGTAACCCAACCGGTTCGGTCTACACGTTGAGCGAGTTGCGCGCCATCGCCGAGTGGGCGCACCGCCGGAACATCTGGATCATTTCCGACGAGATCTATCGGCGGATTCACTACGGGTCTGGTCCGGCGCCGTCGCTGTTGGATCTCCCCGACGAGCTACTCGAACGAGTGGTGATTACCTATGGAGCGAGCAAGGCGCATGCAATGACGGGCTGGCGCATCGGCGTTGCGCTCGCGCCTCCGCACGTCATGCGTGCAATGGCGGCCATCCAGTCGCACACCACCACCGGTGCCAATCATCCGGCGCAGTGGGCCGCAGCGACCGCGTTTAATGATGAACGGGCCGAACAGGCCGTGGAGGCAATGGTGGCCCAGTTTGCGCGCCGACGCGAATCGCTCGTTACGCGTTTCCGGACAGAGGTGCCGGGCGTCGAATTCGTTGAGCCGCACGGCGCGTTCTACCTATTCTTCCGAGTGGACGGATTCGAGGGCCCGGTTCAGACTGGCCAGGCCTTCTGTGAGCGGCTGATGGAAGAGCACGGCGTGGCCCTGGTTCCTGGTGCCGCCTTCGGAGACGATCGGTGGGTGCGGCTGAGTTATGCTGTCTCGGATGTGGACCTTGAGGCTGCACTCGAACGCGTCATCCCGTTCATTCAGCATCTTTCAGGGTCACGTGGCGCCTAATCGCACCGCAATCCGAGTCAGGCGGGGACAGAGCACGCTGCTCCGCCGCGCGCTGGCCGAGCGCGGGTTGAGCCCGGCGACGTGGCTGCCGGAGGCAAGCGAGGGCCGGGTTGTTGAGGCCATGATTCAGCCTGCGCGGCTCATCGAGGACGCGGACCTCAGGACCCACGCCGTGGGCCCGGCCCAGGCCTGGCCGGGGCTGGTGGCCTTCCTCGACGGCATCCAGCGCTACCATATCGTCGGCTACCTCGGCAGCACGCCACTGGTGCAGGCCCGGATCGCGGCGGCGGTTTGGGTGCGCCGTGACCGTCGCCTCACGACGGCAGGATTGGAGCAGGAGCGACTGATGCTGGGTCGGCCCGACGTGCTGCGCGTGGTTGAGGACCTGCTCGAGGATGCGCGGCCGGTCGTGCTGCCCGACGACGAGCCGGGACATCCTGTGGTGGATCACGAGGCGGCCCGCCGAGCGATCGATCGGGAGCGGGGGGCCTTGGAACTCCGGGTGGGCGACGCATA
>DATHRW010000276.1:0-18107 GCA_035464955.1 Gemmatimonadales bacterium
TGACCTGAGCGCTACCGACCTGGTGTTAGATGCGATTCGCGGCTGATTGCCAGTCGTCCAGCGCACCCCTGAGAAGCGCCTGCCCTTTCGCGGCCGGGCGATCCGCGTGGGGGCGCTAATGCCCCAGCCACTCGACCGCGCCGCCGTTATCGGATTGCCGGAACTAGGTCCGTCACTCGGTCGAGTGGCATCGCCCGCCATCGATGCGCGAGGTTCCTCAGGCGTATGGCGCGAGATCCGTGAGGTGCGCCTCGAGCTCGCGAGCAGGCTCTTCGAGGCTGGTCACTCGGCCCGCACCGCCCTGGGAGCTGGCGATTTCCGACAAGCCGCGCTCCTGCTCGGACGCGACACCTGGGCGGAAGCCTGGGCGGCGGCAGTAGCCGACACCGGGGTCGTTGTGGTCGACGACATCAACCAACGCTTGGAAGCCGCGGCGAAAATGGCTCGCATGCCCCGCCGCCGGGCGCGAGCGGTTCGAGTGACGGAATCCGAAGGCCATGCGTTGACGGCCAGGCTTGCTGGTGGAGCCGGCCGCCTGGTGGTGGCTCTGGACGAATTGGAGGCCAATGCCAGGGCAATCGAAGCGGAGTCCGCCCCGGCGTGGAGAGATACCGTGCTGCGGGTTGCCCGACGGCTCGAAGACGCGTGGTTGGCGCTCGAGGCGCACGTCGGAGAGGAACTCCGGCGGTGGGACGAAGAGGTCGAGCGTGTCCGGGCCTGGAGGCGTCCAGGCTGGCCGCTATGGCTCGTGACGCTGGCCGTCGTCGTTCTCGCTACCTATGTCGGACTGTTGCTCGGCGGATACCTGCGAGTTCCACAGCCGCTCCGGCCGTTGGTCGACTGGTGGTGGGCCCGCGGGTGAGCATCCTGGGTGTGGGCGTCGATCTGATCGACTTGGCGCGAGCCGAGCGGCTGCTCCAGCGGAAAGGGCAGCAGGCAGTCCGCCGGCTCCTGACGGAAGCCGAGTATCGATCGATTGAGAATCGAACGCCGTTCGCGCAGCATTTTGCCTCGCGCCTGGCGGCGAAAGAGGCTGTCTACAAAGCGCTGCAATGCCTGCCTGGTGCTCGCGCCGTCGGATGGCGGGACATCGAAGTCGAGCGGGGGGAGGACGGGCGTCCATCGGTCCGGCTGCATGGCGCCGCCGCCGGGGTCCTCGCGACCCAGCCATACGCGCGCATTCATCTCGCCTTGAGCCACTCGGCGTTGACCGCCGCCGCCGTCGCGGTGCTCGAGGCTCGCCCGGCGCACCAGGGCTCGCCCGCCTGACCACTTCCAATCCCGACAGATTTGATCTACTTTCGGCGCTACTTCACCGAGTGGATCGAGCATGTCTTTTCTCGCCGGGGTCGTGCGACCCCTGGTTCATGTCGTGCTGGCAGTCTGCGTTCAACAACAGGGCGCATCAGATCCCGCGCCGATCGTTCGCCGCCTGGCCGCCACGGCCGCCCTCGCCGCGCAGGAATACCGCGTGGGCGTGTCCGAAGGCAGAATCGTCGCCCCGCCGGAAGTGGAGGAGGCTCTGCTGTTCCTGAAGGAGGCGCGCCGGACTGCGGAGCAGCTTCCTCCCGAGTGGAATCGGCGAAGTGGCGAGGCCTTAGACGAGATCATCAGGCTCGTGACTACGACCCAGGAACCCGATTCCGTCAGCGAGCGAGTCCGAGGCCTGAACCAGAGGTTGTCGCAGGAATTCGGTGTTGATTTGGACGAAATCCCACTGGCGGCTCCGACCCTTGCCGCCGGGGCACGGGTCTACCAGGACAATTGTGCCGGCTGTCATGGGACGCTCGGCGGCGGAGACGGCCCCGAGGCGCATGGCTTGGATCCGGCGCCCGCCAATCTTACGGATTGGGATGCGTTGCGCGATCGCTCGCCGCTCGACTACTACCGGCGGGTGACGCTTGGTGTGGCAGGCACGGCCATGCCTGCGTTCGAGACCCGGCTTTCCCTTGACGATCGATGGGCCGTCGCCGCCTATGTCACGCGTTTCCGTCTACCACCTCCGGGCGGCAACGAGGCGAACGCTGTCCGCTCCTTCCCGACCTCTGCCCGCATGAGCGATATCGAGATCCTCGCGGCGCTGGGTATCGACAGCGCGGCACCGTCACCGGAAGCTCTCGCCCGCGTTGCCGCCGTCCGGGACCTTCCTGCGGACCAGGCCAATCCCGGCGCAGTTCGCGCCGCGTTCAACCTCGTGCGCGCGCGTACGGATAGCGCGCTTGCCTTGGCAGTGCGTGGCGAGGCAGAAGCCGCCCGGATGCTGGCGTTCGACGCGTACCTTGCCTTCGAGGGCGTCGAACGGACTCTTCGCGCCCGGGACCCATCGCTCGCGGGACGACTGGAGACCACCTTTGCCACCTTCCGCGGGCGGATCGGCGGAGGTCTGCCAGCCGAACTCGAGGCGATTCGGGCCGAGCTCGTTACGGGACTCGACCAGGGAGAACGCGAGCTGACGACGGCGCTCTCGCCGTTGAACTTGTTCCTCCAGTCGCTGGTGATCCTGCTTCGAGAAGGCCTCGAAGCCATTCTCATCATTGGAGCGCTGATTGCCTTCCTGCTCAAGACCGGCGCGCAAGAACGACGGCGTGATGTGCACATCGGTGTCGGTGCGGCGCTCGTGGCGAGCGTCCTGACCGCCGTGGCGCTCGAGACGATCTTCCAGATCTCACGCGCCCATCAGGAGATGCTCGAGGGCTTCACCATGCTGGCGGCCATGGCGGTGTTGTTCTACGTCAGTTATTGGCTCCTGTCGAAGATGGAGGCTGCCCGCTGGAACCGTTTCGTGAAGGGGAAGGTGCAAGAGGCTGTCGCCGGCGGCTCCGCCCTCGCCCTCCCGTCGGTGGCGTTCCTCGCGGTCTATCGTGAAGGGTTCGAAACGGTGCTCTTCTACAAGGCACTCGTGGTCTCCGCGGGCACCGGGGCGCAGACGCTCATGCCGGTGCTCGGAGGGATTGCGACCGGAGCGTTGGCCCTCGCCGCGGTGTACATCGCGATCAATCGCTATGGGGTCCGCATTCCGCTCAAGCCGTTCTTCGGCATCACGAGTGCCTTCCTGCTCTACATGGCATTCGTCTTTGCCGGGAAGGGCATCGTCGAGCTTCAGGACTCGGGATTGATCGGAGCCACGATTGTGTCCTGGGCACCGCGCCTCCCGACCGTTGGCATCTACCCGACGGTGGAATCGCTGGTGCTGCAGGCGTTGCTGGTGCTGCTCGTGGTCGGCGCCGTCGGCTGGACGTTCGTCCTCGAGCCGAGGCTCTCCCACGTCACGGCTCCTGCTTCGGCCGCCTCAGCCCATGCGATCGAGGACCGCCCCGCCCCCGTACCGGCCGATATCGATCTGCTTCGATCGCTGGACCGCATGGACGCCGATCTCGCCGCCGTGCGTGCAGAGCTCGTCCGCATTCGTGATCGTATTGCTGCTGGATCGTCGGTGCCGCCTCGCTGAGCGAGCGGGCCACCTATTTCTTGGCGCGCTTGGTCAGGTAGTGACCGGGCTCCACGGTTTGCGTCTTCCACTGCGTCAGGAGTACGGCTCCCAGGAAGATGAGAAGCACGCTCATGCCCTGAGCCAGCGTAAACGGGCCGAGGAGGCGATCGTCCTTGGCCCGGAGGAACTCGATCAGGAAACGTTCGCTGCCGGCGAACACGAGATACAGAGCGAAGAGCCAGCCCGTTCCCTGCGAACCGCGCCGGAGCTTCCAGAGCACTCCGAAAACGACCAGCATCATACCGACCTCGTACAATTGGGTCGGATGAACCGCGAGGACGGTTGCCGGATCGAGGCCCGGCGCGGTGGTGATCCCGAACAGGTGTTGAATATTGCCGGCGGTGGACGGCGGCAGGCCCTCGGGAAACCGCATGCCCCAGGCCACGTCCGTTGGCCGGCCGTAGTCGTCATTGACCAGGAAACAGCCGACTCGGCCCAAGGCGTAGGCCGCGGCCAGCGCCGGCGCGGTCAACTGCATGGTCCAGCGGGCGGGCACCCGGAGGCGCCAGCCGTTCAGCAAGACCGCGGCCGCCCCTCCGAGGAATCCGCCGTACCAGACGAGCCCGCCGCGCGACAGCAGGGCGTCGATATCCTGGGTGAGTGCGACGTACCACAGCTTCGCTCCCAGAATGCCCCCGATGACGGCGGCCACCGTGATATCGGCTGCGTAGTCTTCATTCCAGCCTCGCCGCTTGAGCTCGAGGCTGATGAGCCATCCCCCCGCGAGGAATCCGACCATCATCATGATGCCGTACCCGGTGATGGTGATCGGGCCGAAATGCAGAGTGAAGGGATAGACGGTCATGAGGCGGTCACAGATGGCGGCTGGGTATGGTGGAGCCCCGGGATGGGGAGATCGTCCTCGGGCGTGAGTGACCACGCGCTTCGCTCTCCGCGGGCTAGTCGCCACGCCCCAGCGGCGGCGATCATGGCTGCATTGTCGGTGTTGAAGCGAGGGGACGCTGCCACAACCGTGGACTGGCTGGCCAGCCGTTGCCGCATGGCGTCGATCAAGGTCTGATTACACGCCACTCCGCCGCCAACCACTACCGTATGGTGATCGTAGCGCTGAGCCGCGTGCGCGGTCTTTTCCACCAACACCTCGATGACCGCATCTTGGAAACCCCGGGCGATATCGGCGCGCGCGGCGCCCACATCTTCGATCCCGCCGATGGCGCGCACGACCGCCGTCTTCAGTCCGCTGAATGAAAACGCGTATTGATCCCGATCGCATGTGAGGTCGCGCAACATGGGCCTGGGAAACACGAACCTGCCCGGCTGCCCTCCTGCGGCCAGCCGTTCGATCACCGGTCCGCCCGGATAGCCGAGCCCCAGCGCTTTCGCCACCTTATCAAAGGCTTCCCCGGCCGCGTCATCCCGAGTTTCGCCGAGCAGGCAGTAGTCGCCCCAGCGTTCTACATCGAGCAACATGGTGTGGCCGCCGCTCACCAGCAGGCAGAGAAACGGTGGGACAAGCCCCGGGTGCTCGAGCGTTGCCGCGAAGATATGGCCTTCCATGTGGTTCACCCCGATGAGAGGCACATCGAGGCTATAGGCGAGGGTCTTGCCATACATGACGCCGACCAGGAGGGCGCCGACGAGCCCGGGGCCGGCCGTCACGGCGACGCCGCCGAGATCATCGAGGCCGGTCTCGGCTTCGCGCAAGGCCTGATTGACCACCGCGCCCATGGTCTTCAAGTGTTCCCGGCTGGCCAGCTCAGGGACCACTCCACCAAAGACGCGATGGATGTCCTGTGACAGGATGACCAGGCTCGCGAGGCGATGCGCTCCGCCCTCCGGACGCAGGACCGCGGCAGAGGTCTCATCGCACGACGTCTCAATGCCGAGTATTGGGGCTGGCACGGGTGGGGTCGGCTGTCCGGGAGGCGGCAGAATCAGCCCGGCGTCGGTGCGGGGTCCGGCCCGCCATCCAGCAGGCGCTCGATGCGGTCCCGGTTGAGTTGGGAGTTCCAGTCCTCCCGCCCGATGATACGTCGTGTGATGACGCCGTTCTTATCCAACAAGAAGCTCTCCGGCACGCCGGTCGTTTGAAATGCCTGCTGAATTCGGGTGGACGGGTCGTGGAGAATATCGAACTCGAGCCCCAGCTCAGTCGCGAAAGCCCGGACCGGGCCGCTGCTGCCCTCATCGATGCTCACGGCCGCGATCTTGAAGCCGCGTGGAGCAAGTTGTTCGTACACCGCCTGCATGTCGGGCATCTCGGTTCGGCACGGGACGCACCACGTTGCCCAAATATTGACCAACGTGACATGGCCCGCGTATCGCTCCCGCAGTGACACGGTATCACCCGTGGCGAGGTCGACCACCCTGAAGTCCGGTGCGGCCACGCCGGGCCTGATTTGGTCGATGCCTTTCCCGATCCTCACGAGCGCAGTGGCCCCGATCACCAGGCCGATGCCAAGAACTGCTACGATACCCCACTGCCGTCCTCGTGTCATGCTTTGCTCGTGCATTCGATTTTGAGATCACGCACCGCCTGAGCGGGGTCATCCGCTCCAAAAATGGCCGTGCCTGCAACAAAGGTGTCCGCCCCTGCCTCCCACGCGGTCCGTATCGTAGCCCGCGAAATCCCCCCATCGACTTCGAGACGCGCGCCGGAGCGGTGCGCGTCGAGCAGCGCCCGCACCCGCCGGATCTTGTCCGTCGAGGCCGGAATGTAGTCCTGCCCGCCGTACCCGGGGTTGACGGTCATGACCAGCACGAGATCCACGTCCGTGATGACCTCCTCGAGCAAACTGAGCGGCGTTCCCGGATTCAAGGCAACGCCCGCGAGCATGCCCTGGTTCCGGATCGCCGCCAAGTGGCGCTGGACGTGAATCGTCGCCTCGGGATGAAGCGTAAAGACACGGGCACCGGCGGCCGCGAATTCCTCAATATAGCGCTCCGGATGTTGCACCATGAGGTGAACATCGACCGGCAGAGCGGTGAGCCGCCCGAGGGCACGGATTATCGGACTCCCGAAGGTAATGGTGGGCGTGAAGTGGCCGTCCATCACGTCCACATGGATCCAGTCCGCTCCCCCGCGCGTCACTTGGTCGACCTGCTCCCCGAGACGAGCGAGATCGGCAGCCAGGATGCTGGGGGCGATGCAGCTCTTCATGGACGTCCCCGTCGCGCAAACACGAGATTTACCCTTCCCCCCTTCGGAGACAACGTCCCCGCAGCCGGGCGTTGATCGATGATTCGGCGCTCGTCAGCATCCGGCACCGTGCGGGTCGTGACTCGGCCGGCCACGAGACCGGCCACGTCGAGCCGTTCCCACGCCTCGGCGTGAGTCAAGCCGCGGAGATCCGGCACGATGATATTAGCCGGACCGCGGCTCACCACCAACGTGAGCGTGGTGCCGGGTCGCCTGGCCACGCCCGCTTGAGGTCGGGTGGCCACGACCGTGCCCGGATCGGCGAGAGCAGCGATCGAGTCTGAGCGTTCGATGCCGAAGCCCGCCGTTTCGAGCACCAGGCGCGCCAGGGAGGTCTCGAGGCCCACCACGTCGGGAATGGGAGTCGCCGCGGGCCCCGAACTCACGGTCAGCCACACGAGGCCCCCCTCCGGGAGTGCCAGCCCAGGGGGAGGGTCCTGCCAAATGACGGCGTCGGCCGGGATCGTGGTATGAGGCTCCGACTCGGTGACTCGCCCGCGCAGCCCTGCCGCCGCCAGCCCAACCAGCGCATCGCCTCGCGGAAGCTCCAGCACCCGGGGCACCGCCCGCTCGCCGCTCACCACCGGGGCGGGGAAGAGCCAAATCACGGTCACCAGATACCCAACAACTGCCGCGACGACTACCCACAGGCCATTCATGACCAATCGTCTGGTCCGCTGCTTCATGCCCGCGGGTGATGGCGTGTGTCGGCGGAACCTCAAGTGGCCCGCCTGAGACGGGCGGCAAACGCCCCGTCCATGCCATGAACATGGGGCAGGATCTGCAGATCTCCCGCCGGCGTCAGCATCCCGGCCGGCATCGTCGCAACCGGGTCGCGGCGGAATTCAGGGTGCTCGTCGAGGAAACGCTCGACTTGGTGCTCGTTTTCCTCCGGTTCGAGCGAGCACGTGGCATAGACCAAGCGGCCGCCCGGGCGAACAACGGGCGCGAGTTGCGACAGGAGTCTTTGCTGGATGTCCGTCAGACGGGTCAAGGCGCGGGTGGAGAGACGCGCCCGCGCGTCGGGATGTCGCGCCATGGTGCCGGTCGCGAGGCAGGGAGCATCCAACAGCACGATATCGGCCGCTGCGAGCGGGGGCTGGCCCGCGTCCGCCCGGATTACCAGCTCCCTTCCGCTGCCTGCGCGACTGAGGTTTTGACGCAGGCGCCGCAGGCGGGTCGGCTCGAGCTCGCTTGCGAGGACGAGCCGGGCTCGCCGGCCCAGTGCGATGGCCTTTCCTCCAGGAGCGGCGCAGGCATCGAAGACGACGTCGGCCTCGACTGGTCCGATGAACTGCACGACCAGAGCCTGGGCAGGATCCTGAACCTGGAAATCGCCGCTGTCGTACCCCGGGAGATCGGTGGGGCGTCCCGCCTCGACCACTACGCCGGCTTCGAACGGAGCAGCCCGGAACGGAATTGCCTCGGCGGTTAGCCGGCCGATGATCGCAGGGAGATCTCGACGCGCTGGTTGAAGCACGAGAGACGGTCTCGTGTTGTTCCAGTCGAGGAGGCGGGTGGTCTCCTCGAGCCCAAAGCGGCCGATCCATCGGGCGACGAGCCAGGGCGGATGTGAGTAGGCCCGGGCCAGGTCGCGGGGTGTGGCCGGGCTGGGCTTGGTTTCTGGTTGGAGTGGCAGGCGGCGCAAGACGGCATTCACGAATCCGCCGGCGCGAGCTCCCCGGAGTTCGGATGCGAGTGATACGGATGTGCTGACGGCGGCGTGCGCGGGGATGCGGTCGAGGCCGGTGAGCTGGTAGGCGCCGAGCCGCAGGACGTCCTTCAGCACGGGGGCAACGGTTTGCCAACCTCCGGAGACGAGCGGTGCCAATTGCAGATCCAACGGTCCTGTGTGCCGGAGCACACCGGCTGCGAGCTCGTGTGCCAGGCGCCGGTCCGCATCGGCTAAGCGTATGAAGGCCGACTCACACGCGGCATCGAAGTTCACTCCGCGGCGTACGCGGTCCAACACCTGGAGGGCAGCTCGGCGCGGAGCGAGGCCCGGTGTCTTCGTGGCAGAGCGAGGTGACGGAGTCACGGGCGAAAGACTACTCGAGCATTCCGCGAACGGGGCTCGACGGGGCAGCAATCTCGCGGCGCGGCATCCGACCAGCGAGGAACGCTTCCCGACCGGCCGCGACGGCCTGGCGCATGGCGTGCGCCATGAGAACCGGATGCTCCGCCGCGGCGATGGCGGTGTTCATCAGGATGCCGTCCACCCCCTGTTCCATCGTGATGCAGGCGTCCGATGCCGTGCCCACCCCGGCATCGACGATCACGGGGACCGAAAGCCTGCGCTTGATCGTGCGGATGCTGTATGGGTTGAGCAGCCCCAACCCGCTTCCGATCGGCGAGGCAAGCGGCATGACAGCGGCGGCCCCGGCGTCCTCGAGCCTGAGCGCCGTGATCAAGTCTTCATTGGTGTAGGGCAACACCGTGAATCCTTCCTTCACCAAGACCCTGGTCGCCTCGAGCAAACCTTCGACGTCGGGCAGCAGGGTTTCCTGATCTCCGATCACTTCGAGCTTGACGAACTCATTGAACCCGGCCTCGCGGGCCAGGCGCGCGTAGCGGATCGCATCGTCGGCGGAGTAACACCCGGCGGTGTTTGCGAGGAGGAACCACCGCGCCGGATCGAGATGGTGCAGTAAGCTCTCTTCCTTGGCGCGATTCAAATCCACCCGTCGCACGGCCACCGTCACCACCTCAGCGCCAGAGGCCTCGATGGCGCGCACCATATCGGCGTTGGAGCGGTATTTCCCCGTCCCTACCAGGAGTCGAGACCGGAAGGTCCGTCCGCCGAGAGTGAGCGCGGTGTCCCCGGCGATGACATCGGTCGAATGCTGGCTCGTGGTCATAACTCGTACTCAATCCGTGCAGTTGCGTGCATCGTGCAGTCCATGCTCATGTGTTGGCCGAAAGATACCCGCTCAGCCACCACCCACGAAGTGGACCACCTCGACCGTGTCGCCGTTCGCAAGCCATGTTTCCGCGAGACGGGGGCGCCGAATGATCTCGCGGTTCAGTTCCACGATAACGGTCCGCGGATCGAGGTCGAGGTGCTGGAGGAGATCCGTCAACGTGGCCGGATACGGGACCATGCGGCTCTCGCCGTTCACGGTGATCATCAATTCGCTCATCAGGCGTTCACCCATGGTTCGAGCAACGCCACGGTTGCGGCGGCGGCATCGTCGGCGTGCCAGACGGCCGAAATAGCCGCGACGCCATAGGCGCCGGCATCGCGCACTTGCCGGACGCGTGCGGCGGTGATCCCGCCGATGGCGATGACGGGGATGCCGAGCCGGGCCGTCTGCTCGATGAGGGTCTTTCCCGCGGCCGGCCGGCCGGGGTGGGTTGGTGTCTCGAAGATGGTGCCAACCATCAGGAAGTCGGCGCCCTCACCAACGGCCTGCTCGGCCTCGCCGAGCGTGTGAACCGAGCGTCCAATCCATCCTTCGATCATGACCATGCGGGCGTCCGCGGGGGCCAGGTCCTGGTGGCTGAGCTGTGCGCCGTGCGCACCCACCGCGCGGGCAATGTCGGGTCGCCCGTTGACGAGGACAGCGGCTTCCGGCGCCGCGGCATGGGCCATCATGCGCTGAGCCAGGGTGGTGAGCGCTGCTCCGCTCAGGCTCCGGTCCCGCGCGTGAAGCGCGACGGCGGCGCCCGCCGAGGCAACGGCGGCGAGGCGGACGCCAAACGCAGGGTCTGCGATGACCTGGGCGTCGGTGATCGCGTGGAGTCGGGGGAGCGGTCTCATTCGAATCGTTGACCGGCTTCGATCCCGCGGCCCCGAACCCACTCCGCCACCGAGAGCGGCTTCTTGCCTGCGGGCTGGACCATCCGCAGCTCGAGTGCCCCTGAGCCGCAGGCCACCGTGAGGAGATCACCGGCAGCAACGACGGTGCCAGGCAGAGCCCCACCGTTTTCCACCGCGCGTCCCTCGAACATCTTGACCATTTGTCCGTCGAGCGACGTCCACGCCCCCGGCGCCGGATCGAACGCTCGTACCTGCCGTGCCAATTGCGGGGCAGGGGCGGTCCAGTCAAGGTGAGCCATCGTGCGAGTGACCTTCGGAGCATAACTCGCAGCTGCATCGTCTTGAGGCTCAGGGGCGGCAGTTCCCTCCGTCAGCTGCTCCACGGCCTGCAGCACTGCGGTGGCACCGAGCTCGGCCAAGCGCGCATTGAGCGTACCGAAGGTCTCCCCGGGTGCGATCGGCGTCTCCAGAGCCAGGAGGACCGGGCCGGTGTCGAGTCCCTCTTCCATTTGCATGATGCTGACACCGGTCGAGTCGTCGCCGGCCAGGATGGCCGCTTGAATGGGCGCGGCTCCGCGCCACCGCGGCAGAACCGACGCATGGACGTTGATCATGCCCAACGCGGGCGTGGCCAGGATTTCAGGGCGCAGGATATGCCCGTAGGCCACGACCACGCCCAAGTCCGGCGCCAGCCGCCGAAGTTGTGCCGCAAACAGGTCGCCCACGGGCCGCTCTGGCTGGAGGACCGGCAGGTTCAGGTGCTGGGCGGCGATCTTCGCGGCTGGAGGAACCAGGTGTGAGCGCGACCGCCCCCGTGGCCGATCGGGTTGCGTCACCACTCCGACAATATCGTGCTCCGCGTGGTGCAGGGCGCGGAGTGAGGGAACCGCGAACTCGGGGGTGCCGAAGAAGATGAGACGCATCAGGCTTTCGCGTCGGACGCCGCACCGATCTCCTTGATATGACCGACGCCCTTGCGCGCCTTGCGCCACCGCGTGACGAGCAGCTTGCGTTTGAGTGGGCTCAAGCGATCCACGAAGAGAATCCCATCGAGGTGATCGATCTCATGTTGGATGACGCGCGCCTTGAACCCTTCGGCCTCAAGCCGGAACGGGCGGCCATCGCGGTCGAGCGCCTCCACGGTCACCGTAGCGGATCGCGTCACGTCGGCATAGAGATCCGGGATCGAGAGACAGCCTTCCTCAGCTGTCTCCTCGCCGCCCTGATCCACGATCACGGGGTTGACCATCTCGAAGCGATGTCCGTCAGCATCCACCACCGCCACGCGGCTGGTGACTCCGACCTGGTTGGCGGCCAGCCCAACGCCTTTCGCGGCGTCCATGGTTTCGAACAGATCGTCGATAAAGGCACGGGTCTCATCATCGACGGTGGCAATCTCCGTGCTCTTCTCCCGCAACGGTGGGGACCCCAACAGGTGGAGGGGACGGAGCGGCATTAGCGCTTGAGGTTGGCCTCGGGGCCCGCCGCATCGCCGACCTGTACGATTCGGCGACGGTGGACCACGACGGAGGCCGAGCCGGTTTGGACGGTAATGTGATCGTCCTTGATGTCCTTCACCGTTCCCAGAAGCCCTCCGCTGGTCATGACTTCGTCGCCGCGCTTCAAGTTCGTGAGCACCTCATCGTGTCGCTTCCGCGCCTGGGATTGCGGGCGAATGATGAGGAAGTAGAACACGAGCGCGATGAGGCCAAGCTGCATCATGAGCACCGTCAGGCCACCGCCCTGTCCCTGCGGAGCCGGCATCAAGCTGAGCATAAGAGCGTTCACTCGTTTCCTCTCGCGTAATAGCGTTCGAGCCAATTCCGACTCCACCCAGTAAAACTTCCATCCAAGATCCGGGCTCGTGCCTGCTCAGCCAGTCGGATAGCGAAGCGGACGTTATGGATCGAGACCAGCCGCAGGCCCAGCATGTCTTCGGCCATGAACAAGTGACGGAGGTAGGCACGTGAAAAGCGTGCACAGGTCTCGCAGTCGCATTCCGGATCGATCGGCTCCCGTGCGGTGCGATGGCGGGCCGCCCGGATATTGAGCGTGCCGGACACTGTCCACGCGCTGCCGTGGCGTCCATTCCGAGTTGCAGCAACGCAATCGAAGAGGTCGATCCCGCGCGCGATTCCCTCCAGCAGGTCCGGCGGGAATCCCACCCCCATAAGATAACGGGGAAGCGTCGGAGGGAGCACCGGATGGAGCAGTTCCAGCACGTGATGCATGCGAGGCTTCGGCTCCCCGACCGACAGGCCGCCGATGGCAATGCCCGACCACGGTCCGCGAGTCAACGTATCCCTGGCGGATCGCGTGCGCAGATCATCGTGCCCGCCGCCTTGCACGATGGGCCAGAGGGTCTGCCGCTCCCGTCCGCGATCGAGCGTCGCGTGCCGGGTGGCACATCGCTCGAGCCATCGGAGGGTCCGCTCCATCCCGTCGCGGGCCGCTTCGTGCGAACTCTGACCGGGCACCACGTGGTCGAACGCCATGGCGATGTCGGCGCCGAGGGCATATTGAATCTCCACGGCCCGCTCGGGCGTGAGGAAATGGATGTCACCATTCACCGGATTCTGGAACTCCACCCCATCCTCGGTGATCGTACGAAGCCCCTTCAGGCTGAAGACTTGGAATCCGCCCGAGTCGGTCAGCATGGGCTGGCGCCATGTGGTGAAGTGGTGGAGTCCGCCGACGGCTTGGATCGTTGCCTCGCCGGGCCGCACATGGAGGTGGTAGGTGTTGGCCAAGATGATTTGAGCACCGGCCCGCTCGAGTTCCGATGGATGCAACCCACGCACTGCGCCGTACGTGCCGACCGGCATGAATGCCGGGGTGTCCACCGTGCCATGGGGCAGCAGCAACGATCCGGCCCGCGCCGCGTCGGCGGTCGCGTGAAGGGTGAACTCAAACATCGGTCGGGTCAGGTCGGTGCACGTCGTTCCTTCTCAGATGATTACCATCGCGTCACCATAGGAATAGAAGCGGTAGCGTTGGGCAATCGCATGCCGATAGGCCTGCCTGATGAGGTCGAAGCCAGCAAAAGCCGACACCAGCATCAGCAAGGTAGAGCGCGGCAGGTGGAAATTGGTGACCAGGCGGTCCACTACCCTGAAATGATAGCCGGGAATGATGAGGAGGCGGGTCTCGTGGCGGCCCGCCTGCACGGTTCCTGCCACCGCGGCGCTCTCGAGCGCCCGGACTACCGTGGTGCCGACGGCCCAGATCTTCGCTCCCTGCGAGCGGGCGTCGGCAATGCGGGCCGCAGTCGCCGGGGGAATCTCGAACCGTTCCGGGTGCATGGCATGGTCTTTGGTGAATTCGGCCTCTACCGGTTGAAAGGTGCCGGGTCCCACCTCGAGGTCGATCCCGATGAGCCCGATGCCCTGGCCCCGGAGCCGCTCCAACAGGGTCGGGGTGAAGTGGAGCCCCGCGGTCGGTGCCGCGACACTCCCCTCCCGCTCGGCGTACACGGTCTGGTACCGGGTCGCGTCGGTCGCGGTCGGTTCCCGGGCGATGTATGGCGGGAGTGGGACACGGCCGAATCGTCTCATCGCGTCATCCGGGGTGGTCCCGTGGATCCGTACGATCCGATGGCCGCTGGGAAGTACCCGCTCGACTTCCACCCACACCTCGGTATCGAGGACCACCCGCTTTCCCGGTCGCAATGCGCTGCCGGGCTTGCCCAAGGCTACCCACGCACCGTCTGTGGCGGGGTGGATGAGCAGGACCTCGGCTGGTGCCCCAGAGGCGCGCCTGCCGATGAGCCGCGCATGGCGGACCTTGGTGGTGTTGACGACCACGACATCGCCCGGCGGGATCAGATCCGGAAGGTGGTGAAACATGGAGTCGGAAAGGGTCCCGCTCCCGGCCCCGCCCTCGTGTCGCCTGACCACGAGCAATCGACTTGCCGCGCGATCCGGCAGGGGCTCTTGAGCAATCAGGTCCGGCGGAAGCTGGTAATCGAAGTCCGAAGTGCGGCGAGGAAGCTCAGCTGTCAAAGATGGTTGCTTGGTGCTGAGGCGGAGTGTAACCGAACCGGCGGTAGGCAAGGGCGGTGGCACGCCGCCCGCGCGGGGTACGCTCGAGGAGCCCTTGCTGGATGAGGAACGGCTCGTAGACCTCTTCGAGCGTTCCGCTATCCTCCCCGACGGCCACCGCGATGGTATTCACGCCTACCGGGCCGCCGCCGAATTTCTCGATGATCGTCTTGAGGATCCGGGAGTCCATGTCGTCGAGCCCGAATTCGTCGACGTTGAGTTGCGCGAGCGCGTCGGCCGCAACGGTTGCCGTGATGGCGCCGTCGGCACGGACTTGGGCAAAGTCCCGCACCCGGCGAAGCAAGCGGTTGGCGACTCGCGGCGTGCCCCGGCTGCGTCGCGCCAATTCGACCGCACCGGCGTCATCGATCGGGACCTCGAGAATCGACGCGGAGCGGTGGACGATACGCCGGAGGTCCTCGTCCGGGTAGAAATTCAGCCGCTCCACCAGGCCAAACCGTGCCCGCATCGGCGGCGTCAAGAGTCCGAATCGGGTTGTGGCTCCGATCAGGGTGAAGCGCTCGAGCGCCATGGGAATGGTCTGCGCGTTGGGGCCGTCGGCGATCCGGACGTCTACCCGATAATCCTCCATAGCCGGATACAGGAATTCCTCGAGCACCGGCCGCAGCCGGTGAATCTCGTCGATGAACAGCATGTCCCCCGGTCCGAGCGAGGTCAACAAGCCCACGAGGTCACCAGGCTTCTCGAGGATCGGGCCCGATGTCGTCCGGACCTGGACGTCCATCTCTTTGGCCATCAAGATGGCTAAGGTCGTCTTCCCGAGGCCCGGCGGCCCGAAGAACAACGTGTGATCGAGCGTGTCGCCACGCCCGCGGGCGGCCTCGATCGCGATCTGCAGCGACGCCTTGACGCGCTCCTGGCCGATGAACTCGTCCAGCCGCGACGGTCGGAGTGTCGCCTCGGCTCCCGACTCCTCGGGCAGTGCAGTGGGTGTGGTGATCTCGACTCTGGACATCATCCGGCGAGCGTCGCGTCCCAGCGGACCGGCCGAGATCCAGGGTGTACGAGGTGCTTGGCCTTGCAGGAGACGCATCGATCAAGAAACTCACCGGTGCTCATCGGCACCAGTTTTCGGTTGGTCGATCCGCATCGGGTGCAATTCCACTCTGCCGTCGCTCCAGGAACCGTCATACGTGGGTCTTCCTCGGGTTAGTGAGTTGCTGAAGCGCGAGGCGGACGATTTGCGCGGTGTTCTCCCCGCCAATGGTCGCGACAACCTCCCGCACGGCAGATTCGGCCGCCGCTGAGGAATACCCCAGTGCGGTAAGCGCTCGAACGGCGGCATCCGGGCCCTGCTGGCGCGCGATCGTCGTGTCCACCCGGACGTCCTTGAACTTGTCCTGGAGCTCGAGGACCAGACGCTCAGCCTTCTTCTTGCCGATGCCGTTGACCGTGCTGAGCGCCGCGATGTCCCGATCCTGAATGCTCAGCACGGTTCGCTCGGGACCCAATGCCGACAGCACCGCGAGCGCCAGCCGCGGACCGAATCCGCTGGCGCCGAGGAGCCGTTGGAAGATCAGACGCTCACTGGCCTGGTCGAACCCATAGAGGGCCCATCCGTCTTCCCGCACGACGAGTTCGGTGAATAGGCTGATCCGGCTGCCCAGGGCAGGCAGGCGCTCGTGCACACCGAGCGGCACGGTCACGGCGTATCCGACCCCGCCGCTGGTCTGGACGATCAGCGTGTCGCCGCTCCGCTCCGCGAGTGTGCCCGTGAGGGTCGCGATCACCGGGTGCCTACCAGGGCGCTGCGTCCGGGTCTGGCCCCCCCGAGCCGGAGCAGGTGGGTCAGGGCAAGTGCCACGCCGTCGGCGGCGTCGGCCGGGGTTGGGGCCGACCGCAAGCGCAGGAGCTGGGCAACCATGTAGCCGACTTGGACCTTGGCCGCGCGCCCGTTGCCAACCACCGTCCGCTTGACGGTTGCCGGCGCATACTCGGCGACCGGAACCCCGGCCTGTTCCGCCGCCAGGAGAATGACGCCCCGTGCATGACCGAGCACCACCGTGGTACGGACATTCTTGCCGTTGAAGATGCCCTCGAGTGCGACCGCGTCGGGTCGATGCTTGTCCAGGAGTTCGGTCACGCCTTGGTGAATGGCATGCAGCCGCTCGGCCAGCGAGGCCCCCGCGGTCGGTCGAAGTACGCCACACTCGGTCAGTTGTGCCTGACGTCCCGGGTGTCCGTCGATCACGCCGTAGCCGACGACGGCGGTACCGGGATCGATGCCCAGGATCTTCACTGCAGCGAGCCAGTCAGCGGGAGGCCTCGGCCATGGTCTCGGCGTCGATGTCAAAGTTCGAGAACACTCGGGATACGTCATCCAGCTCTTCCAGGGTCTCGATGAGTCGGAGCAACTGTTCCGCCTCCTTGCCTTCGACCAGGACCGTGTTCTGTGGCACCATCGCCAGTTCGACCTCCATGGCATCGATGCCCTTGGCCTTGAGTCGATCCTGGACGGCATGAAATTCGGTTGGGGAAGCCGTGACCACATACTGGTCGCCGTCGTGCTGGAAGTCGTCTGCCCCGGCCTCCAGGGCAGCCTCGAGCGCCGTCTCCTCGTTGTAGGCCTCGGCATCCAGGTAGATCAATCCCTTGCGATCGAACATCCATGCCACCGAGTTAGCGCTGCCGAGGTTACCTCCGTTACGGCTGAACGCGTGCCGGACTCCCGCGACGGTCCGGTTGGGATTGTCAGTGGTGCCTTCCACGAAAATCGCGGCGCCACCCGGACCATAGCCTTCATAGGCGAACTCCTCCAGCTGAGTCCCCTCCAGCTCACCCGTTCCCTTCTTGATGGCACGGTCGATGTTGTCGTTGGGCATGTTGACCGCCCGCGCGGCCTCCATCGCCGTGCGTAACCGCGGGTTGGCCGCCGGGTCGCCACCGCCCGTGCGGGCCGCCACGGTGATTTCGCGGATCACCTTGGTCCAGACCGACGCCCGCCGCTGGTCGGTGAGCGCCTTCTTATGCTTGATTTGTTTCCACTTGCTGTGGCCGGCCATGGCCAACTCCTTCGCCAGCATAGGTTTTGCGGTTCGGCCTACCGAGCCCGAGAACCGCCGTGAACAATAGCCGGAAGGCTCGAGAATGGGCAACGCGTCGGCTTGCGGCACTCGAATCGAGCGACTAAGCTCCTCGCGTGCAATACCGAACGATTCTCGTTGCCATGCTGGCCCTTGCCGCCTGCAAGCCGGAAGTGCGAGAGAAGACGCCCGAGCTGTTTGAGGCTCTCCCGGGGATTCCCATCCCGCCTGCTTCCCAGCTCATGGGCCGCGCCGGATCGTCGGACGCACTCCAGCTCTCCTTCCGAAGCGAGTGGACCGAAGCCGACCTCTTGGTCTACTACCGACAGCTGTTCGCCAAGGCGCCGTGGAAGCTCGTGGGCGACGTCCGTGACCGTGACGGCGCGGCGGTCCTCTACGCCGAGCGCGATGGCCCTCCGATTTGGGTTCGAATCCACAAGGCCGCCGGCGCAACCGGTGTCGCGGTGGAAATCTCCGGCGCCGTTACCGGCTCGTCAGGACCGCCGGCCCGCCCGAGCGCTCGCGATTCGGCCCCGGCCGATACCTCCTCGGGGGACTAGCTTCCTTCTCTCCGTCGCGCGGCGCACTGCTCCGCGGTTTCGACGGCCTCCCG
>DATHRW010000277.1:0-5528 GCA_035464955.1 Gemmatimonadales bacterium
AGTCCATGTTACTGCTCACCGCCCCCGATGCCTTATTGACCACATCGATCCAAGGTTCTTCGCTCACGGTGCCGGCGCCGCCGATATAGCTGGATGTGTGAATATGGAGTTGCGGGCCACCCAAGTGCCGCATCGCCATGACGATGGCCGAGGAATCGAGGCCTCCCGAGAGCATGGTGCCGACACGAACATCGCTCCGCAGATGAAGCGAGACGCTCTCGAGGAACAGGTCTTTCAGCTTGGCGGCGGCCGCTTCGCGCGAGACGGCGCGTTCATAGTCCAGGTCCGGCATCCAATAGCAGCTGGGCTCGGTCATGCCGGGGCCATCCGCGCGGACTTCGGCCCAATGCGCCGCGGGCACGCTCCGGATGCTCGAGAAGAGCGTCGCTTCGCCGAAATCGGTGATGCCGCGGTCTAGGTAGTCGTAGAGTCGGTGTGGATCGACCCGGCGATCGATGCCGGGCATCTGCAGGAGGGCGGATATCTCGGACGCGACGACGAACTCGCCGTTTCGCAGGGTGTAGTACAGGGGCTTCATGCCAAAGGGGTCGCGGGCCAGGAAGAGTCGCCGGTCGCGCCGATCCCAAATAGCGAAGGGAACATCCCGACCAAGCGGGGCAGGCACGCCCGCCCCCATTCGGCATAGCCGGCCAGGAGCACCTCCGTGTCCGACCGCGAGCGGAATCGATGTCCCCGCGACGACAGCTCGTCCCTCAGCTCGACGTAGTTGTAGATCTCGCCATTGAACACGATCGCATAGCGGCCGTCGGCGGTGAGCATCGGCTGATGGCCCGCCGAAGATATATCGATGATGGCGAGGCGCCGATGGCCGAGGACGAGGGTGGCTGATGCGGATCCGGCCTCGCTCGACGCTCCAGTACTCGCGCGTGGGAGTGAGGTGCGTCGACTCTCCCGATCGATGCTCGCCGTCCATCCCTCGCGGGGACAGTCGACCAGGACGCCCAGATCGTCGGGGCCCCGGTGGGCGAGCCGATCGAGCAGGCCGCGCACGGTTGCCAGCGAGACCGTCCCCTCACGATGCCCGACGTATCCGACGATGCCGCACATAATGCGAAGAAAGTAGGGGAGTGAGGAGGGAGGAGGGAGTAGGGAGTAGTTGGTTACGGGACCTGGGCTAGTGCCCTTGCTTCGCCGCCAGGTTACTCGGGAGGGGGGCGGAGAAGGTCGGCGGAGTCTCCCGGGCGAGCAGCTGGGTCAGGACGCGCGTCGCGAGGCTGCCGACCGTCACCATCCCATCGGTGTCGATCAGCGCGACATCGTCGCGGGGCGTGTGGTATTCACCGTGTAGCCCGGTATGGAAGAACAGCACCGGCTTTCGCGCCATGAAGAAGCAATACTGATCGCTGGCCCCCAGTAACTGGATGTTGTCATGGTGGATCGTCAGCCGGCCGGCGCCCGCGTCGTCCAGCACGGTGAGCCAGTCGGCAGACGAGGTCGAGCCGATGGTCCAGAGCCCGTTTTGAGCGTAGCGCCCCACCATGTCCAGGTTCACCATGGCCGCGACGCTATCCATGCTGATCGTCGGATGGCCGCAAAAAAAGGTGGAGCCCACGAGGCCGAGTTCCTCGGCGCCGTACGCCTGGAACATGACGGAGCGCCGATCGACGCCTGCCATGTTCCCGCCGGCCACGTGCGCGCTCATCGATCGGGCGATTTCCAGCAACAGGGCCGTTCCCGACGCGTTGTCGTCGGCGCCGTTGTAGACCAGCACGGAGTCCGGTCCGATCTGGGTAAACCCCACGTGATCGTAATGGGCGCCGATGACGATCCACTGCCGGGCGAGCCTCCCGTGCCCGGGCAGGATCGCGAGCACGTTCTGCGACGTCCGACCCTGCTGGAGTTGAAAGTGCTGGAGGTACCCGGGGGTACCAGGCCCGAGGCCGTAAGCCATGAAATGATCGCGCAGGTACGCCGCCGCCTGGGTCTCCTGGGAGGATCCCGCCTGGCGTCCGGCCATGCTGTCGTCGGCCAGCGCGCCAAGGTGCTCGAGCAGATTGGCTTGGCTGAGCGATGGGAAGGGAGGGGTCGGAGTGGTGTCGTCCCGCGGCGCTGCCGGGGAGCCGCAGGCGGCGAGCCCGAGGAGGGCCAGGAGAACGATTCCCTTCATTAGTAGGGCTCTCCCAAGGGGGCGGTGTGGCAACCTTCTGCCTGAATCCTATACCCGGGAGTGTCCCCTGGTCGAGTCATCGTCTCAGGGCGGCCGCCGCCAACCTCCGTCTCCCCTCCTGATTCTTCCCTTGACCGGGCCCCTGGACGGCTCTAGCTTACCGTGCTGTCGAGTTTTAAGACCTGTGTCCAGCTCGTAAACCGGAATGGTATGCCGACGATCAACCAGCTCATCCGCCGAGGCCGCCGGCCGCTCCGCGCCAAGGACAAGGCGCCGGCGCTCAAGGCCAATCCTCAGAAGCGGGGAGTATGCACTCGCGTGTACACCACTACGCCGAAGAAGCCGAACTCGGCGCTTCGGAAGGTGGCGCGCGTGCGGCTGACCAACGGATTCGAGGTTACGGCCTACATCCCCGGGGAGGGGCACAATCTCCAGGAGCACTCGATCGTGCTCATCCGGGGCGGCCGGGTAAAGGACCTGCCGGGGGTACGGTACCACATCATCCGGGGCACGCTCGACTCGGCCGGGGTCAACGACCGCAAACAGAGTCGCTCGAAGTACGGGGCCAAGCGTCCGAAGGGCGGATCATGAGTCGTCGAACGAGGGCCACGAAGCGTCAGGTTCCGCCGGATCCGCGGTATGACAGCCAGACCGTGTCGAAGTTCATCAACAACCTGATGTCGTGCGGCGAGAAGAGCACGGCCGAGGGCATCTTCTACCGCGCGATGGATTTGATCGAGCAGCGCACCGGGCAGGCAGGTGTGGCGGTGTTCAAGCAGGCGCTGTCCAACGCCAAGCCGGCCGTCGAGGTCAAGAGTCGGCGGGTGGGTGGTGCGTCGCTGCAGGTGCCGGTCGAGGTCCGTCCCGATCGTCGGACGGCGCTCGCCATGCGGTGGCTCATCGGCTTCAGCCGGGCGCGGAGCGAGCGCACCATGGAAGACCGGCTCGCGTCGGAGTTGGTCCTGGCCTCGAAGGGCGAGGGTAACACGATTAAGAAGAAGGAAGACACGCACCGGATGGCCGAGGCCAACCGCGCGTTTGCTCATTATCGCTGGTAAGTAACCCTGAGCCGGCGGGGGAGGTGAGCCCGTCGACGTAGTGACACATCGGGCTATGTGACGCGGAGCAGCGTCACCTCTGGTCTTCTGAAAGCACAACGCGTGGGGTCACGGCTGGCCCCTCATCGTCAGGCGAATGCCTGGATGACGCGCGGAGCGATACCACCCGGACTGCCGGGGCTCGGTCGCCCCGCTTTTTCGCTGGATAGAGTCGAGGATATGGCGCGCGAAACACCACTCAGTCATTATCGGAATATCGGCATCATGGCGCACATTGATGCCGGGAAAACGACTACGACCGAGCGCGTCCTGTATTACACGGGCAAGAGCTACAAGATGGGTGAAGTCCATGAGGGCGCGGCCACCATGGACTGGATGGAGCAGGAGCAGGAGCGCGGCATCACCATCACCAGCGCGGCGACCACCTGTTTCTGGGGTCGGCATGACGTGCAATACCGGATCAACATCATCGACACGCCCGGTCACGTCGACTTCACTGCCGAAGTAGAGCGCTCCCTCCGCGTGTTGGACGGGGCCGTCGCGATTCTCGATGCGGTTGGCGGGGTCGAGCCCCAAACCGAGACCGTGTGGCGGCAGGCCGACCGGTACGGCGTACCCCGCATCGTGTTCGTGAACAAGATGGATCGCATTGGCGCCGACTTCGATCGCTGCCTTGCCATGGTGCGTGAGCGGCTGGGCGCCAGAGCCTTCCCAATCCAGTACCCGCTGGGCTCGGGCGAGCTCTTCACCGGACAGATCGACCTCGTGCGGCGGCTGGAGCGGGTCTATGACGACGCCTCGCTCGGTGCCAAGTACGTCGAAGGCCCGGTGCCGGACGCCCTGAAGGATAAAGTGGAAGCGCTGCGCCACGAACTGGTGGAAGCCGCGGTCGAGCACGACGACGAAGCGTTGGAGCGGTACCTCGCGGGCGAGGAACTTTCCGAGGAGGATATCCGACGCGCCATCCGCAAGGCCACTGTGGCCGGCGGCATCGTGCCGGTGCTCTGTGGGGCGGCGTTCAAGAACAAAGGGGTGCAGGCCCTGCTCGACGCCGTGGTGGACTTCCTGCCCAATCCGCTGGACGTGCCCGCGATCAAGGGGCATCTCCCGCTGCACGACGAGACGCTGGCCGAGCGGATCACGTCGGATGACGAACCGTTTGCGGGCCTGGCGTTCAAGGTGGCGACCGACCCCTACGTGGGGCGGCTCACCTTCTTCCGGGTCTATTCCGGCTCGCTCAAGTCCGGCAGCTATGTCTACAACAGCGTCAAAGACAAGATGGAGCGCGTCGGCCGGCTGTTGCAAATGCACGCGAACAAGCGGGAGGAGATCGACGAGGTCATGGCGGGCGACATCGCCGCGGCCATCGGCCTCAAGTCGACCGGCACCGGCGACACCCTCTGCGACAAGGACAAGCCGATCATTCTGGAGGCCATGCGCTTTCCGAATCCGGTCATCGACGTGGCGATTGAGCCCAAGAGCAAGGCCGATCAGGACAAGTTGGGGCAGGCGCTGCAGAAGCTGGCCGAGGAAGACCCGACATTCCGCGTCCGGACCGACACGGAAACGGGTCAAACCATCATCGCCGGGATGGGGGAGCTCCATCTCGAAATCCTGGTCGACCGGATGCGGCGCGAGTTCAAGGTCGATGCCAACGTCGGCAAGCCGCAGGTGGCGTTCCGCGAGACCATCACGAAGGCCGTTCGGGAAGTCGAAGGCAAGTTCGTGCGCCAGTCGGGCGGCAAGGGCCAATACGGCCACGTGGTGTTGAATGTCGAGCCCGCCGAGGCGGGCCAGGGCTTCGCGTTCGAGGACAAGATCGTCGGCGGCTCTATCCCGCGGGAGTTCATCAAGCCGGTCGAGGCGGGCATCAAGGAGGCGCTCGAGAGCGGGGTCCTCGCGGGGTACCCGATGGTGGACATCAAGGTCAGCCTGGTCGACGGCAGCTATCACGACGTCGACAGCTCGGAAATGGCATTCAAGATTGCCGGGTCCATCGGGTTCAAGGAGGCCGCGCGGAGGGCTGGGCCGATCCTCCTCGAGCCGGTCATGGAAGTCGAGGTCGTGGCCCCGTCCGAGTATGTGGGCGACGTGATCGGGGATCTCGCGAGCCGCCGCGGGCGCGTGGGCGGGATGATCCAACGGGGTGACGCGCAGGTCGTGGCCGCACACGTTCCGCTGGCCGAGATGTTCGGCTACTCCACCACGCTGCGGAGCATGAGCCAGGGACGGGCCATTTACACGATGGAATTCGATCACTACGCCCAGGTGCCGAAGAGCATTGCCGACGCCATCATCAGCAAGGGATAGACGCTCGGTCGCGAGCGTGGAGGAGTGAGGAG
>DATHRW010000278.1:0-13991 GCA_035464955.1 Gemmatimonadales bacterium
CGTACTTCGATCGATATCGCGGCGCCATCCCAAGCATCCGCATGGTGGACGGCGTGCTCCGGAAAGGCATGCGAATCTGCTTCGGTGCCCACCCTGGGGACGTGTACGAAGTGGACGAGGTGGGGTATCTCCAGCTCGGTCAGCACAAGGCGCCCGAGTTGCGCGCTGGCGAGGTCGGTTATTTCGTCGCCAGCCTTCGCGATGTGCGGGACTCCAGAGTGGGCGACACCGTGCTCGACGCCGACCGCCGCGCGGCAAGCCTGCTCCCCGGCTATCGCGACGTGCACTCCATGGTCTTCGCCGGGTTGTACCCCACGGAATCCGATCAGTACGAAGCCCTGCGGGACGCCCTCGAGCGCCTGGCGCTCAACGACGCGAGTCTCCATTACGAGCCGGAAAGCTCCACTGCGCTCGGGTTCGGCTACCGGTGCGGCTTCCTGGGCCTGTTGCACATGGAGATCGTCCAGGAACGGCTGCAACGTGAATTCGACCTGGATCTCATCACGACCGTCCCGACCGTGGAGTACCACGTGTTCCTCTCGAACGGCGAGCAGCTGGTCGTGGAGAACCCCACTCACCTGCCCGATCCCTCCCACATCGACCGGATCGAAGAGCCCTACGTCAAGGCCAGGATCATGGCCCCGAGCGAATACATCGGCGCGCTGATGCGATTGGGGCAGGAACGGCGGGGCATCTACCTGGGTATGCGCTACGTCGATCCCGTGCGCGTGGAGTTCGATTGGGAGTTCCCGCTCGGGGAAATCGTCCTCGATTTCTATGACAAGCTCAAGTCCATCAGCCGAGGGTATGCGTCCCTGGATTACGAGCTCGCCGACTACCGGCCGGCGGACCTGGTCAAACTCGACATGCTCATCAATGCCGAGCAAGTCGACGCTTTCAGCATCATCATCCACCGCGACAAGGCCTACGAGTGGGGCCGGAAGGTGGCCGAGAAGCTCAAGGAACTCATTCCGAGGCAACTGTACGCGGTGGCGATCCAAGCCGCCATCGGCCAGCGCATCATCGCGCGCGAGACGATCTCGGCTCTGCGCAAGGACGTGACGGCCAAGTGTTACGGCGGCGATGTGACACGAAAGCGCAAGCTTCTCGAGAAACAGAAGGAAGGAAAGAAGCGCATGAAGCAGCTGGGCTCGGTCGAGATTCCGCAGGAAGCGTTCCTCGCCGTGTTGCAGGTCGACTGATCCAGGAGACCTCCACGGTGGCGGACGCGCAGGTGTCACCCACCCGGATTCTGGTCGTCGGCCCTGCCTGGGTCGGCGACATGGTCATGGCCCAGAGTCTGTTCATGACGCTCAAGACCCGGTTCCCCGGCGTCGCGATCGATGTGCTGGCGCCCCGCTGGTCATTGCCCGTCCTGGCCCGCATGCCCGAGGTGAGACGAACCGTGGAGATGACCGCTGGGCCGGGCCGGCTCGGACTGCTAGCACGCGTTCGAGTCGCGCATGCCTTACGCCGGGAGCGCTACGATCAGGCCATTGTCCTCCCACGCACCGTCAAGGCGGCGCTCACCCCGCTCTTCGCACGCATACCGCGGCGCACCGGGTATCGCGGGGAGATGCGCTACGGACTCCTCAACGATATTCGCACGTTGGATACGAGCGTGTTACCTGGAACCGTGCAGCGGTACGTTGCCTTGGGGCTCCCGGCCAGTACGCCGATGCCGCCGGCGATCCCGCTTCCGAAACTGATGGTGCGGTCCGATAACCAGCGGGATCTGATGCAACGGCTCGGACTCGACCTCGGTCGCCCAGTGATCCTCTTGACCCCCGGAGCCGAGTTCGGTCCATCCCGGCGCTGGCCCCTCGAGTATTTCTCGGCTTTGGCGCAACGCCTGGTGGCCATAGGTTTTCAAGTGTGGGTTGACGGATCGCCGAAGGAACAGGGCCTGGGAGAGCACATTCGTCAGACCGCCGACTGTGGCGTGATCAACTTGTGCGGTCGGACGAGCCTCGCGGACGCGATAGATCTGGCGGCGTTGGCCGCCAAGGTGGTCAGTAACGACTCAGGACTGATGCACGTCGCGAGCGCGGTCGGGACGCCGGTTATCGGTTTGTTTGGCCCCACACCGATCACTCTGGCCCCGCCGCTCACCCCTCATCGGCAGCTGTTTTCCCTTGACTTGCCGTGCAGTCCGTGTCATAAGCGGGAGTGCCCCCTGGGGCACCACAAGTGCATGCGGGACATTAGCGTGGATGCAGTGTTTCGAGCCTGTGTCGATGACGCTGGCTTGCGGGCGGTGGCCCGAAGAGAGGAAACCGGCGGATGAGCAGCGTGCAGATACCAGTTGCTATCGGAGAGTTGATCGACAAGATCACGATCTTGGAAATCAAGGCGGCACGCATCACCGAGCCCGGGAAGCTCGCGAATGTCATGCGCGAGCTTGGGCTCCTGCGAGAAGTCTGGCACAGCCAGCCGCAGGCACCCGGTCTCGAAGACCTCCGGGACGCGCTCAAGGCCCTGAATCTGCGCCTGTGGGATATCGAGGACGCGCTGCGTACGAAGGAGCATCGCCGTGAATTCGATGCCCAGTTCATTGAGCTTGCGCGCTCGGTGTATCTCACCAACGATGAGCGCAGCGCGCTCAAGCGGAAGATCAACGCACTCACTGGCTCGGTCATCATCGAGGAAAAATCGTACACCCCCTATCAGTCCCCGGCCGCCGACTAATGCGGCCAAACCCTGGATGGGAGAGCGGGTTGCGGAATCACCCTGGCGGCCGGTGGAGCGGCGGTCCCGGAACTGTTATCGTGGGAGGCCCCACGTGGCCGTTGCAGGAGCTCGAAGTGCGCGGAGGATCCGGTGCAATACGTCGTAGGCATTGATATCGGCGGTACGAATCTCGTCGTCGGCTGTGTCGCGGAGGACGGATCGGCGCTGCACGGCCTCAATCGTGAGCCGACTCGATCGGAAGAAGGCCCGGACGCCGTGGTCCACCGCCTCATCGGCCTGGCCCAACGTGCGATGGAGCAAACGGCGCAGGTCGATCCCACCGTGACATTTGCCGGCCTCGGGGTCGGCTCGCCCGGCCCGCTCGATACCAAGACCGGCACCGTGCTGTCGACCCCAAACCTCGGCTGGACCGACATGCCGCTCAGGGCGCGCTTGCAACAGGGTCTTGGCCTCCACACCGAGCTCGACAACGACGCCAACTGCGCGACACTCGGGGAGTGGTGGCAGGGCGCCGCGCAGGGAAGCCGGCACGTGCTCGGCCTCACGATCGGCACCGGCATTGGCGGAGGCATCCTGCTCGACGGCGAGATCTACCACGGCGCCGGGGATACCGCGGGCGAGTTCGGCCACGCGAGCATCGAGGCGGACGGACGGCGGTGCAAGTGCGGCAACTACGGATGCCTCGAGGCATATGCGTCAGGACCGGCCATTGCGCACCGAGCCATCGAAGCCATTGAAGCTGGCGTAGAGAGTACCCTACCCGAATATGTGAGCAACCATCTCGGACGGGTCTCCGCCGAGACCGTCTATCAGGCGGCGAAAGACGGCGACGAGCTGGCGCTCGAAGTGGTACACGAAACCGCGCGCTTGCTCGGGGTTGGCGTTGCGAACCTGGTCAACATCTTCAATCCGGAAGTCGTCGTGGTGTGCGGGGGAGTAACCTTGGCCGGTGACCGCCTCTTCACCCCCCTCAGGCGAGAGGTGAATCGCCGGGCCTTCAAGCCGAGCACGCGGATCTGCCGTATCGTCCCGGGCGAGCTGCCCGGCACGGCCGGTGTGTATGGGGCAACCAAGATGTATTTGCAGCGGCGGCAATCGCATCGGGGCGGAAGCGGAACACATGCCTAGGCTCGGGGTGATCGGGTCGCTGGTGTGGGACGTCATCCACGGGCGCGACACCGCGGCGCCGCCGGTCGAAGAGTGGGGCGGCGTCGCCTACGCCCTGGCCGGATTGGATGCGACGCTGGGACCCGACTGGGAAATCGTCCCACTGATCAAGGTCGGCTCCGATGTCCGGGAGGCGGCAGGGACGTTCCTGCGGAGTCTGCAACGGGTTGCGTCACCCAGCCGCTTCATTGAAGTCCCCGTGCCCAACAACCGAGTCGTGTTGCGCTACGATAAGGGCGAGCGGCGGTGTGAGCGGATGGCGGGAGGCGTGCCCGCGTGGACGTGGGGTGACCTCGGGCCGATGGTTCGCGACCTCGATGCACTGTACATCAACTTCATTTCCGGCTTCGAACTCTGCCTGGGAACCGCGCAGGCTTTGCGCCACGGGTTCCGGGGTCCGATCTACGCCGATCTCCACAGCCTCTTCCTCGGCATGGGCCATGATGGCGTGCGCACCCTGCGTCCGCTGCCCGACGCACCGGCATGGTTCGGGTGCTTCGACGTCGTGCAACTGAACGAGGGGGAGCTGCGCCAACTCTCGTCGGACCCGTTGGCACTCGCGGCCGAGATGCTCGGCGTCGGCGTGTCGCTGCTGGTGGTGACCCTCGGCCGGGACGGGGCCGTCTATGTCGCCGCCCCTGGGTTCCAGAGTTTGGCCTCGCCCGGCTCGACCCGTACCTTAGGTGACACCGTGACCACTGCACGTATCGAGGCTCCCGCGGTTGACGCGCTCGATCCCACCGGGTGCGGCGACGTCTTTGGTGCCGCCTTGTGCGCGGGACTCCTCCAGGGTGTCGCGGTGGAGGCCGCAATCGCAGAGGCCAATCGATTGGCGGCCCGGAATGCGGCGTACCGTGGGGCCTCGAACCTATCCACGCATTTGCGTGGTGCGCTCGTGACCGCCCCGGAGACCAGATAACATGACGCGCGTCGTGGAGATTCCCGTCTCCTTCGATGACAAGAGCTTCGACCAATTCGCCCAGGCGCACGGCGCATGGCCGCCGGAGGAGCGCGTCTTGTTCGACGCGCGCAGCGCGCAGTGGGCTTCGCCCTACGGCCTGATCGGCCTCTTGACCGCGGCCCAAGGCTTGACCGAGGCGGAGCGCGAACGGCCGCTGCTCACCGTTCCCACCAACACCGACGTGAGCCGCTATTGGGCCCGGGCGGGGTTCTTCGCGCATGCCGGGGATCTGTTCGAACTCCATGGCAAGGTGCCGCGGGTCAAGCCTGCGGCCGAGTCGGACGTGCTGCTGACGGTGACGCCGGTTCGCGCTTCGGAGGACATTCATCACATCGTCGGCCGCATCCAAGAACGTGCCTCGCACATCCTGCACGGCGAGCTCGGGATCGAGGCCAAGGCCACCATGGGATTCGCCATGGCCCTGTCGGAGGCCTGCCAGAACATCATCGAGCATGCCGGCACGAGCGGCTGGGTGGCGGTGCACGCCTATTCCTGGCGCAAGCGGTTGGGGAAGCGCGTGGTGGTGATCGCGGTGAGTGACGCCGGCGTCGGGTTCCGTCGCTCGCTCGAGGCCAGCCAGGGACGGCGTTACGGCGACCGCTGGGGAGACGGGCGGGCCCTGGAGGCCGCCCTGGTCCAAGGGGTGAGCCGGTTTCGGGACCCCGGGCGGGGCCAGGGACTCGCCGGCATCAAGCGCTATCTGTCGCGCTGGGACGGCAAGATCTCCATCCGGAGCGGGACGGCCCGGCTGTCGATTGTCCCGTCCTGGGATGATGACGTCCCCCTCCGCGAGGCATTACCTTATTTTCCTGGTTCCCAAGTGCAAATCGTCATTCCAGCCCAGGACCCCACGCGGCGATGATCCAGACCATCCACATGGGTCACGTGCTCCAGGAGGAGATCCGGACGCCGTATTGCGATCTCGTCACCCGGCCCACCGGAGCCGCGGTGCGTCATCGTATCCGAGCGGCCATGGCCGAGGCCAAGTGCCGCACCGCCCTGTTGGACTTCTCGTCGATCGGCTTGCTCGATTTCAGCTGTGCAGACGAGGTCGTGGCCAAGCTCCTGCGCGACCCGCCACCGGACTGGCCCGACTTCGTCGTCTTGCACGGGCTGAACGAGGCGCACCGCGACGCGATTCATCATGTGCTGGAGCATCAGGCGCTCGCGATCCTCGCGGTGATGCGAGTCGGCGGGTGTCCGGCCATCCTCGGACGGGTGGCGCCCGACGCCCGCACGGCGTTCGATCGTGTGGTCGCGCTGGCCCCGACCACCGCGAGGGCGGTCGCAGCAGCGCTCGCATGGCCGCTGGAGCGAACCCGCGAGGTGCTCGACACCCTTGCCCTGCACCGACTGATCCGTGAAGACGCTGGACTGTACAGCCCACCGGGAGCCCCATGACCCAACGCCAGCCTGGGCATTCCACCATCGCGATTCATGGCGTGCCGGTCCGGCGCCCCGACTGGACCCCGGTGGTCGAGCCCTTGATCCAGAGCAGTACCTTCATCAATCCCGTCGGTTCCGATGAAGAAGTGCTGTACAGCCGCTACGGGAACAATCCCAATCAAGTGCGGCTCGCCGCCAAGTACGCCTTGCTCGAAGGGGCGGAGGATGCCGTGTTCGTCGCGAGCGGCATGGGCGCCACCGCGCTGGCGCATCTTGCGGTGCTGCGTCCGGGCGATCACCTGATCTCGAGCGAGGTGATCTATGGCGGCACCCGGCAGCTGTTCGACACCGAGCTCAGCCGTTTCGACATCAGCGTCACCTACGTGGATCCCACCAACCCCCGGGTCTGGCGCCGGGCGCTCCAGGATCGCACCCGTGCCCTCTTCGTCGAGACCCCGACCAATCCACTGATGCGAGTCGTCAACCTCGGGCCGGTCGCCCAGCTGGCGACCGAGCATGGATTGGTGCTGCTGGTGGATTCGACCTTCGCCAGCCCGATCAATTTCCGCCCGCTCGAACACGGCGCCGATCTCGTCATCACCAGCGCGACCAAGTATCTCAACGGGCATAGCGACGTGATCGGCGGGGCCGTGGCCGGCACGCGGGATCTGGTGGAGGAAGTGACCCGGCTCATGCGGCTCTGGGGTCAATCCATCGACCCCCATGCCGCCTGGCTGATCGAGCGCGGCATACGGACGCTGGCGGTTCGCATGGCCCGCCACAACGAGAACGCCCAGGCGGTGGCGGAATGGGCAGCACAGCACCCGGGCTTTGCCGCCATTCATTATCCCGGGCTTTCCACTCACCCCGACCACGCGATCGCCGCGGCATGCCTGGACGGGTTCGGCGGAATGGTGGGACTCGAACTCGCCGATGGCGTACACGGAGTCGCGCGTTTCCTCCGTCGGCTCAAGCTGATCACGCACGCGCCGAGCCTGGCAGGCGTCGAGAGCCTGATTTCGGAGCCACGGTACACCTCGCACAAGCACGTGGGCGCCGCGGCGCGCGCTGCCATGGGGATCGCCGACGGGTTCCTGCGCTTGAGCTGCGGCATCGAAGACGTCGAGGATATCATCGCCGACCTCGAGCAGGCGCTCGAGCGGTAACCTGCGCGCGGGCGGCCCGGCGGCCCGCAGGGGCGCCGTCTCCCCGCCCGGTGTAGTGTCTATCTCCGCACACTCCTTTGACTTACCACGGGGAACTCCCCTATCTTCACGCCGTGATCAGGTTCAATCACGTCTCGAAGGCTTTTGCGAAGGGGGAGTCGGCCCTCCTCGACGTCTCGTTCCGCGTCGCGAAGGGTGAATTCGTCTTCCTGACCGGGCATTCCGGCGCAGGCAAGTCCACGATCCTCCGGCTGATCTACGGCGAGTTGAGCCCCACCAGCGGCGACATTCACGTCTTGGGGTTCTCGCTTCCCAACATTACCGCACGAGAGATCCCCCGATTACGCCGGCGATTGGGCATCGTCTTTCAGGATTTCCGGCTCCTCGAGGATCGGACGGCCGAGGAGAACGTGGCGTTTGCGCTCGAAGTGACGCGGGCCCGGCCGGACAGCATCGCGTCGCGGACCAGCCGGGTCCTGACCCAGGTCGGCCTGGCCGCCAAGATGCACGCCCTCCCGAATGAACTCTCGGGAGGAGAGCAACAACGTGTGGCCATCGCTCGCGCCCTGGTGCTCGACCCGCCCATCCTGCTGGCCGACGAGCCAACCGGCAACCTCGACGAGCGGGCCATGCGCGGTGTCTTTCAACTTCTGCGAGACATCAACGCCGGTGAAACGGCCGTGGTCATGGCCACCCACAATCTCGATCTGGTTCGTGGGACCAACCACCGGACCATCGAGCTGCGGCGCGGCGAGGTGGTCTTTGACAGCGCCGTGGAAACCGGGCAGCGGGAGGGTCTCGCATGAGATTGCTGTTCCGTGAGGCGCTCTTGGCTTTCCGTCGCGCGCCGCTCCTGTCGACGCTGTCCATTACGACGATTGCATTCTCGCTCTTTGCCGTAGGTCTTTTCGGCCTTGTCGCGATCAACATGCGGCAGGCCCTCAGGGGGTTGGAGAGTCGGGTGGAGATCGTCGCATTCATCCTGCACGGGACGCCACTCGAAACCATCACCCTGGCGGCCGATGACATTTCGAAGTTCCCCGAGGTGTTTGCGGTGGGATATGTCAACGAGGATTCTGCGTTGGCGCAGGCCCAAGCGGAGCTCGAGGAATTCAAGGACGCCTATCGGGATCTCGAGATCAATCCTCTCCCGGCGTCATTAGAAATCCGGCTGAAAGAGGGGCATCGCGACGCGGCGACCGTCGCCGCGGTCGCCGAACGACTCCAGGGCTTCGGGTTCATCGACGACGTCCGGTTCGGGCGCGAGTGGATTGAGCGGTTGGACCGGTTACGGAACGTCGCCGGCCTGGTCGGCTTGATCATTGGCCTGGCGTTCGCAGCGGTCGCCGTCATCATTATCGGCACGACGATCCGCATGACGGTCCTGCAACGGGCTCGCGAAATTGCGATCATGCGCCTGGTCGGGGCCACGAACGGCTTCATCCGCGGTCCGTTTCTGCTCGAGGGAGCCATCAAGGGTCTCTTGGGTGGGCTGTTATCCATCGTGTTCATTTACGCCGGGTATGTCCTGTTCGGGCGGAACACGCCCATGCTGTCCGGCCTGATCTTCTTCGAGCCGCCCCAGCTCCTCCTCGGCATCCTGTTCGGCGTGGCCCTCGGCTTGGGCGGAAGCCTCGTCAGCGTGGGGCGGCATCTCCGGAATGTCTGAGACCGGGCTGCGCGCCGTGGCGCTGATGCTCCTCGTCGCGCTCAAAGGGGTCGTCCCGCTTGCCGGCCAGGAACCGCGGGTCAACCAGGATCTCCTCGAGAGCCAGCGCCGGCTCGATTCCATTCGAACCGAGCGGGGACGGCTCCGGATGGAGCAACTGCAACTCGAGGGTCGGGTCAAGGACGTCGGCGCGGAGCTCCAAAACATCGAGCGGCAACGGGAGTCCACCCATCGCATCGTAAACGAGATCGACCTGCAGATCGGTGGCCTCAACAACAATCTCGCGCAGGTGAGCGCGGAGCTCGTTCTGGCGCAGGACAACCTGGCCCAGAAGCGTGCGGTCCTGCAGCGGCGTCTGGTGGACATTTACAAACGGGGCCCACTCTACACCTTTCAGGCGCTACTGGCCGCGGAATCCTTCGGCGACCTGCTCAGTCGCTACAAGTATCTCTTTACCACGAGCCAACAGGATCGCGCGCTCCTCGGTGAGGTAGAGAACCTCCGGGACCGCGTCATCCAACAGCGCAACGACCTGCTGCTCATCAAGACCGATCTCGACCGGAGCAAGACCGAACGCCAAGCTGAGCTGTCGCGGTATTCGCAGCTCATGCGGGAGCGAGAGCGCCAGCTGCGGCGCCTGCAGCGGACCGGTCGGACGACCGAAGAACGCCTCACGGCGCTCGAACGCGACGAAGCGGCACTCAACAACCTCATTGCGCGGCTCCGCACCGCCGCCGCGAGCGGTGCGCCCGCGCCAGGCGGCCTCACCACGGCGGACATCGGGAATTTGGATTGGCCGGTCGAGGGACGGATTCTCTACAACTTCGGCCGGGTGCGCCTGCCGAGTGGGGCCATTGTGCGGCGCAATGGCATTGGGATCGGCGCCCAAGTCGGGGAAACGGTGCGTGCCGTCGATGCCGGGCGGGTGCTCGGGGTCCAGCAGGTGGGCACCTACGGACTGATGGTCCTGATCCAGCACGGCACCGATCACATCTCGACTTACGGACAGCTGAGCGCCGCGTCGGTGCGGCCGGGCGATCGGGTAGTCAAGGGTCAGGTCATCGGCACGGTCGGAGGACAGAACACCAACGAGGGCCCGCATCTGTACTTCGAGATCCGGGGACCGGAAGGCATTGCACTCGACCCAACCGGCTGGCTCACCAGGCGGCGGCGGTAGTGCGCTGCGCACTTCCATGAGCGACGACAGCCATGCAGAAGGACCGCATTTGACCCGCGTCCGAGCCAGAGTGCATCTTTGGACCATGCGCTGGATCCACATCGTGCCCGTGATCATGCTCGGCCTGAGCGCACGCGCAGAGGCCCAGACGATCGTCCATGCCCGCCTTGGCGTGACAGGCGCGACCGATCTGGTCACGGACCGCATTACCCGGGAGATCACCGTCCGACAGGATCTGGCACCGACGCTCCTCCTCGGCGCCTCGGTTGCCGTGTCACCACGCTTGAACGCGGGAATCGAGGTGAGCCTGGGAACGGGTGGCGTCGATGCGACGGAGGCGGGCGTTACCAGCGACCTGGGCTCGCTGCGGACGGCGACGATCACCCTCGGCCTGGACGGCCCGTTGGTATGGGAGCTCAGGTGGCGCGCCGGCGTCGGCGTGCTCAAGTATTGGCCGTCAGACGATACAGGGGTCTTCGCTCTGGGTGGGCCGACGGACTACCTCCTCGTGGGCGGGGTCGACTACCGGCGCCCGCTAAGTCGAGATTGGGCCATCGTGGCGGGGCTCCGGTACGACTACCACCGGTTCACCACAGACGCACTCCAGGCCCGAGGCTTTTCCCAATCGCAGCAAGTCCACCGCCTCGGCATTCTGATCGGCATCGCTCGGACACTCCCATGAACCTTCGATTCATCTCCGGCCTGACCGCCGGCATCGTTGTCGTGGCCGCCGCCGCATGCGCGGAGATTGCCGCCCCGTCCCGGGGAGATTTTTACGAGTGGCGGCTGGTCGTCGGGACCGACACCTTGACCTATCATTGGGCACCATCGTCGCTGCCAGTCAAGATTTGGGTCGAAGACCAATTCGACATGCCATCCCACGTTGCGCGTGGCATTCTGGAATGGGAGTCCGCGTTTCTCTACCACGAGTACACCGCGGCAGTCGTGGCCGATTCGGGCAGCGCCGACGTGATCGTTCGCACCATCGTGGCCCCCCCGAAGCTCGCGCAGACACTGACGCGGCTCCGGAGCGGGCTCCGCCCGGAGTGCGAAGGGGCAACGGACATCGACACCGTGGCCACCCGCTTTCAGTTGCAGCTGCCGATTCGGATGTACGTCTGGCCCCGGTTCGATCCGACGGCGAACGATCTCACCGAATGTTTCCAGGTGGTGGCGGCCCACGAATTGGGGCATACGATCGGGCTGTTTCTCCACTCGTTCACGCCCAGCGACCTCATGTACTTCGACCCGACGGCGACCCGGTTGAGCAACCGCGACGTCAACACGGCGGAGTTGAACGCGCATCTGACAGCCACCATGGTGCCCGTCCGGTAAGCGGCGACACGGTGCCGGACTCCTCCGGCCGTCGCTGAGCATGGGTCCGGGCCCGGCCGGGGCCGCGTGCGACACCTGATTCACCTCAGCCACGCGCGACACGCGTCAGGATTCCCATGACATCGAAGGTTATCGCAGCCGATTTTCCGCCCGTGGATCTCACCGCCCACGGCATCCGTGCGGCCCAGGTGCACGCGAATTGGTCCGTCGCCGTCCTGGCCGAAGCTGCCATCCAGCGATGCGAGGGTGTGGTCACCAATCGTGGCGCGTTCGCCGCCGTCACCGCGCCGCACACTGGTCGGTCGCCAAAGGACAAGTTCGTTGTCCAGGAATCCGAGTCGGCAGCCGACATCTGGTGGGACAACAACGCGTCGATGAATCCGGCCGCGTTCGATCGACTGCACGACGACATACGCGCCCATCTGGACGGCCAAGAGCTCTTCGTGCAGGACCTCCACGGCGGCGCCGCGCCCGCGTACCGACTCGGGGTTCGCTTCGTCACCCCGAGTGCGTGGCACGCCCTGTTCGTTCGCAACATGTTCATCCGGCCGTCGCTCGAGCAGCTCGAATCGTTTATGCCGGAATTCCTCGTCCTTCATGCCCCGCTGCTCCAAGCCGACCCCGCGCGACACGGCACCCGGACGGGCACGGTCATCGCCCTGAATTTCGCCAAGCGCATGGTCCTCGTGGCGGGAACGAAGTACGCAGGAGAGCTCAAGAAGTCGATCTTCACGGTGCTGAACTATTTGCTGCCGGCCCGCGGCGTGCTCCCGATGCACTGTTCCGCCAACGTCGGTGAAGCCGGCGATACCGCCATCTTCTTCGGTCTGTCCGGTACCGGCAAGACAACCCTGTCTGCCGACCCCACGCGTCACCTGATCGGGGACGACGAGCACGGCTGGGGCCCGGACGGGGTGTTCAATTTCGAGGGCGGGTGCTATGCCAAGGTGATCCGTCTCGACCCCGACGGCGAGCCCGAGATCTATGCGGCGACGCAGCGGTACGGGACGGTGCTCGAGAACGTCACGGTCGATTCGCTCAACCGCGCCGTCGATTTCAGCAGCGAAGACATCACCGAGAATACCCGGGCAAGTTACCCGATCGAGTTCATTCCCAATCACATGCCGGGTGGCGTCGGTGGGCACCCGCGCAACGTGGTGTTCCTGACAGCTGACGCGTTTGGCGTGATGCCGCCGATTGCCCGGCTCACCGCAGCCCAGGCCAAGTATCACTTCCTGTCAGGATATACGGCCAAGGTGGCCGGCACCGAGCGAGGTGTCACCGAACCAACCGCGACATTCTCCGCGTGTTTCGGTGCGCCGTTCCTGCCGCGGCATCCCAACGTCTATGCCAAGATGCTGGGCCAGAAGATCGAGGAACACGGAGCCCGCGTCTGGCTGGTCAACACCGGCTGGACGGGTGGGCCCTACGGGACAGGCACCCGGATGCGGCTCGCGCATACGCGGGCCATGGTCCGCGCGGCGCTGGCAGGGCGGTTGGACCGGGTCGCCTATCAGACCGATCCGGTGTTCGGCGTGGAGGTTCCGACCGAGGTCCCGCATGTGCCGGCGGACATCCTCATGCCGCGGGCCACCTGGCAGGATGTCGCCGCGTACGACGCCCAGGCCCGCAAATTGACCCAGATGTTCGCGGACAACTTCCGCCGTTACGCCGATCAGGTGTCGGAGCCCGTTCGCAACGCGGGGCCGACCGGCTAGCCCGGGCGGACAGCCGCGCCTCACCTACCCAGCCGAGACATCCGTGTCGCCGCCACCGACAGGCTTCGAGGTCATTCGCGACCCGCTGTGGGACAATATCCGGCTCGATGGAGTGGCGATGGCCGTGCTCGACACGGCCTCGGTCCAGCGCCTTCGCTATATCCGGCAATTGGGCCACGCCTTTTTGGTCTACCCCGGCGCGACGCATGCCCGCTTCGAACACGCGCTCGGCACCTACCACTTGGCCAAGCGGGCCCTATCGCTTCTGAACGAACGCGGCGAGCTCGGGCGGGTGTCGGAGGAGGAGCGTCTCGCGACGCGGCTGGCCGCCTTGCTGCACGACGTCGGGCACTATCCATTCTCGCACGCACTCGAGGAAGCGGGTTTCGCGCACCACGAAGTCCTTGGTGTCGCGCGTCTCGAGGAGGGCGATTTGGCGGATGTCCTTGCGGCTCATGGAGGTCCGGAGCTCGCCCGGCAGATTGCAGCGCTCATTCAAGGAACCAGTTTTAGTCCGGTTGCCGGTCTCATCTCGGGGTCGCTCGATCTCGACAAGATCGAATATCTGAATCGCGACGCTCACATGTGCGGTGTCCCCTATGGCACGATCGACGTGGATCGGCTTCTGACTTCCCTCGCCCTCTGCGAGGCGGGACCAGGGCGGTGGGAAGTCGGGGTGCACGAAAAGGGGATGAGCGCGCTCGAGTCGCTGCTCTTTGCC
>DATHRW010000279.1:0-17408 GCA_035464955.1 Gemmatimonadales bacterium
GGTGAGTTACCAGGCGTTCGACCCCCAGGTCCTGCGTGACTTGAAGCAAGAGCAGCCCGATGCTCTCGTCATCGATCTGACCCGCCAGCCAAGCATGGGGAGGGACGTGGCGTTCGCGATCCGGCATGCCAGGAGCACCCGCCTCCTCCCAATAGTCTTTGTCGAGGGCGACCCCGAGAAGGTGGCGCGCATCAAGCGCCAGGTTCCGGATGCCGTCTACACTAGCTGGGGCCGAATCCGACGCGGGCTCCATCGGGCCATCACTCGTCCTCCCAAGGCGCCCGTCGTTCCCGAATCCGTTCTCGCCGGCTATTCCGGCACTCCGCTCCTCAAGAAACTCGGCGTCAAGCCCGACTCCACCCTGACCCTGCTCAAGGCACCCCCTGAGTTCGAGAAGACCCTCGGATGCTTGCCCGAGGGAGTCGCCGTCAAGCGGCAAGCCCGTGGCTCGCCCGACCTGACCCTGTGGTTTGTCCGGTCGCAGAGAGAACTCAGCAAAGACTTCGCGAAGGTGTTTCCCCTGACCGCCCAGGGGGCGCTTTGGATCGTCTGGCCCAAGCGGTCCTCCAGGATGCGGTCCGACCTTACTCAAGCGAGCGTGCGAGAGACAGGACTAGCCTCGGGCCTGGTCGACTTCAAGGTGTGCGCGGTAGACCGGACATGGTCGGGTCTCAAGTTCGTGAGGAGAAAGCAGGGCAGTAGGAAGTAGGAGGGTAGGTGAGGGAGTGGGGAGAGGAGAAGGCGAGGAGTAATGAGGAAGGCGGGAAGTCGGATGGCGGGAGGGCGGAGAGGGGGCAGGGCGGCTATCTTCGCGGGCCAATAGCCAATAGCCAATAGCCAATAGCCAATAGCTGATAGGTGCCAGCGTAGCAAGGAGCCGAGGACCACCTCCGACGATCCTGTCGCCCACCTCTCCTGTAACCATTTCTGCCTCAATTGTGTCCCAATGACAAAGACCGGCGACGCCACACAACCCGGGAGCCCAGTGGACGAACGCCAATTGCTTCGCAGGGTGCTCGACGGAGACCCTCGAGCGGAACGGGAACTGTATGAGGCCCACGTGGATAGGGTGTATCGGTTGTCGTTCCGGATGACCGGTGATGACGACCTGGCCCGAGACTGCACCCAAGAGGCGTTCATCCGGGCCTTCGACCGGCTACCGGAATTTCGCGGCGACGCGGCCTTCAGCACCTGGCTTCACGCCATCACCTACTCGGTCGTGCTGAATGTGCTTCGGAAGGTCAAACGACTCCGGCGGCGAGAAATCGACTTGGATGTGGCTGGGCAGGTGGCGACAACAGACCGGCGGGCCAATCCTGACCTGAAGGCTAGACTGACCGAGGCGATCGATCGCCTCCCGGAGAAATACCGAATGGTGTTCGTCATGCATGATGTGGAAGGCTATACCCACGAAGAGATCGGAGCCGCGCTCGGCACCAAGACGGGCACGTCGAAGGCACAGCTGTTCCGAGCACGGGCCAGACTCCGCGAGGCACTTGCAGCACACGCCGGGGAGTGGGCGGTATGAACGAAGAGCAACAGGACCGGCTGATCCGAGAAGTGGGGGCGGAATACAACCCGCCACCGCCCACCCCGCGTGACGAGATGTGGGATCAGATTCGTGCGGAGCTCGATCGCCGCCGGTCGAGTCGCCGGGCGATCCCACCCTGGCAGTGGATCGCTGGGATCGCGGCGGTCCTGGCCATCGGGGTGGCGATCGGTCGGTTCACCGCTTCGCCGGATGGGCAGCAATCGCCACCGGTCATCGTCGCTGGCCCGGGGACGGAAGCCTCAGTCAGTACCGTGGCCTATCAGGTAGCAACCAGCGAGCACCTCCAGACCGTCGAGACATTCCTTAGGACGTTCCAGGTAGATGCCAAGGATGGGATGATGGCGGAGGGTGAGTGGGCGATCCCCGCCCAAGAGCTCCTGCTCCGGACTCGGTTATTGCAGGCGTCTCGGGCCAGCGGGAACCCAGGCCTCAAGGCGCTGTTGGACGACATTGAACTGGTATTGGCACAGATCGCCCAGTACTCGGCCGATCGGGCCGAGGATCTGGAGTTCATCGATAGGGGCATTGCACAACGTGGCGTGCTGATGAAACTGCGTGCGGCAGTTCCGGCGGGCGCGTAACGGGTCAGACAAGGAGCAATGAGATCATGTTCAGCTTCGCTCGATTTCTCGTGGTTGGCACGGTGTCGCTCGCGGTCATGGCGAGTGGGAGGAGCGGCACATCTGATGCAGCGTCCACCGCAGGGGTGGAAGAGAGCGGCGTCCTCAGAAGCCTGGTGACCCAAGGTCCCCAAGCGGAACACAATCTGGCTCCGGCACCCTGGATCGCAGAAGACCCGGCAGACTCACTCTACCGGCTGGCTCGGAATGCGCTCAACAGCGGCGATTACCGTCTTGCCGTGCGTCACTTCCGAGATTTGCGAAAACGCTTCCCTGACTCAGGATACGCAGGCGACGCGCACTACTGGGAGGCATTCGCGCTCACCAAACTGGGCTCGCGCGAGGACCTCAAGCTCGCCACGGAACTCCTGGAGTACCAAGGCCAGCGTTATCCTGAGGCGCGAACCCGGCGGGATGCGCGGGAGTTACAATCGCAAATCCGCGCAGATCTCGCGAGAATGGGCGATGCACAGAGCATGGAGTACGTGTCGGAGGCCGCCGCGGAGCTCAGCCAGGAGCGAGCGGGAGCGCGGACGACCAAGCAGCATCAACGCCAGGAGGAATGTGATAATGAGGACGACGAGCGGGTGGTCGCGCTCATGGCATTGATGCAAATGCAGTCTGATCGTGCGCTGCCGATCTTGAAGAAGGTCCTGGCACGCCGTGACGAGGGATCGGTGTGTCTCCGGCGGCGCGCCATGTTCATCGTCTCGCAGCAGCACTCGCCGGAAACGACGCAGATCCTACTGCAGGCGGTGCGTACCGATCCCGATCCCGAGGTGAAGGAGCAGGCCGTGTTCTGGCTGTCGCAGGCCCCGGCTCCCGAAGCGATCGCAGCTCTCGATTCTATCCTGCAGCATGCCGCCGATCCAGAGCTCCAGGAGAAGGCAGTCTTCGCCCTGTCGCAGCAAAGCGACGAGGCGGCGACGCGGGCGCTTCGAAATTACTTGGAGCGCGGCGCCACGTCCGACGAGCTGAAAGTGAACATCGTCTTTTGGCTCGCGCAGCGTGGTGGGGTCGAGAATTCCCAATACCTGCGTGAGCTGTACAAGAAGACCGACAACCCCGAGGTCAAGGAGAAGATTCTGTTCTCGCTCTCGCAGGGTCATGGCGCGGAGAACGAGTGGATCATGGGGATTGCCCTGGACAAGAAGGAACCGGTCGAAATGCGCAAGCAGGCCCTCTTCTGGGCGGCCCAGAGTGGGGGGGCGGACATCGACCAGCTGCTCGCGCTGTACGACGGGATGCAGGATCGCGACGTCAAGCAGCATCTGATCTTTGTCTACTCGCAGCGGTCGGATCCCAAGGTGATCGACAAGTTGCTCCAGATCGCGCGGACCGAGACCGACAAGGAGCTTCGTGAGAAGGCGATCTTCTGGCTGGGCCAGTCGGGTGATCCGCGCGTTGCGGACCTGCTGATGGAGATCATCAACCAATGACGACTCTCTCGAGGGTGGCCGGTGGCGGGATCGTCGGGGCGATTGTAACTCTCGCCGGCCTGATGACAGTCCATGCCGCCGCGGCGCAGTCCCTGGCTGAACGCATCGGCGCCGTGCGGGACGGCAGGGTCCGGTTGAGTTACCCGACCAGACCAGGAGTTTGCGGGTCCGGCCACAACATCTCCATGAGCCGGAGCACCGAGCACTGGGAGCCCGACTGCGAGCCGGGCCCCGCCCGGGTGATGCTGACCTTTAGGCGCGGCGAGCTCGTAGGTGTCGACACCTATGTCGGTGGACGTTGGAAGGCCTCGGGAGAGGCAATCGTTGACCTCGGCGCCGTGCGGGCACCGGACGCTGCCAGCTACCTCCTGTCGCTGGCGGCTTCTGCCAATGCGCCGGCTGGCGACGACGTCATCTTTCCGGCGACGATCGCGGACGGGTTCACCGCGTGGCCACGCCTGGTGGAAATCGCGCGAAACGAATCCCTGCGCACCGCGACGCGGAAGGGTGCCGTGTTCTGGCTCGGCCAGGCGGCGGGCGCGCAGGTCATGCAAGATTTGGCCGACCTGGCGCAGGCTGAGAACATGAACCGCGACATCCAGGAGCACGCGGTATTCGCCTTGTCCCAGCTTCGTGAGGATGAGGGGATTCCGCCGCTCCTCGTGATCGCGCGAACCCACCGCGATCCGCATGTCCGCAAGAACGCCATGTTTTGGCTGGGCCAGTCGGGTGACGATCGGGCGATCGCGTTGTTCGAGGAGATCTTGATGGGGAGTAGGAGTAAGGAGTAAGGAGTAAGGAGTAAGGAGTAGGGAGCGGAGAATCGGCGGTTGCGCGGTCGGGCGGCTGGGCGAATCGAGACGCTTGACACCACCGACGGTTCGCCGAACCGCCGAACCGCCCAGCCGCCGACCAGTCAGCCGATTGCGGGACGGCGCCTGGGGGAGCCAGCCGACGGCCCTGCCCAATAGCAGCTTCCCTAAGCCGTTATCCATCAATCCGATAGCCTGGTCCGCGTCGGCCCGAAATTTCCGGCACGACTTTTGACTGCGGCCGCCTCCATTATTAGCTTCCGTGATGCGCGTCCTCTGCGTCATCCCGGCCAGACTGGGCTCGTCGAGACTCCCCCACAAACCGCTGCAACTCCTGGCCGGTGAGCCTTTGGTCACCCGGGTAGCCCGGCGTGTGACCGACTTGAACGTGGTGGATCGGGTTGTGGTCGCGAGCGACGCCCCCAAGGTGGTCGATCGGGTGAGAGCCGCCGGGCTCGAGGCGGTCATGACCGGCATCGGACATCGAAACGGCACCGAGCGGGTGGCCGAGGTGGCTAGGATGCCGGAGCACCACGGCTACGATGCGTTCCTGAACGTCCAGGGCGATGAGCCGTTCATCGGGAAGGACGCGATCGAGGGGGCCATCGCCCGGCTGGATGCGGGGGACGAGATCGGGACGGCGGCAGCACCCCTGTCGGCCGCGCGTAGAGAGGACCACGCCCGGGTAAAGGTGGTGTTCGATGGCGCGGGCCGGGCGCTCTACTTCTCCCGCGCGCCGATCCCGCACTACCGGGAGCTGGATGTGGGGGAACCGGAGTACTGGCAGCACGTAGGTGTGTACGCCTACACGCGGCCGGCACTGGCGCGGTGGGTGGCCCTCCCGCCGACGCCGCTCGAGCTGGCAGAGCGGCTCGAACAGCTCCGGCCGTTGGAACACGGCATGACGATCGGGGTGGCACGGCTCACGGAGCCCGCGCCGCCGGGCATTGATACGATGGAAGACCTGCAACGGGCAGAAGCGCTCTGGCTCACACTCTAGAGGTAAACCGATGACCGAGGGAACGAAGGGCACGAAGTACGTCTTCATCACGGGTGGCGTGGTCTCGTCCCTCGGCAAGGGTATCGCCGCGGCATCCCTCGGTCGGCTCCTGGCGGAGCGAGGGCTGACGGTCACCATCCAGAAATTCGACCCGTACATCAATGTCGACCCCGGTACCATGTCGCCCTTCCAACACGGCGAAGTGTTCGTTACCGACGATGGCGCCGAAACCGATCTCGACCTGGGACACTACGAGCGGTTTATCGATCGGTCGCTGACGCAACGGAACAACACCACGACGGGTCGGATCTATCAAACCGTCATCAACAAGGAACGTCGCGGCGAGTACCTGGGCTCGACCGTACAGGTCGTACCCCACATCACCGACGAGATCAAAACCGCCATCCGGCGGCCCGCGCCGGGGCATGACGTGGTCATCACCGAGGTCGGCGGCACGGTAGGCGACATCGAGTCACTGCCGTTTCTCGAAGCCATCCGGCAGTTCCGCCAAGAGACCGGCCGTGACAACACGCTATTCATTCACCTAACTCTGGTACCCTTCATCACGGCCACCGGCGAACTCAAGACCAAGCCGACCCAGCACTCCGTGCGGGAACTGATGGAAATCGGTATCCAGCCCGACATGCTGATTTGCCGGAGCGAGCGGCCAATGTCGGCCGACATCAAGCGGAAGATCGCCCTTTTCTGTAACGTCGATTTCAACTGCGTGATCGAGAGCCCGGACGTCACATCGATCTACCAGGTGCCGCTCTTGTTCTCCGAACAAGGACTCGATAAGGTGGCCTGCGAGCGGCTACGGTTGGAGACCAAGGAACCTGACCTCGGGCCGTGGAAGGCGATGAGCGATCGAATTCTCCGTCCGACCAACGGAGCGGTTCGGATCGGCGTCGTCGGCAAATACACGTCGCTCCACGACGCCTACAAGTCGGTCGAAGAGGCATTGGTGCACGGCGGCATTCCCAACGACACCAAGGTCGAGATTGCGTGGATCGACAGCGATCGCTTTACCGATCAAGACGAGGCCGAGCACATCTTGTCCGACTTCAACGGCCTGCTCATCCCCGGCGGGTTCGGCGTCCGTGGCGTCGAGGGAATGATCCATGCCATCCAATGGGCCCGTGAGCACCAGCTGCCATTCTTGGGAATTTGCTTGGGTCTCCAGACGGCGATCATCGAGTTTGCCCGCAACGTATGCCGGCTGGCCGAGTCCAACAGCACGGAATTCGCGCCCGAGTGCGGGTCGCCGGTCATCTCACTGATGTCGGAACAGCGTGATGTCGAGAACCTCGGCGGCACCATGCGACTCGGCGCCTACGCGGCGCGGTTGAAGACCGGCTCGCAGGTGGCCGCGATCTATGGCACGGCGGAAATCAGCGAGCGGCACCGCCATCGCTGGGAGGTGAACAACCAGTACCGCGAGGCGTTGGAGGAAGGCGGCCTCGCGCTGTCCGGCCTCTCGCCCGACGGCGGTTTGGTGGAGATCATCGAACTGCCAAGTCATCCGTGGTTCATCGGCTGCCAGTTCCATCCCGAGCTCAAGTCCCGGCCCACGCGGCCGCACCCCTTGTTTGCCGGCTTCATCGGGGCGGCCGTCGCGCATCGGGGCCGCCACACCGCTGCCTCCGGCACCAAGCCGAACATGGTCGAGAGCAAGACGCCGTGAGCTGGACCTTTGCGCGTGCCCCCTTTCTGATTGCCGGCCCCTGCGTGCTGGAGCGTGAGGACACGGCTCTCCGAATCGCCGAGGCGCTGGCCGCGCTTCACCTCCAGCTCGGCATTTCGGTCTGCTTCAAAGCCAGTTTCGACAAGGCCAACCGTTCGCGGCTGGCCGGCGCACGCGGGCCCGGGCTGGAGGAGGGGCTCCGCACGCTGGAGCGGGTCCGGGCGGCGTCCGGATTGCCCGTGCTGACCGACGTGCACGAGGCCGCGCAGGCCGAAGCTGCCGCTCAGGTGGTCGACGCGCTCCAGATTCCCGCGTTTCTCTGCCGGCAAACCGACCTGCTGGTCGCGGCGGGGACGACGGGCAAGCCCGTCAACATCAAGAAGGGGCAATGGATGCCGCCCGAGGGGATGGCGGGCGCGGTGGAAAAGGTCCGGAGCGGCGGGAGCCGCGACGTGGCCGTGACCGAACGTGGCACCTTCTTCGGCTACGGCGATTTGGTGGTGGACATGCGAAACTTTGCCCGGCTGCGCGTGGCGACGGGGACGCCAGTGGTGTTCGACGCGACGCATGCCGTGCAGCGGCCCGGCCTCGGGCCCGAGGGCACGAGCGGCGGCGAACGCAAGGCGATCCCGCCGCTGCTCAAGGCCGCGGCCGCGGCAGGGGCCGATGGGTTCTTCCTCGAGACCCACCCCGATCCGGCATCCGCCATGAGCGATGCTGCGACCCAGTGGCCGCTCGATGCCCTGGGCGATCTCCTGAGCGCGACCATCGAGATCTGGTCGCGCTCACGTGGCGGGATCCATGCTTGATTCCGCCGTCGCGGGACGCGTGCGCCTACTCGGCCTCGATGTCGACGGAGTACTCACCGACAATGCGGTCTTCATCGGGATGGTCGACGGCAAACGACAGGAGTTCAAACGGTTCGACATCCAGGACGGCCTGGGCATCCGACTCCTTCATCCGCTCAACATCCCGGTGGTGCTGGTGAGCGGCAGGGAATCCGACGCCACCTTGCTTCGCGCCGAAGAACTCGGTGTGGATGAGGTGATCCAGGACGCCGGAGCGCGAAAGGTGCCGGCCTTCTCGAAGACCTTGGCCCGTCATGGCATCGGCTGGCGCGAAGTGGCCTACGTGGGGGACGATCTGGCAGACCTGCCGGTGCTTCGCCGTGTCGGCCTTCCGATCGCCGTGGCCAACGCCGTCGACGAGGTCAAAGAGATGGCAGCGTTCGTCACCGGTGCCCGAGGGGGCCACGGTGCGGTGCGGGAGGTCATCGAGATGCTGCTGCGGGCCCGTGGAATGTGGGAAGAGGCGCTCGGTCTCTACCTGGCGGACCGTGATGGCGACGACTAATCGAGCTTCGCTGGTCGATATCGGCCGCCGGGTGCTTCAGATGGAAGCTGACGCCTTGGGCGACGTCGCGGCCAGGCTGGACGAGGCCTTTACCCGCGCGGTGGATATCTGTGCCAGGGCCCGTGGCAGGATCATCGTCTCGGGGGTTGGGAAGTCCGGCCTCATTGCCCGGAAAGTCGCCGCCACCCTGACGTCGACCGGCACGCCGGCCACCTACCTCCATCCGGTCGATAGCCAGCATGGAGATCTGGGCATCGTCGGGCAGGAGGACGTGGCCATCCTGGTGAGCAAGAGTGGCGAGACGCAGGAGTTGTTCGGTCTGGTCAATTCACTCCAGCGGATGCGTGTTCCCATCATTTCGATCACAGGTCAACCCCAGTCGACCCTGGCCGCGCTGGCGGACGAGGTATTGGACGCGGGCGTGCCCGAAGAAGCCTGCCCCCTCGATCTGGCGCCGACCACGAGTACCACCGTGGCGCTGGCCATCGGCGACGCGCTGGCCGTGGCTCTGCTCGAGGTCAAGGGGTTCCGGCACGAGGACTTTGCGGCACTTCATCCCGGCGGCGCCTTGGGCCGGCGGCTCCTCCTGAGGGTTCGCGAGCTGATGCAGCCACCGGACGGCGTCGTGTCGCCGGACGGGACCATGCGCCAGGCGGTGATCGCTCTGGCTCAATACCGCGGACTGGCCATGGTGGTGACGAACGGGACCCTCCTCGGTGTGATTACCACGGGTGACCTGGCCCGACTGGCCGAGCGGGAGCCCGATTTCCTCGACGTACCGATCGATCGGGTGATGACCAAGACGCCCAAGGTGGCGCATCCGGAAGACCTGGCGGCGGCCGCCGTGGGCACGATGGAACGAAACGGCGTGATCGCGTTACCCGTGCTGGACGATCACGCGCGGGTGGTAGGCGTGGTGCACCTGCACGACCTGATGCGGGCGGGGGCCGTGTGACACGGCGCCACGTGCTATCCATCATCGCGCTGGGCGGCGTGGCGCTCGCGTCGGCGGCGTGTGGTGAGACGGGTGTGCGGCCGACCGGGACGATGCAGGCCGCAGACACGGCGGACCAGGTGTTGGCCGACGTTTCCCACTACATCACCGGCGACGGGATACGCCGGAGCCTGGTCAAGGCGGACACGGCCTACTTCTACGACGCGACCCAGACGGCGGAGTTGATCAACATCACCGTCACCTTCTACGACGCGAACGGGAAGGAGACATCGACGCTCACGGCCAAGGAGGGGACCTATCGCTGGCAGACTGGCTCGATGGAGGCCCGGGGCAACGTGGTGGTGGTGTCTCCCGACGGTGAGCGGCTCCAGACCTCGGTGCTCCGGTATGACGAGCCAACCCACAGCATCACGACCGACCAACGCTTCACGTACACGACCCCTCGGGAGCATCTCGAGGGCAACGGTTTCCGCTCCGATCCGGACTTCTTGAACGTGGTCACCGATCAACCGCGCGGCGGTGAGCGCGGGGTGATCGATCTTCCAGGCCAAGCGGAGCCATGATCCGTGTCGGATTGGTGCTCTCCGTGACGACGTCGCTGGTCTTCGGCATGCCGCTCGCGGCCCAGTCGGACCGCTGCTTCTTCCAGGTAGAGCGCGTGGGTCGCCAGGGGGCGCAGGAGCCGACGGGCACGGGAAGCTTCAACTATTTCGCCGGCGGTGGCGTTCGGCTGGTGTGCCGCAACACCGGTGTCTCGATGGAAAGCGACAGCGTCGCCTACTACAACGGTGGAGAGTACACCAACTTCATCGGCAGCGTGCGCTACGTCGATTCCACCGTCACCATGACCGCCGCGTTCGGTACGTACTACAAGGCCGGCGAGCGCTGGGAAGCGCGCGACTCGGTGGTCCTGGTCAACCGGACCAACGGCTCGACCCTGACCGGGCCGAGTCTCGATTATTATCGGGCCGTCACCGGCTTCCGCCCGGTGGAGGAAATGGTAGCGGTTGGGCGTCCCACCATCCGGTACTTCGGCACCGATTCCACGGGTCGGCGTGAGGAACCCTATCTCATAGTGGCCGACCGAGTCCGCATGCGTGGGGATGATCAGATGTGGGCCGCCGGCACGGTGATGATCGACCGGAGCGACTTTGCTGGGCGAAGCGATTCACTCCGGCTCGACACCGGGGTCGGAAAGGACGGCACCATGCTCGGGGGGCCGCCCGAGCTGCGTGGGCTTGGGACGGACCCGTACCGGCTGAACGGCACGCGGATCGATCTCACCTTGAACGAGAACGCCGACCTCACGTACGTCGTGGCCAAGGATACCGCCCACACCGTGAGCGACGAGTGGGACATGGTGGCAGACACCATCGCCCTCGACATCGAGAATGATCAACTAGCGCAGATGCTCGCGTGGGGAAAACGGATCCGGCCAGAGGCGACGTCGCCCGAGTACCTGATCCGGGCCGACTCGCTGGCGCTGGACACGCCCAACCAAGTCCTCCGGGAGCTGCGCAGCTTCGGCACGGCTTGGCTCGGCTCGGCACCCGACTCGGTCACGGGCGAGCGCGATTGGATGGCTGGCGACACGGTCATTGCGCGATTTCGCGAGCGCGAGCCGGGCGATACCACCAAGGCCACCCTCGATCGGCTCGAGGCCTATGGAAGCGCGCGCTCCTTTCGTCAGATTCCCGATAAGGAGAGTCCGTGCCCTGACCCGTCGCTCAATTATGTGCGCGGGCAAACGATCATCGTCCACATGAAATCACCACCAGCAGAGGAGGTGGACCGGGTGGAGATTTTCGGTCAGGTGGACGGCATTCAGCTGGAGCCGTGTGCCCAGCCGAGCCCGGCCGACTCGACGCGCCTGCGCGCGAAACCGACGAGGGGAGAGCAGCGAGACTCAGTGGCCGCTCCGCGAGACTCCACGACACCCGTACCGACGCCTGGAGCAGGGCCATGATGTTGCCGTCGTGGCTCGAGTCGCTGCGTGAGCGCGACCCGTCGATCTCCATTGCGTTGGCTGCATTGGTGCGAGGTGCAGGGCCCGCAGGCCAGCTCGGTTTCCGGGACCTGGTCCACGCATATCGCGAGACCTTTCTGGCGTCCTACCGTAGCGTGAGCGAAACCTCGCCCCCCGAATTGTCGGGCGATGAGGTCCGGGAAAACCTGTCCCGGTCGGTACTTCCGCGCCTGGTGGACGAAGGGTGGATCGAAGATGGCTCAGAGGATGGGTGGGCGGAGGTCCGCGCCAAGGGCCCGTGGTGGCCTGAGGCGGCGGATAACCGGGCCCAATACGTCCAGTTGCTGCTGGATCAGGCGGCTCAGGGCCTCGCCCGGCGGCACGCTCCCTCGGCGGTGGAGCCCCGTCCCGAGGGGAGCGTTCTGGAGGGGCAAGGATTGTGCAAATCCTTCAAGCGGCGCCGGGTAGTAGACAACGTGTCGGTCACGGTGCGGCAGGGGGAGATCGTGGGCCTGTTGGGTCCCAATGGGGCGGGGAAGACCACCACGTTCTATCTCTTGACCGGGCTCATCCGGCCGGACGCCGGGGAAGTGAAGATCGACGGGCAGGACTACACCGACGCGCCGATGTATCAGCGGGCTCGCAGGGGATTGGGTTATCTTGCGCAAGAGCCGTCGGTGTTTCGGCGGCTCACGGTGGAGCAGAACCTGGTCGCCATCCTCGAGACGCTGGATTTGTCGAAGGCCGAGCGGGCCCAGCGTGTCGAGCAGCTGCTGGACGAACTGTCGATCAAGCACCTTCGGGGCAACAAGGCGTATGCCCTGAGTGGCGGTGAGCGACGGCGCCTGGAGATCACGCGCGCGCTTGTCACCGAGCCGAAGTTCATGTTGCTGGACGAGCCGTTCGCCGGCATCGACCCGATTGCGGTGCACGACATCCAGACCATCGTAGCGGGTCTCCGGCATCGACGGATCGGAGTGTTGATCACGGACCACAACGTGGAGCAGACGCTGGATATCGTCGACCGGGCCTACATCATGTTCGAGGGCAGAGTGCAAGCGGCGGGTACGGTGCGCGACCTGGTATTCGATGACCGGGTGGCGCAAGTGTACCTGGGGCCCACCCTGACCACACGGCTCCGCCAGCGGTTGGAGGCGGTGGCATGAGACAGGGCCTCTCACAGCAGACGTCCCTCCGGCAGGAGCTGAGGGTCAATCCACGCCTCTACCAGGCGATGGACATGCTGTACATGCCGATGATGGAGCTGCAGCAACATCTCAAACAGGAACTGCTCGTCAATCCGTTCCTGGAACTGCTGGACCCGGAAGAGGAAACGCCGACCGAGACCAACAGCGAACAGGAGAAGGAGAAGTCCCAGAAGCAAGACGAGATGGACTGGGAAGAGATCCTGCTCAACGGGTTCGATGCCGGCGGCACCCGTGCCCAGTACGAGGCCATCGAGTACACCGAGCCGGTCACGGTGGCCCAGCGGGACTTGATCGACCACCTCCGGGACCAGCTCAACCTGCTGGATCTCACCCCCCGACAGAAGCTCCTCAGTGAAGAATTCCTGGGCAATATTCAGGACGACGGGCGGCTTGCCGGTTCGCTCGAGGAAATCGTCGAGTCGTTGAACCGGCTGCTCCAGGTGCATGCGAACAATCAACACCCGGATCCCGGCGACGAGGAGGACGAGGAGGACGAGGAACAGATCGCGACGGAGCCGGACCCGCAAGTCGAGTGGATCGGAGCCGGCAAAACGGCCACGGTGGTTGTCGGACAGCCGCAGCCGGAGTCGGTATCGATGGTCGAGACGACACTCGAACCGGAACCGGCGCCGGAGCCGGAGGGTGAAGTGACGCCCGGCGTCGGACGCTACACCGTCGCCGAGGCGGAGGAGATGCTCGCCATCATCCAGCGGCTCGATCCGCCGGGCATTGCGGCCCGCGACATTCGCGAGTGCCTGCTGCTCCAGCTCCACGATCAGGGCGAAACCGACTCGTTGGCGTATCGGTTGGTTGCGGAAGCCTTTGAGGACTTGAAGGCCCACCGCTGGAACGATCTGGCCAAGCGGTTCGGGGTGGAGCCAGTGGACGTCCAAACCGCGGCTGACTCGTTGAAGGGGCTCGATCCGAAGCCGGGCCTCAAATTCTCGGCGGGCAACGACGGGTATGTGACGCCGGACCTGGTGGTGGACAGGATCGACGACCGCTATCACGTCTTCCTGAACGACACCGGCATGCCGCGGCTCCGGCTGAGCCGGTCGTACCAGGAAATCGCCCGCGACCGCAAGAAGCTGACTCAGGAAAATCGTGAGTTCATCGCCAGCAAGATGAACAGCGCCTCCTGGATGATCCAGGCCATCGAACAGCGCCGCCAGACGATGCTCAAGGTGATGAACTTCATCGTGGACCGGCAGCGGGAGTTTTTCGAGAAGGGGATCGAATTCTTGAAGCCATTGACGCTGCGCGAAGTCGCCGACGTCATCAACATGCACGAATCGACGGTGAGCCGCGTTACCAACGAGAAGTACGTCCAGACCCCACGCGGCGTCCTACCGCTCAAGTTCTTCTTCTCGAGCGCGCTGTCCACATCGTCCGGCGAGGATGCGAGCGCCCGCTCGATCCGGGCCAAGCTCGAGAAGATGATCGCCGAGGAGAACAGCGCCAAACCGCTCACCGACCAGCAGATCGTGCACCTGTTCCAGGAACAAGGCATCAAGATCGCCCGCCGCACCGTCGCCAAGTACCGCGATCAATTGGGCATTCTGCCGGCCCGGATGCGCAAGCGCGTATGAGCGTGCCCGCGGTCGCGGAGCAGGTCGATGTCAGTATCCTGGTCCCGGCCAAGGACGAAGCCCCGAATCTCCCGAAGTTCCTCGAATTGTGCCGCGACGCGCTCGCTCCCCAATCGTGGCGATTCGAAGTGGTCGTGGTCGACGACGGGTCGCGCGACGAGACCGCCCAGGTCCTCACCCAGCTCCGCCACGAGTATCCGTTCCTGCGGGTGGTGACCCATCGCCGCCAGCGTGGTATTGCTGATGCCCTGCGCTCTGCGAGCGACGCGGCCCGCGGCGACATCTTCGTGTTTTATCCCGCCGATCTCCAGTACCTGCCGGAAGACATTCCCCGCCTGGTCGAGCCCATTCTGGCGGGCGACGCCGATATGGTGACCGGGAGCAAGCAGGGGAAATACGAGAAGGCATTCGTGTCGAACCTGTACAACTGGCTCTGCCGAGCGCTGTTCGGCGTGCCGGTCGCCGACCTGAACTCGGTCAAGGCGTATCGCCGCGAGGTGATGCAGGGCGTGCCCCTCCGCCCTGACTGGCACCGCTTCATGGTGGTGATCGCCGCCGCGGACGGGTTCCGGCTGACCTCCCGAGCGGTACCACTCTACCCGCGCCAGGCTGGTGTGTCCAAGTTCAATTGGAAGCGGATTCCCGTGGGCGTGCTCGATCTCGCGTCGGTGTGGTTCCAATTGCGATTCGGACGCAAACCGCTGATGTTCTTCGGGGTCGCGGGCGCGATCTTGTTCTTTGTTGGGTTTCTGGGCGGTGTTGCCGCTTTCATCATCCGTTTCGGCTTCGGCGTCGGGTTCCGCCCGCTGATCAACCTGATCGAGACGATGGTCATCAGCGGCATTGCGCTCTTCGGCTTCGGTTTCGTCGGCGAGATGATCGCCGGCCTGCGGGAAGATCTCCAGGGCATGCGGCAGGAACTGGCGCGGCTCTCGACTCAATCACAGGACTCCGAGGCGGATTGACCCGGATCGGCACCGGGCCCTACGGATGCGGATCCTGCTCATAGCCCACGGGTTTCCCCGCTCGCCGGACGACATGGCGGGGTCGTTTCTCCTCACCTTGGCCCAGGGGCAACAGGCACTCGGTCACGAAGTCGCCGCCGTTGCTCCCCATGCGGCAGGCCTGGCAACCGACGAGACGCTCCGCGGGGTGCGGGTTTTTCGCTATCGCTACGGCACGGACCAGGATGAGACCCTGGCCTACGCCGGAACCATGCACGAGCAAGCGCTGGGCTCTTGGGCGGCGCGGTGGCGGCTCCTTCGCTTGGTCCAAGCATCGCGACGAGCAGTCGGGCGTGTCGTTCAGGCGTGGCGGCCCGATGTGCTGCACGTCCACTGGTGGGTACCGGGTGGCTTCGCGGTCTGGCCGCCGCCCGCCGATCAGGCGCCCGTGGTGCTCACCTCGCATGGCACGGACCTGTTCCTGCTCGACCGCTTTCCGGCGGCCGAGGTCATCGCGGCGCCCATCTTCCGTATGGCTCACCAGGTCACGGTGATCTCCTCGCCGCTGGTCGATCGGGTGGAATCGCTCGGCATACCGCGCGAACGAATCAGCGTTATCCCGATGCCGGTGGCCGCCCGGTTCCACGAGCGGCTCCCAGGTGCCGAGGCCGGCAGCCGGCTGTTGTTCGTCGGTCGGCTGGTGGAGCGCAAGGGCGCCCGCGTTGCGGTCGAGGCGCTCGATGTTCTGAAACGAATGGGGAGGAAAGCCCATCTGACCATCGTAGGCGACGGCCCGGAGCGCGGGTCGCTCGAGAGCCTGGTGGGTGACAAAGGCTTGAGCCAGGCAGTCGAGTTCAAAGGCCGGCTGCCCACCGAGCGTGTCGCGGGCGAGCTGGCCGCCGCCGACCTGTTCGTCATGCCGGCCGTGACCGATTGGAAAGGCGAGCAGGAAGGGTTCGGGTTGGTGTTGGTGGAGGCGATGATGAGCGGTGTTCCCATCGTGGCCTCCCGGAGTGGAGGCATTCCCGATGTGGTGAGGGATGGGGAAACCGGCTTGCTCGTTCCCGAGCGCGATCCGGTGGCGCTGGCCGACGCGATTGCTCGCCTTCTGTCCGACCAAGACCTGAGCCAACGCCTCGCGCAGGCCGCCGCCCGAGACGCCGAGCGCCGCTTTGCCCCGCGGGCAATTGCCCGGAGGTTCGAGGCGGTCTATCGCCGCGCCCTGGGAGTGGCGGGCTCGTGAGCCTGGGCCGGCTTATCGGTCGCGTCCTCCAGATCGTCGGGCTTGGCGCGGCGCTCTGGTACTTGGTGGATACGGCGCTGGCGCACTGGGATGGCCTGACCCGGATCGCCATCCAGCTCAGGTTGGTGCCACTGGTGGCGGCGTCGGTGCTGACGGTCCTGACCTATGGCTTCCTCGTCTGGGTCTGGGCCAGGAGCCTGGGGTGGTGGGGCCAGCGGCTCAGCTACGGCACCGCTCTTCGGATGTGGTTCGTGACCAACCTGGCTCGATTCATCCCGGGCACCGTGTGGCAGTTTGCGAGCTTGACGACCGAGGCCTTGGCGCACTCCGTGTCGGCGGTGGCGGCCACCGCGGCCATGCTGTTCCAACAGCTGGTGCTGCTCGGCACGGGCATCGCGCTCACGCTCGCGTTGGCACCCGGGCTCCTTGGTGCTCAGGCACTCCCATGGCCGGCGGGAACCATGTTGACGGTAGTCTCGCTCGCCGTCGCCGGTGTGATTATTCTCCTACCCGTCGTCACCCCGACCCTAGAGCGTTGGACCAGCCATATGCTGCGACGCGATGTCTCGTGGCCCGCCCCGGGACGTGCGGAACTGGCGCTCTACGTTGCCGGGCTGGCCGTGCCCTGGCTCGTGTACGGCGTCGCCTTCTGGCTGTTCGGCATCGGCACGCTGGGGCAGGCGGCACCGCCGCTCGGGTTAGCGATGGCGGCCTTTACGGCGAGCTACGTGGCCGGCATCATCTTCATCGTTGCCCCGGGCGGCCTCGGGATCCGGGAAGCAGCATTGGTCGCCGCACTGGCCCCGCATATCGGGAGCGCCGCCGGGCTCTTTCTCGCCATCGGCTCCAGGCTCTGGCTCACGGCCCTGGAGATCGTCACCGCGGTAGTCGTGTTGGCAGTGCATCAGCAACAGCGGCCCGCCAAACCCGAAACGCCGAATGATTCAACGCCTCACTGACCGGTTCCCAATCCTCTCCGCGACGACGGTATACGTGCTCACCGTCGCCGCCGCGTTTCATCGGTTCTTTGGCGGGAGTTTCCT
>DATHRW010000280.1:0-4530 GCA_035464955.1 Gemmatimonadales bacterium
AGTAACGAGTCTGTATTGGATACCGTTGGGTCCTCGAGGGTTGCATTCGTCTGGAGTCGCACGGATCAGGGGTTGATCGCGCGGGTAGCGCCAGACTGAAGACACGACAGGGCACCCGGCAGCGCCCATATCTCGGGATCAGGGCTGTCGAGCGGACCCGACCGCGGTACCTGAACACCGTTCTCCTTCATGCGTTCCCGGAGCCTGCCCCACCATCGCTCCGTGGCCGGATGCGCCACCGACCCCTCGCTCCGGTAGCGGTTTCCGATCCATTCGAAGCTCGACATCCCGATATCCTCGCCTCGGGGACCGGCCGTGACGGCGTTGAGCCAGATGACCCCGGGATGCCCCGCCCCGAAGAACGGAACGGTGGGGTCCAGCGCGGTGCTCCGCTCTTTCCAGCCCAGCTCCGGATGCTCGATCCACCGTTCGCGCTGCCAGGCCCGGCCAAGTACCAGCGGCAGCGGCCCCGACGGTATGTGCCAGAGAGCGATTCGGTCGAAGTGCACGCCGTCGAGCGACGGACGCGCAACCCACCGCTTGGGGCCGGCCGAGACGATGAACGCGATCTCGGGGTCCTCGGACAGCCAGCGGACGACCTCGGCCAGGTCGCTCTCGGTTGCGTAGAACGGAATCCACGGCATGAGCTGTCGGCCGCTAGCGGGTCCAGCCGTCGAGCCGCGGGGTCACGATGTATCCCTCCCGCCACGTGCCGTCGATGAGCGCCGGCGCAATGCCCGCGGCGGCGGCCCGCGTGCCGTCCTCGAGCTCGAGGCCGAGGCCGCCGAGTCCGCTGACCATGGCCTGAAGCTGGTCATGGGTCGGCTCTGCGGCGAGCCGAAGCCCGAACCGGTCCGCGAGGAGCGAGGCCCGGCTGGACACATCGTCCGCCGTCGCCTTGGTCTTCGACGGCAAGGGATCGATGCCGAGCGCGCGCCAGGCGGCAAAGGGAAAGGACTCGACCGCGACCCCGCGCGATGTTCCTGCCAGTGCCAGTTGTTGGAGGCGGGGCCACGAGAGCCCGTCGAGATGGTCGAACACCGCGATTGAGAACTCCACGAACGGGCCGTACGGAGCCGGCTTCACGAGCCCGGGAAGTCCCGTCTTGGCCGGTGTGTGGAGCTCCCGCTCACATACCCTGGAGTGCTCGAGACCATTGTTCGGCGCCTTCCACCCCTGCGGTCCGTCCAGCAGCACCACCCGGGTCCCCAGCTGGGCGGCGAACTCAGCGATGAACATGGCGCAGGCATCGGGCGACGGCGGGTCGGCCAGGCCGGCGTCTCGCAAGGACACGAACGTGACGACGATTCTGTCGCCTCGCTCATCCAGCACGGCGACACCGATGTCGTCGTAGTGCGTGTAGGCCAGGTCGATGGAGATGATAGGCATGAGGTGGCGGGTGGGAGGAAGTAGTGAGTGGGAGATTGCGATGTGATACACGATCAGGGCATCCGGAACCAACCCGCCCGCTCCCGTGTTCACTGGTTGAGGCAGCCCTCGAGTTCTTCAACCGCGGAGCAAACGCCCATGCCAGATGACCATCCATTGCGCAACGCCCTTCGACTGAGTTGGGTTGCCCAGATCATCGCGGCCGTGATCCTCGGCCAGAGCCTCTTCTTCAAGTTTACCGGCGCACCGGAAGCCGTCTACATCTTCGAGCGCCTGGGCGTCGAGCCGTGGGGGCGCTATGCCACCGGCATCGTCGAGTTGGTCACGGTCGTGTTGCTTCTCATTCCGCGCACGGCGGGCGTGGGAGCGCTCTTGGCGATCGGGCTCATGGTCGGTGCGGTGGGAAGTCACCTCACAGTATTGGGTATCAACGTGCAGGGCGACGGCGGGACCCTCTTCGGAATGGCCATCGTCACACTCATTGCCGCGGTCATCGTGGCGCGCATTCGGCGCAAGGAGATTCCGATGCTCGGAGGGAGTAGGGGGTAGTCGGTCGGGAGTCGGGTACTCGTCAGCCCGGCTCCCCACTCCCTACTCCCTACTCCCTACTCCCTCTTTCTCGTCACCACCTTGTAACCGATGAAGGCCGCCGCACCCACCACGAGCAGGACGGGGATCAGGCCGATCGCCTTGAGCAGGAGCACGCCGCCGAGGACCACGGCGCCTGCCTGCACCCAGCCGATCAGTTGGCCCTTGGTTTTGGCGTTCTCGAGATCGGTCCGCGTGTACTTCACCGGGAGATTGTCGGTCATCGGTCGCTCCGGTTCTTGTCTCAGCACCTCACCAGTCACCTACTCCCACTCCTACTCCCCACTTCCCACTCCCTACTCCCTACTCCCTCCACCCTACTCCCCACCCTCATCCCATCCAGAACCCCTTCCGGTGGGAGAAGCCCAGCGTCTTCCGACACGCCGGACAAAAGTAGACGGTCCGTCTTCCAAAGAATTCCTTCAGCTTCCGATAGTGCACTTTCCTGAGGGTATCATCGCAATGGGGGCAGACGGGGTCGACGTCGTCGCGCATTTCGAGGTTGAGCATCTGCATTGCCTCCCAGGTTCGTAATCCCACACTGCAAGATGCAGACAATTCCCGAGAGACACCAGCCGATTGGTGGCTAGAGGTGACAATGCCACGGCGACCGGGCGTCGGCAACCGCCCGCTTTCGGAGGTATTTGATCGATTCCTCGAGTGCGGCGATAGGCTCCATTCCTAGAGCGGCAACGTTGTCAAACGGAAGGGGCGTCTTTCGTCCCCTCGCGGGCGGCCGAGGGCTTCAGTATCTTTGCTTCCCTATGCGAAAGACCATCGAGCGGATTACCCCTGCCCTGGCCGCCGATTACGCCATCGAACGCGAAATCGGACGCGGCGGCATGGCTACGGTCTATCTGGCCCATGACGTGAAGCATGGCCGCCAGGTGGCGCTCAAGGTGCTGCTGCCGGAGCTGGCGGCGGCGGTGGGAAAGGAGCGGTTCCTTCGGGAAATCGCCATCGCCGCCCAACTCACGCACCCCAACATCCTCCCGCTCCACGACTCGGGCGAGGCCGACGGGCATCTGTTCTACACCATGCCCTATGTCGAGGGCGAGACGCTACGCCAGCGACTCGAGCGCGACAAGAGCCTACCGATTCCAGAGGGCGTCAGGATCCTGCACGAGGTGATCGACGCGCTCGCCTATGCCCATGGGCAGGGCTTTGTGCATCGCGACATCAAGCCGGAAAACATCATGCTCACCGGTCGCCACGCGGTGATCACCGACTTCGGCGTGGGCAAGGCCGTCACCGCCGCCGGTGACACGTCGCGGCTCACCACCGTCGGCACCGCCCTCGGCACACCGGCCTACATGGCACCCGAACAGGCCGCGGGCGAGGTCGACATCGATAACCGGGCCGACATCTACGCCCTCGGTGTCGTGGCCTATGAAATGTTCGCCGGCGCGCCGCCGTTCACCGGCGCCACCGTGATGCAGGTGATCGCGAGCCACTTCAAGAAGATCCCGGAGCCGCTGGCCAAAGTGCGGATGACCGTTCCGGCCGGCCTCGAGCACGTGGTGATGAAATGCCTGGAGAAGAATCCGGCCGACCGTTGGCAGCGGGCCGAGGACATGCTCCCGCCGCTCGACCGGGTGCTGGCGGCGGCGGTCCCAGCCGGCACGAGCGTCGGTGGACGCCGATTGAATCCGCTGGTGAACGCGAGCTTCGTCCTGCGTGAGGACGTGTGCCGGAAGCTCTCCCGTGACCGGCTCGATCCCCGCATGATCGGCGACCGGATGCACTACCTGGACAACCAGGTCGAGTCCGGTGTGCTGGTGTGCTTCCTCCACGGCATGTGCCGCGATCAACATGCGTTCGCCGGCATTCTCGAGCGCCTACCCTATCGCGGCATTGCCCCCACCCAGTACGGCTTCGACCGTCTGGCCCGCCACCGGATTCCGCTGGCGATGGAAGACCACGTCAGATTGCTCTGGGAATTCCTGCGCAACGCCATCGAGCGGCTCCGCCCAGCTGTCACCGTCCTCGTCGGTCACTCGTCGGGCGCCGACCTGGGGTTCGAAATCCTGTCGGCCAAGCCGGACCCGCCCATCACCGTGGATGCGTTCCTGTCGTTGGACTGCAACCTGAACCACGACACCTGTTTCGTGTCGCGGGTGCTGGCCAACCTGTCCACCGATGAGCCGGCTCACATCATCGAAGAACTCCAGGCCATGGGCACGCAAGCCCGTACTCTGCAGGAGTGGATCGACATCCACTCATATCTCGTGGAGATCTTCCGGAAATTCCACGACGACATCGAGGTGTTGACGGGGTACGCCCAACAGGTCGTGCGGCCCTTCCCCGGCACGGATCCGGGTCGCTTCGTCGAATGGTACCGGGCCGCGGCCGAGCGGGTACGGCATCTGGCGTGCGTCTTCTCGGACTCCGAGTCGAGCAATCCCGTCGTGCAGGATCTCAAGCTCCAAAACCTCGACCGCGGCATCTTCGGCCCGCGCTACCGGGAAGGCTCGATTGTGATCGAGCACGGCGCGGGGCACTTCGACCTGGCCGATCCCGAGCGCCTGCTGGCGTATGTCGATGCCGTCGTGA
>DATHRW010000281.1:0-2457 GCA_035464955.1 Gemmatimonadales bacterium
GTGTGCATCATCGAAGCCATGAAGATCATGAACGAAATCGAGGCGGAGATCGCTGGCGTGATTCGCGAGGTTTGCGTCGAAGACACGCAGGCCGTGGAGTATGGGCAAGTCCTCTTCCGGGTGGATCCCAATGGCTGATCCGACATCCAAGGCGGGCACCGTGCGCCCGTTCAATTTCAAGCAGTCCATCGTCGAGATGGTGCAGCGCAGCGGGTCCGATCTGTTGCTGAAGGTCGGCCGGGCCCCGACCGTGCGGGTCAACGGCGAGCTGGCGAATCTCGAGATGGCGCCGCTCAGGCCCGAGGACCTGAAGCAGCTCGCGGAGCAGATCATGACTCCGCGGCAGGTCAAGGAGTTCGCCGAACGGAAGGAGGCGGATTTCGCCATCGGCGTGCCTGGCGTGGGCCGGTTCCGCACCAATATCTACCAACAACGCGGCACGTTGGCGTTCGCGTTCCGCGCGATTCCCTATGAGGTCAAGAGCATACTGGAGTTGAACCTTCCGAAGGTGTTGGAAGACATCTCACTCCGGCCGCGGGGCCTGGTGCTGGTCACCGGCATTACCGGATCCGGCAAGTCAACCGCGCTGGCCGCGATGATCGACCATGTCAACCAACACCGCCGCGTCAACATTATCGCGATCGAGGATCCGATCGAGTTCCTGCACCGGGACGTGAAAGCCAACATTTCCCAGCGCGAAGTTGGGAGCGACACATTGTCGTTCGGATCCGCGCTGCGGCATGTCCTGCGCCAAGACCCGGACGTGATTCTGATCGGCGAAATCCGCGATATCGAGACGCTCGACACGGCCCTCAAGGCGGCGGATACGGGGCACCTGGTCTTCTCCACGCTGCACACGACCGATGCGACCCAGACGATCAACCGCGTAATTTCGTTTTATCCGCCACACCAGCATCAAGAAGTGCGATCCCTGCTCTCCACCGCGCTGGCCGCGGTGGTGTCCCTCCGGCTGGTGCCGCGGGCGGACGGCAACGGGCGAGTCCCCGCCGCCGAGGTATTGATCAATACCGCGGCGGTGGCCGATAACATCCGGGACATGGACAGGGCCCTGAACATTCCCGATCTGATCGCGGAGGGCACCGTCTCATACGGCATGCAATCTTTCGACCAGTCCCTCATGCGTTGGTTCAAGGAGAAAGCCGTCTCGTACGAGAGCGCGCTCTTCTATTCGACCAACCCGAGTGAGTTTGCGTTGCGTGCCTCCGGGGTGAGTTCGGCTTCAGATCACCGGCTGGGTGGGGCGACCGGCTCGGAGATGCCGGCCGGCCTGAACCCGTAATGTTCAAGAAAGTCCTGATCGCCAACCGCGGGGAGATCGCCCTGCGGGTCATCCGGGCGTGTCGGGAGTTGGGTATCCAGACCGTCGCGGTCTACAGTGAGGCGGACCGGGAGTCGCTCCACGTCAGGTTCGCCGACGATGACGTCTGCATCGGCCCGCCTCCGTCACGGTTCTCCTACCTCAAGATTCCGCACATCATCGCCGCCGCCGAGTTGACCGGTGCCGACGCCATCCACCCCGGCTACGGGTTCTTGGCCGAGAGCGCCGAGTTTGCCGACATCTGCAAGGCGTCGAACATCACGTTCATCGGCCCGACGGGAGATCAGATCCGACAGATGGGCGACAAGGCCACGGCCCGACGCCTGGCTCAGGAAGCCGGGGTGTCCACCGTGCCCGGATCGCAAGGCACCATCGAGGAACTCGATGACGCGCTGGAAGTGGCGACGGAGATCGGGTACCCGGTCATCATCAAGGCCACCGCCGGTGGCGGCGGCAAGGGCATGCGTATCGCCCGAGATCCAGACCAGTTCGCCCAGGTATTCACGCTGGCCCAAAACGAGGCCCTGTCGGCCTTCGGCAATGGGAGTGTGTACATCGAGCGATTCCTGGGTGCCCCTCGGCATGTAGAGATCCAGATCCTCGGCGACTCGCACGGCACCGTCGTCCACCTCGGCGAGCGTGATTGTTCCGTGCAGCGACGGCATCAGAAGCTGATCGAAGAGAGCCCAAGCCCCGCCGTCGACGCGGCCACGCGAGAAGCGATGGGCAATGCCGCGGTGCGCCTTGCCGCGGCCATCGGATATGTCGGGGCCGGCACGATCGAGTTTCTCATGGACTCCGACGGCCACTACTACTTCATGGAGATGAACACCCGTATTCAGGTGGAACACCCCGTCACGGAGATGGTGACCAGCTTCGATATCGTGAAGGAGCAGATCCGGATTGCCGCGGGAAACAAACTCGGGTTCCGGGGCGACGGACGCCGCCTGCGCGGCCATGCCATCGAGTGCCGGATCAACGCGGAAGACCCGGCACGGAACTTCCAACCGAGCCCCGGTCTCATCACGGCCTTCCACCCCCCGGGTGGCCCCGGCATCCGGGTGGACACCCACGTCTATGCCGCCTACACCGTCCCACCCTACTACGATTCCCTGATT
>DATHRW010000282.1:0-20370 GCA_035464955.1 Gemmatimonadales bacterium
TGAACGTCAAGGATCTCCAGAAATCGCGTGTGTTCTATGAGAAGGTCGGATTCGAGGTGTCCGGAGGCTAAACGGAGCAGAACTACCTGATCCTCAAGAACGGGGAGAGCATCATCGGCATCTTCCACGGGATGTTCGAGAGAAACATCCTTACCTTCAATCCGGGACTCACCAACCACATGGACCGGCTGAAGGAGTTCACCGACGTGCGGGAGATCCAGCGGCAGCTGGAGCAGCAAGGCCTGACCCTGGCCACCGAGGCAGACGAGAGCACAACCGGGGCGGCGAGCCTGACATTGACGGACCCGGACGGCAATCCGATCTTGATCGACCAATTCTTCTAGGCCTGACCTTTCTCTCTGTCCCCATCGAGCGCCTATGTGCAGAAACATCAGAACACTGTTCAACGTCGATCCGCCAGCATCGGACGAGGAAATCCGGGCGGCCTCGCTTCAATTCGTTCGGAAGCTGAGCGGCTTCACCAAGCCGTCGAAGGCCAATGAGGCAGCGTTCCATCGCGCCGTGGACGATGTGTCGGTTGCGGCCGGCCGACTGCTCGGGTCACTGATCACCACGGGCGCTCCTCGAAACCGCGACGTGGAACGGACCAAGGCTCAGGCACGCTCCGCCCGCCGCTTTGGTGGCGCTCCATCCAACACAGCTGCCGGCACGGCGGAGGCATAGGCCAGCGACGTGAGCCAATCAGACCGCGGTTGAGTAGTCCGGAAGAGTGAGCACGGTCACTGTCCGTGAGGCTCGCCGCCTGGCTCTGGCGCGGGCGGGCCTGCTCAAGCCCGACTGGACGAGCCTGCCCCGTCGCGCGACCGGACGGGGACGGCGGGCTCGGGGCGCCGCACACGCGATCATTCAGCGCTTCGGCTATCTACAGCTCGACACGGTGTCTATCGCCGGCGCCCGGAGTCACACCATCGTCCTCCTCTCCAGGCTCGGTGGATTCGATCCTGCCCTCGGTGAAGAGCTGCTTCAACCAGGCGAGCCGTTGTTCGAATACTGGGGGCACGAAGCCAGCTGGATTCCGCTCGACCTCTATCCCGCCTTCGAATTCCGCCGCCGCGAATTCCGCCACCATCCCTGGTGGGGTGACGTCATCGGGCAACACCCCGACGTAGCACGACGGCTGCGCCAGCGTATTCGAGAGGAGGGGCCGCTCCGGTCGATCGATATGGAAGGTAGGGGAAGCCGTGGATGGTGGGACCTCAAAGCCGCCAAGCGAGTGGCTACCGCGCTCTGGTCCAGCGGAGAGTTGTCCATCAGGGAGCGCAAGAACTTCCAACGAACCTACGATCTCACGGAACGGGTCATCCCGGAGGCCGTCCGGCGGCACCCGCTCACCAAACGGGACGGCTTGGCGACGCTGGTGCTCAGGGCGCTCGAGGGCCACGGCTGGGCCACGACGGGCACGATCACATCGACCTGGCGATTGCCGAATCGGCAGCAGGAGATCACGGCGACGCTCGCTCGCCTGATGAAGCAGCAGGCAGTGCAACCCTGTACCCTCGTGGAGCCTGGCCGACGCCCCGTGCCCGGTTGGATCCGGCCCGAGGACCGGGAATTCGCCGCCAGACTCGACCGGGTGCGCCCCCAGCAGGCGCTCAGCGTGCTGCTATCACCGTTCGACCCAATCCTATGGGATCGTGCGCGGGTGAAGCGTTTGTTCGGGTTCGATCAAGTCCTCGAAATCTTCAAGCCGGCCCCGCACCGCAAGTACGGCTACTATTGCCTTCCCGTGTTGGCCGGTGAGAAGCTGATTGCCCGCTTCGACCTGAAGGCGGAACGCAGGCAGGAGGTGCTCAGAGTCGTATGCTGCCGCTTCGAGAGCACCGGCAACCCACGGCCGGCCACGACCCAGGAGGGCGGAGCCGCGTGGAGCGCCCTCGCGCGGTATGCCACCGCACTCGGCCTCGAGCCAGTCGGGTGGCACCCATAAGAGCTCCGGGGGGCGGCAGATAGGGCAATCGGGTATTATTGAAGCATGTGGACCCTTGGGGGTCGCTCGAAAGGCCGACGGCTGAGACATCATGATCGGGGAACACCATGACCAAACAGGACGATAAGCGCATCGCGGCGCTAGCCAAGAAGAACGCCGCCAAGATCAAACCCCCAACCCAGGAACGGGCGGCAAAGTTCGACGATACCCTCCGCAAACGGACTGACGAGGACAGCGCAGAAACCGAACGGTTGTTCAAAGAGATGAAGCGCCGGGAATTCTAGCTTCCTGCTCGTTCGATGCTCGACGCCATCCGTAGTTTCGTCACCCAACGCATCCAGCGTACCGTGCATACCAGCCCGGACGTGTCGGCACGGGCCGCCACCCAAGAGGTCCGGCTTGCGGCGTGTGCGTTGCTCCTCGAGTTGGCCCACGCCGACGGGGAGTTCAGCGACCCGGAGCGGGCCCACATTGAGGGTGCTCTCGACCGACACTTCGGGTTGGATCAAGCCACAGCCCGAGAGCTCCTTGCATTGGCTGAGGCCGAGCGAACCCACTCGATCGACCATTTTCAATTCACCCGCCTGATCGTCGACCACTACGACCTCGGACAACGGATGGTGCTCGCCGAAGTCATGTGGGGCGTTATCCTCGCCGATCAAGAACTCGCGCAGCACGAAGCCTACCTGATCCGCAAGCTGGCGAAGCTGCTAGAGCTGGAGCCGGCGTACTTGTCCCAGGCGCGCCGAGCCGCCGAGGCATCATGATCGTGGCTGGTCGGGTGCGCGCTGCACGTGCTGCCCTCGGTCACGGAGTGTGTGGATGACACCGGAACAGCGAGTCCAGTTGCGCGATCTCCTCACGGCTCAGCGCATTCTGGCAATCTCGGTGTTGGTCGATGGGGAGCCGTACGCCGGCCTCCTGCCGTATGTCTTTGTGCCGGAAGACGGGACCGTGCTGGTGCACGCCTCGCAACTGGCTCGACATACGCGCGGGCTCACTCCGGGAGCGCCGTTCAGCACGGTCATGCACCAACCCGACCGGCCCGGGGCCGATCCGTTGCAGATCCCCCGCGTGACCCTACAGGGAGTGGTGGAACTGGTCGACAAGGGCACGGAGGCGTACCGTGACGGCCAGCGGCGCTATCTCGAGCGCTTCCCCACGAGCGAACCGACCTTCCAGCTTGGCGACTTCGAGTTGTACCGCCTGCGATGCTCGAAGGGACGATACGTTGGCGGGTTTGCTCAGGCGGTGAATGTCACGCCCGCAGACCTGGCGCAGCTCGCCTAGGCGGCGACGGGCAGCAGAACGCCGACGGAGAAACGAATGGTCACGTTGCTGGGCTCGCATCGCACGCTGGTGGTGGCGGCTCTCGTCTTAATCGAAAACCTCCCGTTCGGATTCTGGCGGGCCGGGCTCAAGAAATTCAGTCCCCGATGGTTCGTGGCGGTTCACGCTCCCGTTCCCATCGCAATTGGGCTCAGGCTACTCGAGGGCGTGGGATGGCGCTTGAGCACACTGCCGCTTTTTGTTGGGAGCTTCTTCGCGGGCCAACTCGTTGGAGGAAGACTTCGGACTGGTTGGCGGAGCCGGTCGGTGACGAGTGTCCCACCAACCAACGATGCCCCAGACGGGAAACCTGTCGAGGAATTGCATCCCGACACGGACGGCCGCTCAGTCGACGTGGGGAAACTGCTCGGCTAAGATACGCAGTCGCTCGAAATCCTCACGGCATGCTCGCCTGGTCGCGTCGAGATCGATCAAGTGGTCCGAGAAACGGTTCTGGCGCGAGAAGTACTCCGCCGGGTTGGTCCAGTCAGGCTCGACGCTGATCCGATAAGTCCTACCATCCCACACCTCGTAGAGCGGGAAAAGCCCGCTCGCAACCGCTAACCGTACCAAGAGCAGCGACTCGGCCGGCTCCGATTTCCATCCCGTGGGGCACGGCGAGTGCAGCAACAAGAAGCGCATTCCCTCGAGCGAAAGCGCCGTGCGAATCTTCCTGGCATAGTCTTCCGGATGCCCAATGGAGAGGGTGGCCACATACGGAATACGATGGGCCGCCATGATCGACATGATGTCCTTCTTGCCCTCGCGCTTGCCTGACGGGGTCGTGCTGGTCCGAGCCCCTGGCGGCGTGGCCGACGATCGCTGCCCGCCGGTGTTCCCATAAATCTCGTTGTCGTAGCAGATGTAGATGATGTTCTCGTTCCGCTCGGCAGCGGCAGACAGGGTTGCGATGCCGATGTCGTAGGTCCCACCGTCGCCTGCCCAGCAGATGACTTGCCCGCTTTCCCCATTGAGGTCCCGCACGCTCGCGATGCCGCTCGCAAACGCGGGCGCGGCGGCAAAGGTGGAGGCCACCACCGGTACGCCGTAGCTCGTGGTTGGGAAGCCCCCGGCCGTGACGATGCCGCAGCAGGCCGGGATCACCAGGCTGCAGGTGTCACCGGACTCGGCGAGTACGCGGCCAAGCATGGTCAGGCCAACGCTCATGCCGCAGCCGCCGCAGTTGGTATTCCCCGGCCGGAGCAGGCAATCCTCACTGCACGGGATCGACAGCCCCTCCTCGGCTCGGCCGGGCATCGGCTCGCGCTCCGTACCGGCGGACATCAGGTGGCCTCCACGGCGGTATCGATCCCCATCCACATGGGGCTGCCTGCCTCTCGCCGGCCGTCGAGGTCGTCGATAACCGCGTCGATCATGACCGGAGTCACGTCGCCGCCGCACAGCCCGGTCAGGTAATCCTGAATCAGAAGATCGTCCCGGCAACCCTGAAAGACGGCCCGGATATCCTGCCAGAAGATGCCCCCCTGCCCGGCCGCGTAGTTGCGGTCGAGCACGGCGAGCTTCGTTGCTGTCCTGCAGTGCTCAACGATCGCCGCCTCGGGAAATGGCCGGTAGAGTTTGATCTTGATATGACCAATCTTCTCCCCATTCTGGCGACGACGACGTACCACTTCTCTGGCAGTGCTGGCGATGGTACCGGACGTGATGACGACGAGGTCGGCATCGTCGGTACCGACGGTCTCGATCATGCCGCCGACGTCCCGTTGAAATTCCTGAGTAAAGGCTCTGCGGCATTCCTCGTAGACCTCAGGAACTCGGGCCATCGCCTCATCAATCTCCAATCGCTGTGACATCCCTTCGAGCGGCCACACGAGTCCGCCCATAGTGGTCGGGTGCTCCTGCCGCATGCGGTGAGGCAGGTCGAGCACAGGGAGGAAACGATCGACTTGTTCCTGTTCGGGACACTGGGTTTCCATCTGGGTGTGAGAAATGATGAACGCATCCATGGCCACCAGCGCGGGCAGGAGGATGCGGTGGTCCTCCGCCAGGCGAAAGGCCAGGAGCGTCGTGTCCAACACGTCCTGGTTGTCCTCGCAGTAGAACTGGATCCAGGGAAAGTCGCGCAGCATCAACGTATCACCCTGGTCGGCCCAGATATTCCAGGGCGGGCCGAGCGTGCGATTCACCGCAACCATCACAATAGGTAGCCGGTAGAAACCGGCCACCATGATGTTCTCGGTCATGTACGCGAGCCCATTGGACGAACTTGCCGTAAAGGCCCGCGCGCCGGCGAGCGAAGCGCCGATCGACACACCCATGGCACTGTGCTCGCTCTCGACCGGCACCACCCTGCCCTTGGTGAATGGAAACTTGGCGACGTACTCGACGATCTCGGTTTGTGGTGTGATGGGATAGATGCCGCAGGCGGCGCCGCGCGCCGATCGATTCGCCTCGCCCGCGACGCTCAAAGCATAGCCAGCTGCGTGATTACCGGTAACCAGCTCGAGTGCCATCGCTCACATCCTCACAGGTGACTCATAAAAATCACGTTTCGCGGACACTCGGACGCGCATACGCCGCAGCCTTTACAGAAGGAGTAGTCGAACACAAACTCGTGTCCCACCCGCTTGAGCACCCCTTCCGGGCAATAGGTCACGCAGAGATCACACTCATTGCAGACCCCGCAGGAAAGACAGCGCTTGGCCTCCCGCGCATCGGTCAGGCCCTGATGGATTTCGTCGAAGGTGGAGCGGCGGGTGGCCATAGGCACGGTCGTGCCGGCGCTCGGCCCCGTTCGTTCGAACAGATGGAGCTTCATAGCCCCAGCGTTGATCACCTCGTCATGCCACACGTCGACGTGGCGGCGTGCTTCGGCGTGTGCGTGCACCTCCAGCAACTCGCCGCTCAGGGCCTCGTGAATGTGATAGGCCGAGCGCCGACCGCTGCCGATCGCACCGGCCACCGTGCCGTCGTAGGTGGCCAGGTCGCCGATGGCATAGACCGGGGTTTCGAGGAGGCCCAGGAGGTGCTCCCCTTCCCGTACTTCGGTGCCTTCCGGAAATACCGTCAGGTCGGCCGATTGGCCAAGTGCCAGAATCAGCCGGTGGCAGGAAATATCGAAGTCGGAATCGGGCACCTCCACCGGAGCCCGGCGTCCCGAGGCATCCGGCTCGCCAAGCTGCATGCGGCGGCAGGTGAGCCGAAAGCGCGCACGGCCATCCGTCCCGACGCTGTCATCGGCGAGCGCCACCGGCTGCGTGAGGAAGTCCATCTCTATGCCTTCCTCGAGCGCTTCATCCACCTCTTCGCGAATTGCAGGCATCTCGGCCCGGGTCCGCCGGTAGACCACCCGGACACTCGAGGCACCCAGGCGGAGCGCCGAGCGTGCAGCATCCATCGCGGTGTTACCGCCGCCGGCCACGAGGACGTCTTCACCGTCGACCCTCACCTCGCCTCGGTGCGCCCGATCGAGAAAGTCGATTCCCTGCACCACCGCGTCGGAGTCGGCAACACCCAGGCGAAGGCCCCGCAGTTCCTGGAGACCCGTTGCCACGAGCACAGCGTCATGCGACCGAGCCATGTCCAAGAGCCGCGGGCGGTCGATCCGATGATCGGTCTCGACCGTGACTCCGAGCGCCAGGATTCGGCCGATCTCTCGGTCGAGTACCTCGGCCGGGAGCCTAAAGGTGGGAATGCCGGAGCGCAGTAGCCCGCCGATGTCGGGGGCACCCTCGTACACGGTCACCCGGTACCCGAATCGGGCGAGGTGATACGCCGCGCTCAGGCCCGCGGGACCCGACCCGACGATGGCCACGTGCTCGTCGCGCTGACCGATGGCTTCCACGTCGGCATGACCGTGATCGCCGGCAAACCGTTCGAGCTGTCGCACGTTGACGGCGCCGTCGAGACCGATGCGGTTGCAATTGTCCATGCATGGCGCCGGGCAGACCCGGCCGCACACCGCTGGAAACGGCGAGGTACGGAGCAGGATGGCCAGTGCCTCGTCCGTCTGGTCGTGGGCCAGTGCGTGGAGGAAGCCCTGGACGTCGTTTCCGGCCGGGCACACGTGGTTGCAGGGCGGTACCATCTGCTGGCGCTTGGGCTGCTCCGTGGCCCACTGCCCGGTCTTGATGCGGGGAAACTCACCGCCGAGTCCACCGAGGAACCCCGGTGCGCGAGCCTTAGCCAACGGGGGAGCGGCGGTAGGGGTGGCTTCGTCTGATTGGGCAACCTCCAGCAGTCGAACGTGCTCGTTGGCCTGGGCGGCCGCCGTGAGATTCGCACCGGTGAAACCGAGGTGCTCGAGTGCCGCGTTGATGTCCTCGAGGGCGAAACCAAGCATCCGCCCCGCAGCGCCGGCCAGCGCCGTATTGACGATCGGGACGCTCCGGGTGCCGAGGTGATGCTCCAGCGCAATGGCCGTCGCATCGACCGTGGCGATTCGGTGGGAGGGATAGTCTGCCGCGAAGTGGGCCGGCGGCTCGGGGGAGTTGAACAGGATCCACCCGCCTGCCTTGAGTCCTCCGGTGATGGCCGGTCCGACCAGGGTAGGGTCGAGCACGATGACGTGATCGGGCTCGTAAATCAAATTGCGATTGGTGATCGGTTCGGTGTCGTACCGGCAAAAGGCTTGGAGCGGCGCCCCCGAGCGCTCGGCCGCGTAGAGCCCGAAGGCCTGGACCGATTGGCCCTTTAAGAACCGGGTCGTGGCGATGATCTTCGCCAGCGTTACCCCGCCCTGACCGCCGCGGCCATGAATACGGATTTCGATCATCAGGAGTCTCCTCGTCGGAGATTACCGCACCCAGGATGAAGAGACCTTTAAGCTCGTGTGAACAGGTGCTTGGGGACGGCCCCGAGCCCCGGAGGCTTGCGGGCGTCACCGGCAATCGGCATTCTGCCACCTGGCGGTGGGCGGTCGGTGAGCGAGCAACGGGTCTAATAGCCTGGGAGGGACGGATGCCCCGAGTCACCGGAATCGGCGGAATCTTCTTCAAATCAAAGCAGGCAAAAGAGTTGCGCCTATGGTACGACGAGCATTTGGGGGTTGAACCAGAGGACTATGGCGGCCATGCGTTCCGCTGGCGGCAGCTGGACGACCCCAATCGGGTCGGCAGCACGGTATGGAGCATATTCCCGGACGAATCGACCTATTTCGATCCGAGTGATGCCGGATTCATGGTCAACTTCCGAGTGGACGACTTGGAAGGACTTCTCCAACAGCTCCGAGCGGCAGGGATTAGGGTCGACGACAAGATTGACGATTATGAGTACGGGCGGTTCGGCTGGTGTTACGACCCCGATGGGAACAAGATCGAGCTCTGGCAGCCGCTCGGTGAGGAGGGTCAGTGACGGCAGCTCACGCGGTGCGGACTCTCGCGCTGACACTGTTCGCCCTCATCGCGTTTGCGGCCAACTCGGTGCTCACCCGGATGGCGTTGGGCCGAGCCTCGATCGACGCGTCCAGCTTTGCCACTCTCCGAGTCGTGTCCGGCGCCGCGACGCTGCTCCTGGTCTCATCCCTGAACCGCCGGAGAGGCGTGCCCGTGTTTCGCGGCAGCTGGACATCCGCTCTCATGTTGTTTTCGTATGCCGTGCCCTTTTCGTTCGCGTACTTGAGTCTCAGCACGGGAACCGGGGCGCTCATCCTGTTCGGCATGGTTCAGGTCACCATGATCCTCGCGGCACTGGGCTCCGGCGAGCGGCCTCACGCTTGGCAATGGGCCGGACTCCTCCTGGCGTTTGCCGGCTTGGTGTACCTCGTGTTCCCCGGGCTCACGGCACCCTCGCCCATCGGTTCGCTGCTCATGGCCGTGGCTGGCATCTCCTGGGGGCTCTACTCGCTTTGGGGCCGCAGCACCGTACACCCCCTGGCGGACACCACCGGCAACTTCGCCCGCGCCGTCCCGCTGGTCTTAGGAGTGAGCCTGGTGGCACGGTCACAGGTGAGCCTGTCCGGCCCTGGCATTCTCCTGGCGATTCTATCCGGAGCGCTGGCATCCGGTGTGGGATACGCCGTATGGTATGCGGCACTCCGAGGCCTCACGAGAACGCGAGCGGCAACGGTGCAGCTGTCCGTGCCGGTCTTGGCAGCACTAGGAGGAGTGTTCTTCCTGTCCGAAAACGTGTCGCTCCGCTTGGTGCTCTCGGCCGTGCTCATTCTCGGAGGAGTCGGCATTGCCATTGTCGTCAAAGAACGAATGATCCCTCGGAAGGTGACGGTGCCTCGATGAAAGCGATGATATTTTGTCGGGTGGCCTCCGCAATGCTCTTGGTGGCCGGCCTTGGTTGCTCCTCCGGGGAACGGGTGCACCCCGACGCGCCCGATGCCCAGCGAGCGCGGGACAGTGCCATCGGGGAATCCCAGCTCCCGGGCGCGGCGGGGGTGCGCGGAGCCCTCCGCGCGGCCGACTCGGCGGAAGCGCGGCGGGCCCGTGAAGATTCCGTTGCGCCGCCATGACCATAGCGATCGTGCGAGGCGTAAGCCCGAGTCTCGCTGCGTGCGAACTCACCCACCTCGCCCGCCAGCCGATCGATGCAGCACGCGCTGCCCTCGAGCACGAGGACTATCAACGCTGTCTCGCCACCCTTGGCGCGGAGCTGGTGCGCCTGCCGGCGGACCCCGAGCTACCAGACTCCGTCTTCGTCGAAGACGCGGCCGTCGTCCTGGACGAACTGGCCATCATCACGCGGCCGGGGGCGGCCTCACGCCGTGCCGAGACGGCTGCCATCGCCGACGCGCTCAGGCTCTATCGGGACCTTGCGTTCATTGAGGAGCCAGCCACGGTCGATGGCGGAGACGTCCTCGTCGTCGGTCGCCGGGTGTACGTCGGGTTGTCATCGCGTACCTCCACGGTAGGCGTCGCTCAGGTTCGCCAAGTGCTCGAACCCCTCGGCTACCGGGTCACGATCGTGGCGGTCGACGGATGCCTCCACTTGAAATCGGCGGTGACACAGGTTGCGCCGGACACCGTGCTCATCAATCGCACCTGGGTGGACAGTGACGCCTTTCGCGGCATGCGGCTGGTCGAGGTCGATCCAACCGAGCCCCATGCCGCCAACGCCCTCAGGATCCGCGACTCGGTCGTCTACCCTGCCGCCTTCGAGCACACCCAGGATCGGCTTTGCCGTCTGGGTATCAGGGTGGTGCCGGTGGATATTTCGGAGTTGAGCAAAGCCGAAGGCGGGGTAACATGCTGTAGTCTCATTATTCCCGTGTAAGCGCTACTTCACCACACTCAGGTCCGGTGAGTCCTCTCATGCCCAAGCGCCATATCGCCTTCATTGTTCTCTCCCTCGCAACCGGATGGGTGCCGGCTGTCCTGGCGCAGGCGTTTGCCGCCGACTCGGCTGACGTCATCCGGGCGATGGGAGGATTTCATGCCGCGCTGAGCGCGGGAGATTCGGCGGCCGCCCTCGATTTGCTTGGCCAGGACGTCTTAATCGCCGAGTCCGGGACGATCGAGAACCTCCGGGAATACCGAGCCCATCACCTGGCCGCGGACATCGAGTTCGCTCGAGCCGTCGCGAGCTCCCGGCAAGTCATTGGACTCAGCATTGTGGGGAGCGTGGCCTGGGTGGTATCGAGTTCCACGACCACCGGTTCATTTCGAGACCGGCCGATCAATAGCGACGGCGCGGAGCTCATGATCCTGAGCAAGGACTCCGGGACATGGCGCATTTGCGCGATCCATTGGTCTTCGCGACGCCGCAGCTAGATCGATCAGCTTACGTTCCCATACCGGTGTTCCTGAGGAGGGCGCATGCTGGGAGGAAAGCCTTGGGACGAGTGGATCGTCCAATATGGTCAAAGCCATCAGCATCCGATCAACCGGATGTGCCATACGATCGGGATCCCGATGATCGCGCTTTCACTGCCACTCTTCCTGGCAGCGATCGTGGTCCCCGGATTCTGGCCTGTCCCGCTCGGCCTGTTCCTGATCGGCTGGATCTTTCAGTTCGCGGGTCATGCAGTCGAAGGGAAGCCACCCGAATTTTTTAAGGATTGGCGCTTCCTGTTCGTGGGGCTGCGCTGGTGGGTTGCCAAGATCCGTGGCCGGGCCTGATATCCGGATGCCGGGTGGCTGAAGAATCTCCTCAATCGCAGAGATGGACTCTCATGGAAGAGAACGCCCTGGTAGGATCCACGTTTGCCGCCGCCGAATTGGTCGCCTACCAAAGCGGCGCAGTGGTCAGCCGCGTGGTGCTCAAACAAAAGACCGGCTCGGTCACGGTCTTTGCCTTCGATCGGGGCGAGGAGCTGAGCGAGCACACGGTGCCGCACCGCGCGTTGATTCAGGTGATCGACGGCGAAGCCGAGATCTCCATCGCAGGGGTTGCGCACCGGGTGCGAACCGGAGAGATGCTCATCTTGCCAGGCGGTGAGCCACACGCAGTCCGCGCAGCCACTCGGTTCAAGATGGTGTTGGTGATGATCAAGCCCTAACCACCTGGCCACCCATCAGGGCTCGGATGGGCAGCGCACCCGGCGGTACGGAAAGTCGATCCGGCGAAGCTCCCCGTCTCGCGTACCCTCGATCCAGCCGATGAGCGAATCCGTGCGCAGGCGGTCGTAGCCGATCCGCTGCGGGAAGTCGTGTTCCGGATTCTCGAAGATCAGGGTCGTGTCGCTGATCAGTATGGCCGGGAAACGGGCCGACTCCTGGCCTGAGGGGTGTGCTTCATAGGCGAGGCCCGTGGTGTCTTCCCGAATGAGGACCAGCTCGTACCCCACCAAGCGCCCGTCGGCGACTGCGCGGCTCATTCCAAGCATCGCATCGCCGCGCGGGGCCATCCACTGCTCTTCCATGGTCCGGCTGCCCGACCCGCGTTCCCAACAGCCGCTGAGCCAGGCCGCACGATGTATGACCGTCTGACTGTGGGCGGAATTGACCGCCGGGGTGCAGGCGAAGAGGACCGCCAATCCTAGGATGCCAGCGTAGTGCCAGGGCTCAGGCTTCCGTTGCATGGTCAGTTGCCCCCACTGAGAGCGAGGTGAGACATCAGCAAAGTGCGGCGGTTTGGTCCTGGGACCGCTTCGGTTCTATCGCAAGGCCTCCAAGGCCCGCCGCAGGTAGACCGGCACCATGTCCTTGCGCCAGCCGATGGTGAAATCGGTGTTGTCGAGCGGCTTGGCGGGGCGGGCGGCGAGGCGGGCCGCCTCATCGATGGCCTCGTCCGACAGCTCCTTCCCCACCAGGGACCGGGCGGCCTCGTCGCTCACCAGCGGCGCCGAGCCCACCGCGCCGATCACGATGCGAGCCTCCGACACCGACGTGCCGCCGTTCATCCGGGCCCAGGCGGCGACGCCCAGGACCGGAAAGTCGAACGAACCTCGGCGGCGGAGCTTCTGGTAGGACGCCCGGGCACCGGCGAGCAGCGGTAACTCGACAGTCGTCAGCAATTCCTCGGGGCGCTTGGCCAGGAACTCGATGCCGTCGTTCAGATAGAGCTCCCGGGCGCGCACCATCCGGGCACCGTCGGGCCCCTCGAACCGCATGCTCGCGTCCAGGGCCACCATCACCGGGACCAGGTCGCTCGATTGCACCGCCCAGCATCGCGGCGACGAGGGGGCAACCCAGCAGATGTCGCCATCCTTCTTCATGCAGAAGTCGATGGCCTTCCGCCACTCATACCCTTGGTCGTAATAGTTACAGCGGGTGTCGAGCAGCAGGTTCCCGCCGATCGTGCCCATGTTCTGCAGCAGGGGTGTCGAGATGAGTGCCGCCGCATGGGAAACCACCGGCCATCCTCTTCTCACGGCGGGATGTCGGATCAGCTCCGTCAGCGTGACGCACGAACCGATCGCGAGCCGCCCATCCGACAACGTCTCCAGTTGCCGCAGCTCGGGGATGCCGCGGATATCGATCACATGCGCCGGGGTCTGGACCCGGCGCTTCATGTTGGGATAGAGATCGGTACCGCCCGCGACGTAGGACGCCGCCTGGCCATGGGCGGCCTTCTCGGCTAGAGCTTCATCGATCGTGGCTGGGAAGCTTGCCGTGCAGGGCGAGAGGCGGAGCATCAGCGACCTCCTGCCGGCGCACGACCGGGTTCCACGGCACGCCCATCTCCGCCTTCGGCCGGAGTGGGCACCGCTGTGACGGGCGGCCAATCGATCTCCGGCGTTTCGGCGGGACCGTAGCGCGGCTCTTTGCCCTTGGCCTTTGCCTGAATCGCCTTCAGCACCTTGGGCGGACTCATGGGCACCTCATCGATCCGCACCCCCACAGCGTCGTAGATCGCGTTGGCCACGGCCGGCATTACCGGCAGGAGGGGCCCCTGCCCCGCTTCCTTGGCGCCGAATGGTCCGTTCGGGTCCGGCTCGCCGACCAGGTAGGTGGTGACGTCGCACATCTCGAGCGTCGTAGGGCTCTTGTATTCGAGCATCGACGGCCACTTGTGCACCAGGTTTCGATTCTCGCGATATGCCATCTCTTCCATGAGTGCCTCGCCCAGTCCCATGTAGACGCCGCCCTCGATCTGGCCGATCACCAGTGCCGGGTTGATGGCCTGCCCCACGTCGTGGGCAATCCACACTTTGGGAACCTGAACGATGCCGGTATCCGGATCGACCTGGACCTCGGCAACACATGCGCTGTAGCTGTAGGCCGGTGACGGCCCGACCCCCGAGCCGCGATAGCGCCCCGGCGAACGGGGCGGCGTGTAGCTGCCCACAGCACCGATGGTGCCTGACGCCGACTCCGCGAGCACCACCGCTTCGGCGAAGCTCATGCCTGCCTCGGGCTGCTCGCGGTCCGACACCCGCTCTCCTGTGAACACGAGCTGTTCCATCGGCAGGTCGAGCTTGGTGGACACGGCACGAGCAATGAGCTCCTTCACGCGTTCGGCAGCCTGAATGGCGGCCTGACCCATCATGAGCGTTACCCGCGACGAGTAGCTGCCGAGGTCGACCGGAGTGAGATCGGTATCGGCGGTGACCACCGCGATCTTCATGGGATCGAGACCGAGAACCTCGGCTACGATGTAGGCAAGGACCGAGTCCGAGCCCTGGCCGATGTCGGTGGACCCACAGAAGACGGTGACCCCGCCCCCTCGGTCGCACTTGAGTTGCACCCCGGAATGCGGCATCGCGTTCCAGTAGATCGGGAGGCCGGCTCCCGTGATATAGGAAGAACACGCGAGCCCGAGCCCGTGACCATACGGAAGCTTCCGAAACCGCATGTTCCAATTGGAACCGGCGCGCACCCGCTCGATGCACTGGCCAAGTCCCATGGTACCGATCTTCAGGTAGTTGGCGGTGATCGAGTTTGCCGGCTGGAGGTGGCGAAGGCGCATTTCGGCGGGATCGAGCTCGAGGCGCTCGGCGATCTTGTCCAGCGTGACCTCGACCGCGAAGCGAGGCTGTGGGGTGCCGTGCCCGCGCTTGGGTCCGCATGGGGCCTTGTTGGTGAATGCCCTGGCACCGCGAAAGCGGTAGGCGGGCACCTGGTAGGTGACCGTTTGCAGCGCGCCGGTGTAATAGGCGCTGGCCACGCCGTACGACCCATAGGCGCCGCCGTCCAAGTAGGACTCGAAATCCATCGCCGTGATGGCGCCCTCCCTGGTCACGCCGGTCCTGACCCGCATGAGCACCGGGTGGCGGCCGCGGTGGCAGTAGAACACCTCTTCCCGGGTAAGGCAGATTTTGACTGGGCGGCCAGTCAGGATGGCAAGTTTCGATACCGCAATCTCATGCGGGAACGGGTCGCTCTTGCCCCCGAATCCCCCGCCATTCGGTGTTGCGATCACCCGGATCCGGCTCGGCGGGAGTTCCAGCACCTTGGCCAGGGCGCGATGGACGTAGTGCGGGGTCTGGGTGCTGGACCAGAGGGTGAGGCGGCCGTTCTTGTCGTATCGCGCGAGTGCGGCGTGCTGCTCGATCGGGAGATGGGTGTTCCCCTCGTAAAAGAAGAGGTCGTCCTGCACCATTTCGGCACGGCCGAGGCCCGCCTCCACGTCGCCGAACTCGAGATGGATCAGCTTGTGGAGGTTTCCCTGGTCGGCGTAGCCGTGGAGTTGGGGCTCCGCGGTCGCTGCCGCCTGGGCAACGGACCCAATGGGCGGGAGGACGTTGTACTCGACCTCGATGAGATCGAGCGCCGCGGTCGCGGTGTCCTCGTCCCGCGCGGCCACCGCTGCCACCGCGTCGCCGATGAAGCGCACATGGTCGGGCGCCAACGCGTGTTCGTCTTGGCTCACCGGCAAGATTCCAAACGGAATAGGGACATCCGCGCCGGTAATGACCGCGTGGACGCCATCCAACGCCCGCGCCTTCGTGGTGTCGATCCGCACGATCCGCGCGTGGGGATGCGGACTCCTGAGCATCTTACAACTCAGCATCCGGGGCAGGACCAGGTCGTCTGCAAAGATGGCCTCGCCGGTGCACTTGGCCGCCGCGTCGACCTTGGCTCCTGGGCTGCCGATTACCGAATAGGAACTCCGCCCCGTCTCAGTAGCCATGGAGCGACTCCTCCAAAGGCTCAGCCGCTTCGCCTCGCAGGCGACGGGCAGCCAGTTCTACGGCCTCGTAGATCTTGATGTAGCCGGTGCAGCGGCAGAGGTTTCCCGCCAACGCTTCCTTGATCTCGTGCCTGGTGGGTTGTGGGTTCTCGTTCAAGAGCGCCCGTGCCGTGAGCAGGACGCCCGGCGTGCAATAGCCGCACTGGGCCGCGCCCAATTCGACAAACGCTTCCTGGAGGGGGTCGAGCCGGGGCCCGTCAGCCATCCCTTCAACGGTTGTGATGTTGCGATCGTGATACGCGGCGGCCAGGGCCAGACAGGACAGGAGCGGCATGCCGTCCACCAGCACCGCGCAGGCGCCGCACTCTCCTAGCTCGCATCCGTGCTTCGTGCCGGTCAGGCCGAGATCTTCGCGCAACACTTCGAGCAGGGTCTTGTGGGACGAGAAGGTGATCTCATGCTGCTCGCCGTTGACCATGAAGCGTCCCGCTACCTTGTGGGCTCGCGAAAGGGGAATCGGTTGGACCATGTGACGTCTCGGTTCTCTCGGAGTCTATGGAGGAGTGATGTCCGCCTTACAGTGGTTTCAACTTCGCCAGGACGTCCATCACCACTTCCGCCGGCACGCGGCAGGCAATGGCAGCGTCACGGGCTTTCCAGTCGGCGCTCCGAAGATGATCGGCCAGGACGACACCGCTCACCGGCAGGCCCTGGGGCAGAGGAACCTCGAAGGGATATCCTGTGGCTCCACCACTCACGGCGCACATGAGCGCAAGCCCGGCCCGCTCGTTGTACCGGGCCGGTGATACGACCAGGGCTGGGCGCCGGCTGGGGCGGCCATCGTCCGAGCGGGGTGCGATGGAAATCCACACCAGGTCACCTCGGTCGGGTACTACCACACCTCCGCCCCCACCGGATGTCCCCAGTCCGTTTCCGTGTGGCGATTCTCGGCCGTGATACCGTCGACCAGCTCTTCGAGCTGGTACTCACGGCCAAGCGCTGTCACCACGATCCGGCCACCGGACACGGAAATGTCCACCGGCGTCCCGTCTTCGAGGCCGGCTTCCGCGGCAAACGCCTTAGGGATCCTAACCCCTAAGCTATTGCCCCACTTTGAAATGCGAGTTCGCATCAACGACATCCGAGTGTATATACATTGAATATACTACTTCGGTATGGTCCCTGCAAGCGGTCGAGCCGTGATCGCTATCGTTTCCACCGCCATGGCCAGGCCCTATACTTCATGCCCATGAATCGCTCCCGGGGTGTCGCACTGCGGTCGCTCGTCCTCGGCCTGGCATTTCTGTTTGCCACGGTTGGGCGGACGGTGGTCGATGCGGCGCTGTACCACGGGGGTGACGCAGTCGACGCGTCGCGACAGATACACGTCGAAGCGCTCGACAACCCGGCGTGTCACGCCGAGGCCTGCGCCCTGAGCGCACTCGTGGCGCCGCTACGGTACGGCCCCCTCGACCCCGCGGGGTTTCGAGGCGCCCAAGTGCCGGCCATCGTAGAGCTCGACCAGCCGGACGCGCCGCTCTACTCCTCCCACTGCTTCACACCCGTTCGACCACGCGCTCCTCCTCTCCGCCACACCTGAGAATCCCCTACCGGGGCGCCACACCAAGGCCTCCACAGCACCGCCGATGCCCAGCGCCCCGGGTCCCGAGAGGAACCTTGGTCTTTCGTGGAGTGTGAATGCGACGAACACACCTCCTTGCCGCGCTGCTTGGCGCGCTCTCCCTGTGGCCCCGTTCAAATGCGGCCGCGCAGGACGAGCTGCGACCCGCAATTGATTCGCTTCACCAGCGCATCACAGCACTCGAAGCGAGGTTGGATTCGATCGGCGCCGGGATTTGCCCCCCGCGACCTGTTGTCTCCCTTCCGCGAACACCGACCGGAGATTCAACGGTGGACTCGCTGGCGACTGCCATCACCCGGCTCGAAGACCGAGTGGATCGCCTCACCATCGAGCGCTGTGCAGCACCCCAGACCGGTGGGACGCCTTCCGACACGGTGGTCGATGAATTGGCCGCCATCCGTGCCGCTGCGGCAGCCGCAGCGGGCGCGGCGTCAGAGCGTGATTCTACGCAAGGGAAGGCGCCTTCCGGCGCAGCGGGTCGCCCGAACCAGAATGTGCTCAACCCCGAGATCAGCGTCACCGGAACCGTCCTGCTCACGGCACGGGACGAGAGTCCGCAGCGCGACAACGCGGAGCTCCGTGAAGTCGAGGTGTCGTTTCAATCGGCGCTCGATCCGTATTCGACCGCCAAGATCTTTCTCACCTTTTCTGAAGACGAGATCGGGGTCGAAGAAGGCTATCTGTACTGGGTGGGCCTGCCGGGACGCATCCGGGTCGATGCGGGCAAGATCCGCCAGCAACTCGGCGACCTCAATCGTTGGCACGCGCACGCCCTTCCTGAGAGCCAGTACCCCCTGGTCTATCAGCGGTTCCTCGGCGAGGAGGGCTTGGCCGGCGTGGGCGTGTCGCTCTATACGGCGCTGCCGTTGTCGGTCGCCGGCGGCACCCACGAACTTTGGCTCCAGGGCACCACCGCCGAGAGCGATCCACTCTATGCGGGCGGGACCCAACCCTCGCTTCTCGGCAGGTTTCAGAGCTTCTGGCAACTCACCCGCAGCACCTATATGCAGCTCGGCGTAACCGGGGTCGGCGGCAACAACAGCGATGCCGATCTGCGGAGCCGCTTGGCGGGGTTGGACTTCCGGCTGACCTACCGGCCGCCCGACGCCGCGACCCGGCGGGACATCACCTTCCGGGCTGAGGGCTATCGCCTGCACGCAACCGAAGCGGGCCAGACCACCAACCGTTACGGTGCGTTTGCCGATCTCCAGGTGCGGACCAGCCGCCGGTGGGTAGTTGGGGCGAGGTACGACTGGGTCGAGGCCCCGCGAGGGGTGAACGACCGCGAATGGCGGATCACCCCAACCGTCACCTGGTGGCAAAGCGAGTTCGTCTATCTGCGGCTGGAGGGGGAACACCGCCAGAGCGACCTCGAGGGAACGTCAAACCAACTCCGCGTGCAGGTGGTGCTGTCGATGGGCCCCCACAAGCACGAAACGTACTGAGCGCCCCCCCACGCGCGAAGGATAGATCATGCTGCTCTCAATGGTGTTTCTCGCTCTGGGCCTTTCCAGCCCGCCGTCGGCGCCGGTCAGGGTAGTCACCAGCCTCACGACGTACGGCGCCATTGCCCGTGAAATCGTCGGTGACCGTGGCACGGTCACTTCCATCGCCCAGGGCGATGAAGACCCCCACTTCGTGCAGCCCAAGCCCAGCTTCGTGGCGCTGTTGCGTGACGCCGATCTCTTCGTCACCACGGGCATGGACCTCGAACTCTGGGTTCCGGCGCTGCTCGACCGAGCCAACAACCGAAACGTGGCCGAGGGAGGCCGCGGCTATGTGGCGGCCAACGCCGGCATCGACCTGCTCGAGATTCCCGCATCGGTGAGCCGAGCGCAGGGAGACATCCATGCCGCGGGCAATCCCCACATTCACACCGACCCGCTGAACGCCATTCTGATTGCGCGAAACATCCTGCGCGGCCTCGAGCGTGTGGCGCCGGCGGATGCCGACTATTTCCGAGCACGCGAGGCCGACTTCGAGCGGCGTATCCTCGAGGCGACCATGGGAGCGGAGCTGGTGCGCATCCTGACTCCCCAAACGGCCCTTGATCTCTTGCGCAACGACCAACTGCTGCCGTTCCTGGCTCGCACGACGCTCGACGGACGGCCCCTGTCGAGCCGGCTCACGGGCTGGCTCAAGACAGCCGAGATCTTTCGCGACAAGGAGATGGCCTGTTACCACAAGGAATGGGCCTACTTCAGCCGGCGGTATCGGGTCAGCTGTGTCGAGTACATCGAGCCGAAGCCGGGCATCCCGCCCACTCCTCGGCACGTACATGATGTCATTAGTCTGATGCGAGAGCGAAAGATCCCCGTGCTGCTCGCGTCGAATTACTTCAGCCGCTCGCAGATCAAGCAGGTTGCCGACCGAACCGGCGCGACGGCCGTCATCGTCCCCGAGAACACCCATGGCGCTCCCGGGGTGGAGACGTATTTCCAGTTGGTGGATACCTGGGTCACGTCGCTGGCCGCCGCATTCAAGTGAGAGGGACAACGCGATGCTCGAACTGATCCTGCCCCCGCTCGCGGCGTGTATGGTAATCGTCGCAATTCACAGCTACTTGGGCCTACACGTGATCGCGCGGGAAGTGATTTTCGTCGATCTCTCGCTGGCGCAGATGGCGGCGTTGGGCACCACGGTCGCCATCTTTCTCGGGTCACCCCACGATTCCCCGGCAACGTTTGCCTACGCAATCGGGTTCACCACGATCGGAGCCGCGATCTTTGCCCTCACGCGAACCAAGGGCAAAGAACTCGTCCCGCACGAGGCCATCATCGGCATCGTGTATGTCGTGGCGTCCGCGGCGGCCATTTTGGTCGCCGACCGGACGCCGGGGGGAAACGAGGCCATCAAGGATATCCTGGTCGGCACCCTGCTCTGGGTCACGTGGCCGCACATTCTGCGGCTCGCGGCCGTGTATGCGGTGATCGGGTTGGTCCACTGGTTCCTGCGACACCGCTTTTTGACGATTTCGTTTCAGCCGGCGTCGGCGGTGGCGTTCGGCTGGAACATCCGGTGGTGGGAC